>CAYLZO010000050.1:0-24846 GCA_964387775.1 uncultured Anaerolineaceae bacterium
CCGGGGACCCGGAAAGTCTGTTCCCTGCTACCCGATTCCCAGATTTCCAATTCACCAACTGGGAGGAACGATGAAATTCTATCACTGGTTGGCCGAGACCGCGCGGCGGAACGAGAGCCTGCTGTGCGTGGGGCTCGATCCCCGGCCCGAGCGGTTGGCGCCGGGGGACGACCTGTTGAGCTTCAACCGGCGCGTGGTCGACGCCACCCGCGACCTGGTTTGTGCCTACAAGCCTAACTTTGCCTTTTACGAAGCGGCCGGGCCGGAAGGGCTGGCGGCGCTGCGCCAGACCATCGCCTACGTCCACGAGACGGCCGGCGTGCCCGTCATCCTCGACGCCAAGCGGGGCGACATCGGCTCGACGGCAGCGGCCTATGCCCGCGCCGCGTTCGAGGTGTGGGGCGCCGACGCCCTGACGGTCAACGCCTACCTGGGCCACGACTCGGTGACGCCCTTCACCGCCTACGCGGAGAGGGGCGTTTTTCTGTTGTGCCACACCTCGAATCCGGGGGCGACCGACTTGCAGACCCTGCCCTGTCCCAGTCGCCCGCTCTACGAGCACGTGGCCGAACAGGCGGCGGCCTGGGGCACGGGCCTCGTCGTCGGCGCGACCTATCCCGAGGCCCTGGCCCGCGTGCGCGCCCTGGCCCCCGAGGCGTGGGTGCTGCTGCCCGGCGTGGGCGCCCAGGGCGGCGACCTGGCGGCGGCGCTCGCGGCCGGGCTGCGGGCCGACGGCCTGGGCGTCGTCGTCAACTCGTCGCGGGGCATCATCTACGCCGGCGATCCGCGGCAGGCGGCCCTCGACCTGCGGGCGCAGAGCAACGCCGCCCGGGCGGCGACCCAGCCGGCCCCCTACGACGCCCGCCGCGCCCTGACCCTGGCCCTGGCCGACATCGGCGCCGTGCAGTTTGGCGAATTCACGCTGGCTTCGGGCAAAAAGTCGCCCATCTATGTCGATTTGCGGCTATTGGCCTCGCACCCGGTGGTGTTGCGCCAGGTGGCGTTGGCCTACGCCGAGTTGCTGCGCCGGGAGTTGGGAATCGGGGAATCGGGAATCCGGCTCGCGGCAATTCCGTATGCGGCGATGGCGATTGGCACGGCGGTGGCGCTGGAAACCGGCTGGCCGATGATCTATCCGCGCAAGGAGGCCAAAGAGTACGGCCGGGCGCGGCAGATCGAGGGCGCCTTCCGGCCGGGCGACCGGGCCGTGGTGCTCGACGACCTGATCACCACCGGCGGCAGCAAGCTGGCGGCCATCGAACCGCTGGAGGCCGCCGGGCTGGTGGTGCGCGACGTGGTGGTGCTCATCGACCGCGAGCAGGGCGGCGGCGCGGATCTGGCCGAGGCCGGCTATCGGCTGCACGCCGTGCTCGGCCTGCGGGAGATGCTGGACACGCTGGTCGACGCGGGGCACCTCAGCGCCGGGCAGCGGGACGAGGTGGCAGCCTTTTTGTGGACAGACCGCGCCTAACGTTTTCTGGAGAACTCGTCAATCACCTTGTGGGGGCCGGCAGCGAGCAGATAGTAGACGTTCCCTTCCTGGCGAAAGACACACCGGTGTCCGGCGTCGATGTAAAATTCCTAATACCTCGTTCCCCGGATGCGGTGGATTTGAAGGAAGGAGCATCCTTCACGCCTGCCAGGTCCAAGGGGCTACTGCCTGCCCACTTGCCCCGTTCGAAGGTGTGGTGATTCCAGTAAAACTGCAACAGAGGCAACAACCCTGGTTGGCTGACAAATCTCTCTGGACGCGGATTTCGCAGATATCAGCGTTCATCAGCGTTCATCTGCGTCCTGAGAACTGCCCGGCTTATTCAGCAACAACTCTAATGAGCCAGCACCAGTTGTCAAAGACCTCGATGGCTTTGGTTTCTTCGCGCTCGGCTTGAGGCTGTGGTACCTTGACTTTGAGCCGTGGCCTATAACACCCCTTGTCGCAGCACGCCCAGCAGCCGCCGCGCCGTCGCCGGCCAGCGAAACCGGGCAGCGCGGGCCAGCCCCCGTGCCCGCAACTCGCGGCGTTGACCGGCGTCGAACAGCACGCGGGCCAGCCCCTCGGCCAGGGCCTCCACACTCGCCGGATCGACCGCCACCGCCGCGTCGCCCACGGCCTCGGGCAGCGAGGTGGTGTTGGCGGCCAAGACCGGCGTGCCGCAGGCCATCGCCTCCAGGGGCGGCAGGCCAAAGCCCTCGTAGAGGGAGGGGTAGGCCAGGGCCTCGGCGCGGCGGTAAAGGGCCGGCAGGTGCCGGGGCGGGACAAAGCCGGGCAGGCGCACGCCGTCGGCCCGCGCTTTATCCAGCAGCGGGCTGCTCTCCCAGCGGCGCTGGCCGACCCAGACCAGGGGCGGCACGGCGCGGCCGGCGTCGCGCAGGCGCAACCAGGCGGCCAGCAGGCGGCCCAGGTTCTTGCGGGGATGGATGTTGCCCACGGCCAGCAGGTAGGGAGGCTCGACGCCCAGGGCGGCCAGGGCGTCGGCGTCCGCCGCCGGGTCGCCGTCGGGCGTGAACTCGGCGCCCACGCCGGGGTAGACGACGGCCGTCTTGGCCGCCGCCGCCGGGTAGAAACGCGCCACCTCCCGCCGGGTGAACTCGGAGAGGGCGACGACGACCTCGGCGCGGCGCAGGGCCAGGCCGGTCAGCAGCCGCATGTAGAGGGCGATGCTCCGGGGAAAGTACTCGGGGTGGGCGCGGAAGGAGAAGTCGTGGACCAACACCGCCGCCCGGCAAGGCGTGACCGCCGGCAGGAAAAAGGTCGAGACGTACCAGTCGGGCCGCAGGCGGCGCAGGTGGGCCGTCTGCTGCCAGAGGAGGAAGGGCAGGCGGCGGTAGGGGCCGGCGTCGTGGACGTCAAAGGCGGCAAAGCGGGGCTCGGCGTGGAGCTGGCGCGCGCCCTCAGTGGCGGTGAGCAGGCTGACCTGGAGGCCGGCCTCCTCGGCGACGCCGGCCAGCCCCTCCAGCAGGCCGAGGAGGTAGGACTCGTTGCCGCCGCGCCGGCGGCCCACGTCGCTGGCGTTGAGGGCCAGGTGCATCAGGCCACCAGCTCCTCGTAGACGGCCAGCAGGCCCCGGTAGATGCGCTCCCAGGTGTAGCGCGCCTCGACCTTGGCCCGGCCCCGGGCGCCAAGGGCCTGCCGCCGCCCGGGATCGGCCAGCAGCGCCTCGAGGGCCGCCGCCAAGCCCGCCACGTCGCCGAACTCGACCAGGAGGCCGTCGGCGCCGTCGTCGACGACGTCGGGCACGCCGCCGGCCCGGCAGCCGATCACAGGCGCGCCGTAGGCCCAGGCTTCCAGGTAGACGATGCCGAAGGAATCGACCCGCGAGGGCAGGCAAAAGACGTCGGTGGCGGCCAGCAGGTCCTGCTTGAGCTGCCCGCCCACGGTGCCCAGCCGCCGGATGCGCTGCCGGTGGGCGCCGGGCAGCGCGGCCCAGGCCCGCTCAAAGGTGGAGGGCTCGACCGTCGGGCCGGCCAGGGCCAGCGTCGCCTCGGTGCCGGCGTCCCACAGGCGGCCCAGGGCCTGCAAGAGGTGGACGACGCCCTTGTCGTCGGTCAGCACGCCCATAAACGTGACCAGGGAGCCGTCTACGCCGTGCCGGACCCGGAAGCGGGTCGCGTCGCCGCCCCGTGCGATGCTGATCGCATCGTCGTCGTCCAGGTCGACGCCCATGCCCAGGCGCACCAGGCGCGCCTCGTCCACGCCCAGGCGGGCGAGTTCGTGGCCCTCGATGCCGGTCTGGACGACGACGCGGTCGGCGTCGCGCAGGGCGGCGAGCTGGTGGGGCATCGTGTAAAAGCGCTGCACGTCGCGGCCGCCGACGTGGACAAAGGGCGTGGCGACGAAGGGCAGGCCGTGGCGGCGGGCGTAGCGCCAGCCGGCCAGGAGCGGCCACTCCAGGGCGACGTTGACGCCGTGGACCAGGTCGAATCCGGGCGCCAGCGCCTCCAGGTTCGCCTCCAGGTCCGGGACGCGGGGCATCCAGCGGGCCAGCCGGTCGAGGAGGGGGCGCGTGTTCAGACGGCCGAGGGCCGGGCGGGCGAGGTCGGTGGCCAGGCGGCGCAGCACGTAAAAGCTCCAGGGGGCCAGGGGCAGGTGGCCCAGGCGGCTGCGGACGACGCGCACGCCGTTCAGCGTCGTCTCGGCCTCGGCGACGCGGGGCCGGCGGGGGTCCCAGTGGCTCTGCACGCCGGTGGCGTCGGTGGCGGCGACGACGACCTGGTGGCCGTCGCGGGCCAGCCGCTCGGACATGGCTCGCAGATAGGTTTCGGCGCCGCCCACGAAGGGCCAATAGCCGGCGTTGGTG
The DNA here is from genome assembly GCA_964387775.1 of uncultured Anaerolineaceae bacterium. GTDB lineage: Bacteria > Chloroflexota > Anaerolineae > JAAYZQ01 > JAAYZQ01 > CAYLZO01. The sequence continues at coordinate 4,299 of CAYLZO010000050.1, forward strand.
TGAAGGATGCGCACAGGTTCCTCAAGCCCCGTGGCCCCCCAGCACAATAGCTGGGGAGCCGAATTCTGCAACCGGATTCGACGACAGTGTACCCGACTCGCGATCGTTTGTCAAAGAAAAACTGGACCCATCTCCGGGACGGGTCCAGTTGGGAGTTGGCGTGTGCAAAAGGTCAGGGCGCCCGGGTGACGAGGGGCAAAAAGACCTGATAGCCCATTTTGACCCCCAGGCCGGCCTCGTCCAGCCAGACGGTCACTTGGTTCTGATCCGCCTCGCGGGTCAGGCGGAAGCTGACCACGATCTCCTGGCCGGCGAACTCGGTGACGTCGATCCAGTCGTGGGTCCAGGCTGCGGCGCCGAGGTCCAGCGTGCGATTGGCCGTCGAGGTCGATCCTTCCACCGTGACCAGCAGCTTGTCGTCCGGCGCAGCGTCGCCTTCGACGCGATAGACCCAATCGAGGGTGACCTCGCGGGCGTCCTCCGGCACGGTCATCGTCTGGCTGACGGCCCAGGTCCAGGGCGACGGCAGTTCGGGCTGGTCGGGCAAGACGCCGGCTTCCAGGGCGCAGTCGCCGGTGTGTCCGAACTTTTGGACGGGCATGGGTGCGACAATCCCTCCGGCCTGCCAGTCGTCGGCCGTCTCGAAATCCCCGTTCAGGATCAGGTTGGTAGCGGGCGGGAGGTAGAGGTCCAAGTTGCTCAGGTCGCCGTCCACGGCGAGGTTTTTCATCGGCAGCAGGGTGCCGTGCTGTGGGTGGGCGGCGATCAGTTCAAAGGTGCCGCCCGAGGCCACCCCCAGGACAAAGGCGCCGTCGTCGGCCGAGGTGGCTTCGTTGAGGGCTGCGGGCTGGGTGGTGACGGTGGCGCCGACCACCGGCTTGCCCCGCTGGTCGTAGACCCGGCCCTGCAACAGGTACTCGGCGACGGCCGTCTGCGTGTCGCCCTCTGGGGCATCGACGCTCTCGACGTTGCCGGCCTCGTCCTTGGCGATGGAGCGGAAAGCATAGACGTGGCCCGCCGTGCCCTGGAAGACGGCCGAGGTGCCGGTCTCGTTCTCCCGCCAGGGGGTCCACGCCCCGTCCCCGTCGCGGACCTCGATGGTGTAGTGGTCCACGCCCGAAGTCGCGTCGTTGCCGGCCCACGACACCTCGAACGAGCCGGTCACGACCTCGGGCGACGAGGCATAGGAGCTGGGCGGCGTGCTGTCGATCCAGAAGGGGCCGAGGTGCAGGGCCGTGTCGGTCCAGTTGCCGGCCCGGTCGCCGGTGCGCAGGTGAAAGTAGTATCCCTGGCCGTCGTTAAGGGCGGGGCTGGTCGCCTGAGTCACGTCGGCGTCCAGGTCCTGGACCGTGTCGGGCAGGGTGTCGGTTGCGGTGTCCCACACGATGGAAAAGCCGGCCAGGCCACTCCCTTCGTCGTAGGCCCCGGACCAGGCGACTTGGATCTGATTCGACGTGGACCACACCTGGGCCGTGTGAGAGGAGCTGCTCAAACTGGTCGGGTTGGTGGGCGGGATCGTCTCAAAGACCTCGTTCCCGGTGTGATATTCGTCGTGGCGCCAGGTGGCCCAGGGCGGCGCTTTCTGGACGCTGTGGCCGGTCCAGGCAAAGATCATGCCCTGGTTGGGATTGGCGGGATTGTGGCCGGGGATGACGACTTCGGCGTCCCCGTCGCCGTCGAGGTCGCCGATGGCCGGCGAGGCGTAGAGCGAGTACTCGGCATAGTAGGTGAGTTCGGTGGTGGGCTGATCGATGCGCCCACAGGCCGGGTTTGACGGCCCGCCGGGCCACTGGGGATTGGAATAGTCGGTGTAATAGGTGCCGTCGTGGTTAAAGATGGCGACTTCCCAGGCGTGGCTCAGCAGGATTTCGGGCCATTGGTCTCCGTCCACGTCGGCCACCGTTGGGGAGGAGTTGGTGCTGTGGGATTGCCCCATAAAGTTGCAAATCTGGCGTTGGAAGATTGGGGCGCCGTCGGTGCCGCGCCAGGCGTAGAGGTGTGTCCCGCCTTCGCCGTTCTCGCCGATGGGGACTGTGATGATCACGTCCAACGAACCGTCTTTGTTCAGGTCGGCGACCGCCGGCGAGGCGAATACGCGTCCCACTGTGCCCTGGCGCCAGCGAAGATTCAATCGAAGGGTAGGATCTGTTTGTCCTGGATCGTAGTCAAAGGCCGAGACGTAGTAGCCGGTGTTGGACCAATAGGTGCCGGTCCCCACGACGATCTCCCAGTCGCCATCGTTGTCCAGGTCGGCGACGGCGGGGGAGGAAAAGATCGTTTGATCCATCCATTCCCGGGCGAGGGCGTTGCCGTCGGCGTCGAAGACGTAGAGGTAGCCGCCGCCGTCGTCGCCATGCACGTTTCCGGGTGAAATGTCGGCGCCGACGATGATCTCCTGGCGGCCGTTGCCGGTGAGGTCGGCCAGGGCGGGCGAGGACCAAATCGTATCCTCGTTGTAAAAGCCATGCCCGCCGCAGCGGATCTGGCCCGGCAGGATGCCCGGCAGGTTGCCCCACAGGGGCTGGCCGCCGGCACTGAGCAGGTAGATGCACTGGTCCCAGGCCCCAAAGGCGATCTCCAGTTGGCCGTCGCCATTCACGTCGCCGATGGCGGGTGTGGAAAAGACGCCGTCGAGCCAGCCATCGGGCGAGTGATTGAGCCAGTCCTGCGTGTCAAAGGTCCAGAGCTCTTGGCCGTTGAGGCCGTTTAGGGCGATGACGCCCCCGTGCCACGGGCCAAGCTCGGGCAGTCCCCCCAGGGCGACGACCACGTCGGGATAGCCATCGCCGCTGATGTCGACCGTGGTGGGTGTGGAATTGACGGGGGCCCGAACGGGCCTTTGCCACAAAAGCGTCCCGTTGTGCCGGTAGGCATAGACCATCCCGCCGTTGCCGGGGCTGCCCCCGACCAGGTCGCGGCCGCCGACGACGATCTCCAGGGTGCCATCGCCATTCAAATCGACGAGGGTGGGCGAGGAGCCGTAGCTCAGATAGGCGCCGTTCACAGCTTGGGGAAAACCGGGCTGGTTGGGAGGAAGGGTCTGATACCATTCAGGCTCTTCGGCCTGTTGTGACTCATCGACATCTGGCCCCCGCAGTTGGGGCAGGTCCGCCGGCACCGGTTCCTGGCTGCGGACCGTCTGCGCCACTGGCAACAGAGCGATCATCATCAATATGATTGGGATCGTGCCCAGTTTTTGCCACCTTGACGTCAACCGATCTTTCATGACTCCTTGCTTTCAACGGGTCTCAGACCAAGCCATCATCGAGACCAGACTAGTGTTCAACTCGGCGGTCCAAATCCACCCCTGACGCCCTTCGTTTCAGTGACATAGATCTGACGTCTTTGGTTCCCTGCTCGCCGGGCCGCGATTTCTGGCCCCTTTGCCCGATTGTATCACAGTTCACAACCAAATTCCATAGCAGTCGTGCACCAGTTGTGGTCAAGTTTCGTGCGAGAAAGCCGGATGTCCTACCGGGGGTTCATGGTTACTTCCCCATTGTTTATTGTAAGGCAGTGAGGCCCCGTTGGCAATAGGAAAAGGGTACTTGTTGACGCTTTATGGGCAGCCAGCAGGGCTACAACGCCCCCATCCTCTCGATGCAGTTGTGGAGCTTTTCCTCGACGCGGGCGGGCGACAGGTCTTTCAGCCGGCGCCGCTGCCCACCCAGCAAGCGGCGCCGGCGGACCTCGTCACGCACCAATATGTCAATCAATTCCGCGATGAGATCGTATCGTTTCTCACCGATTAGCACCCCGGCGCCCCCCAGGGCGTGGGGCACCCCGGCGGCACGATAGGCGAGTACGGGCAGGTCGAAGGCCATCGCCTCGAGAAGGGGGATGCAAAAGCCCTCGTGCTCGCTCAGGCAGAGAAAGAAGTGGGCAGCCCGGTAGAAGCCTCCCAGCCCCTCGCGAGGGCCGACCGCGCCGGGCAGGTGCACGTGCCCGGCCAGGCCCAGGGACTCGGCCATCGCCTCCAGCTCCAGGCGATAGCCGGGAGCGTTGGCCTCAGAGCCGACCAGAAGCAAACGCGACTCGGGGTTGACCAGGCGGTGGTAGGCGTGAAAGGCCCGGATCAGGTCGTCTTGGCGCTTGTTGGGCACCAGCCGCCCGACGAAGAGCAGATTGACGGCCCCGTCCTCGTAGCGGGCGGCGACCTCCTGCCCGGCCGGCCCCTCTGCCGAGGCGTGCAGCCAGTCGAAGGTGATGAAATAGGGCAGCACCTCGACCCGGCGGAAGCCCAGCGCCAGCATCTCCTGGCGATTGTATTCCGACGCGGCCAGGGCCAGGGGCGCATCGCTAAAGAGCGCCAGCTCGCGGCGCCCCTGCTCCAGCAGGTCGGCCAGCGGCTCGTTGTAGCCCCGCAGGTAGCCGGGCGGCGTGACGTTGTGGTAGTAGGGCACCACCCGGGCCGAGAGGCCCCGGGCGAACTCGGTCACGGGCGAGCCGATGGAGTAGTGAAAGAGGAGCACGTCGTCCGGGTCGTCCTCGTAGCGGCGATAGGCCAGGCCGGGGTCGTCGAGGCGGCGGTCGCGGAACTCGGCATAGACCTGGGAGCGGTAGCCCCAGGCCCGCAGCAGATCGCGGATGCGGACCGCCTGGTTGCCCAATGCGTCGCCGTAGAGAAAGCCGGGCATGATCTGGTGGATGGCGCCTCTGCTCATCGGGTTGCTCGCTTCTTCTCAGTGCCTGGGGTCGGTCCAGAGGGCGACGGCGTGGCGAAAGCGGTCCAGCGTCGCAGGCCAGTTGTACTCGCGCCGGACGTAGGCCCGGCCCAGCGCCCCCATCTGCGCCCGCCCCTCGGCGTGGTCGAGGAGCCAATCCAGCGCCCCGGCAAACTCGGCGGCGGAAGTGAAATAGAGGCCGCCGTTGCTCTGGAGGACGTGGTGGCGCGTCACCGGGCAATGACCGTGGACCAGCGCCGGGGTGCCCGCCAGCCAACCCTCCATCAGCACCAGGGAAAAGCTCTCGACCAGCGAGGGCTGACAGAGGACGGTAGCAGCGGCGTAGGCGTCGTGGAGGTCCCGGCGCGCCAGGAATCCGAGGGCGATCACGTCGGGGTGGCGGGGCAGGGACAGCGGCCCGCTGCCGGCCAGGACCAGTTTCAGGTCGCGGTCGGGATGACGCTGCCGGTAGGCCACAAAGTAGGAGACGAGTTGCAGGACGTTCTTGGCCGGGTCCAGCCGCCCGGCATAGAACAGGAACGGCCCCGACAGGTCAAACTTTTGGCGAAAGCCTTCGCCATCGGCTACAAACGGCTCCAGGCCGGGGCCGACGAGGCGGGCCGCCGGGTGGCGCACGCCCAGCTTTTCCTCGGCCAGGGCCAACTCGGGCGCGCTGATGAACATCAGCCCCCGGACGCTTTGGAGCATGGCCCCAACGTCGTCGAAATAGGCATACGCCTCGTCGTGCAGGCAGGGGCAGACCACGCTCTTGTCCGGCCAGATGGCCGTGCCGTAGAGGGTCGGGCCAAAGAGGTAGGGCAGGAAAATCAGCAGGTCATAGTCGCTGCCGTGGCGGGCCAGGTGGGCGTAGAGGGCCGGGCTGTGGGCCGCATTCTCCAGCCAGGCGGCCTGCTCGTCGTGGGACAGGGGCTCGCCCCGGTTGGCCCGGTCGGTCAGGCGTTGGAAGAGGCCGGCGTCGCGGCGGCGATGATCCACCGGGAAGCGGTGCACGGGCAGGCCGCCGACCTCGGTCGCGCCGGGCGGGTATTCGTTCCGCCAGGTGAGCAGGTCGCGGGCGCAGGTGGTCAGCACCGTGACGTCGAACTCGTCGCGGGGCAGGCGCTCGGCCAGGCGCCGGGCAAAGGTTTCGGCCCCGCCCAGCACCTCGGGGCCGTAGCGGGGCACGACGAAAGCCAGCCGGATCATCCCCGCTCCACCTCCAGGGCAGCCAGACGGGCGCGTAGATCGTGCACCTCGGCCTCCAGGTCGTGGACGAGAGCCGCCAGGGCGCGGGCCGCCTGCTCGTTGAAGCGCACCTGGCGGGCCGCCAGGCGGTTGACGTAGAACAGCACCAATTCGTGGAGCGCCGCCCTGAGTCGCCGGGCCAGCCCGCCGACCAGCGGCAGCCGCGTCTCGGTCAGCGCCATGTCGACGGGGACCTTGTCGTAGCCCAGCCCGGCGCGGCGGACGGCCTCGTGCAGGTCGCGGCTCAGGACGGCGTCGGGCGGGAGGGGGTAGAGGCCATCGGCGTAGGCCTCCCAGTCGAGGCCCCGGGCCCTGGCCTCGGCGCGGCGGGCGCGGACCCGGGCCCGGATCTCTTGCATAATCGCCTCGGCGTCGAGGTCGGGTGCTTCCAGCCCAAAAGCGTCCACCCGGTCGTCAGGATTCGACGGCTTGGATTCCTGGCTCACAGCTCGCCCTCCCCTTCTCCCTCGTCTGCCAACTCCTGAACCTGGTCCTCCAGGTCGCGGATTCGGGCCTCCAACTCGGCCTGGCGGCGGGCGGCGGCCTCCAGTTCCTTGGCCGCCAACTCCAGCCACCCGGCCGTGCGGCGGTTCACCTCCACCTGGCGCTCCAGGGTGGGGTCCAGGTAGGGCTCGCGCAGGTGCGAGGTCGCGTTGCGCCGCGCCCAGGCGACGAGCGGTCCCAGCAGCGGGATGCGCGAGCGCACCGTGTAGCCCCGCAGCATGACGTCGCTGCAGGCCTTGATCTCGTCGGCCAGGAAGCCCAGAAGCCGCGACGACGAAGGGGCAGCCGGTTCCCGCTGTGTCTCAGCAGCGGCGTCGTCGCTCGGCATCTTGGGCAGGGTGTAGGTGACGGCCGCGTCCACGATCTCGGACAGGCCGGCCTCGTACTGCTCCACGTGGAAGGCTTTCACCCGCTCCCGGCCGCGGGCGACGAGGGTCTGGCGCAGGTCGTCGTCCTGGAGGACGGCGATCACCTTTTCGGCCAGGTCGCCGGCGTCGCCCGGCTCGCAGAGCAGGCCGGCGTCGCCCACGACCCAGGGCATGGCCCCCGCCCGGCTGGCGACGGTGGGCACCTCGCAGGCCATGGCCTCGATGAGGGGCACGCCGAATCCCTCGTGCAGGCTGGCGGTGACGTATACGTCGGCCAGGCGATAGTAGGGCAAGGGCTTTTGCTCGCCGGTCCAGATCACGTCGTCCCGGACCCCCAATTCCTCGGCCCGGGCGCGGGCGGCGGCGACGACTTCGCGGTAGGCGGGCGAGCCCTCGGGGTCGCCGACGAGGAGGAGTTTGACGTTGGGCATCCGGGTCTGGACCCGGGGCAGAGCCTCGACGAGCAGGTCGATCCGTTTGTTGCCCGCCATACGTCCCACAAAGAGCAATACTTTCTGGCCCGCCAGCCCGTACTGCTCTACCAGCTCCGGGTCCCGGGGGCCGGGGGTGAAGGCTTGTAGGTCCACGATGAGGGGGAGGACAAAGATCCGATCGTCATCGTAGCCGAGTTCGACGAGCTCCTGCTTGTTCATGGGGCTGTCGGCGATGCACAGGTCGGCGTAATGGGCCAGCGCCTTGCCCTCCACGCCCCGGATCAGCGCCTCGCGGTCCACGTCGCTGCCCCACAGCTCGGGCGGCGTGACGTTGTGGTAGTAGAATATCACCGTGCCCCGGTCGATGCCCCGGATGCTCTCCATCAGCTCGTGGCGGCTGGGATAGTGGTAGATGTAGAGGTCGGACCGGGCAAAGTGCGCCTCCCGGCCCGCGATCAGGTCGCCCAGGGTGACGACGCGGGTCAGGGCTTCGACGTCCTGGGGCACGGCACGGGCGGGGTGTTGGACGTAGACGCGCACGTCGTCGCCGCGCTCCTGGAAAAAGCGCACCTGGCTGAGGATGCAGATCCCGATGGCATCGAGGCCCACCAGGTTGAGGTTGATCAGACTGACTTTCATCCTTTTCCTCCGTTCTGAGCTTGATGTGCCCGGCGCAGGACACGCAAGTAGACGCCTTCCACGACGTCGCCGATGCGGGCCACGGTATAACGCCTCGTCACCTTGGACCGACCCCGCTGGCCCATTTCTTGGGTCAGGATGGGATTCTCCACCAGGTGGGCGATGCGGTCGGCCAGCTCGCCGGCGCTGCCGGGCGAGACGAGGTAGCCGTCCTGCCCGTCGTCGATGAGGCTAGAGACGGCGCGGGTGCGCGCGCCGATGACGGGCTTGCCCACGACCCACGCCTCCAGGTAGACGATGCCGAATGCCTCGGCCTTGGAGGGCATGACCAGGCAGTCACAGGCGTTCAAGGCCGCCAGGCGCGTCTCGTCGGGCACGCCGCCGAGGTTGCGCACGCCCGCCAGGTGGCCGTGGCGCGCCCACAATTCCCGCGAGTGGTCGGTGTCGGCGCCGATGGCCAGCAGGTAGAGGTGAGGGTGGCGCGATCTCAATCCGGCAAAGGCTTCCAGCACCAGGTCCAGGCCCTTGTACTCCGTCTTGCGCCCCAGGAAGAGTAAAACAAAGGCATCGGCCGGCAGATTCAACTCGCGGCGGCAGGCCTCCGGGTCGAGGACCGGGAACTCGTCCAGGCGGAGGCCCACCCCGGCGGTGGTGACGCGCTGGCGCGGCAGCCCGGCGTCGAGCAGGAACTGCCGCTCGGCCCGGGTGTCGGCGACGACGTGGTCGCTGCCGCGCAACATGGCCCACATGTAGCCGACGTCGTAGGTCACCGGCTGCTCGACGTGGACGTGGGGCGTGAGCACGACGGGCAGCTCCCGCCAGCGGGCCGCTTTGAAGGTCAGGGCCGCGTGGGTGTAGTGGAGGTTGTTGATGTGGACCAGGTCGTAATTGTTCGCCTGCCGCAGAACGGCCCAAAAGAGCCCGGGGCAGACGGGGCCACTGCCCAGGAATATCCACGGCTCGTAGCGCCGGGCGCGGGTGCGGGCATAGTAGCGATAGCCGTAGTCCAGCATGCGCCAGGCCCATTTGCCCCGCCCGAAACTCCAGAAGCGGTGGACCCGGACGCCGTCCAGCCGCTCGGACGGGGGCAGCTCGTTGCGCCAGGTGCGATAGTCGCGGGAGCGGCTGGTAAAGACCGTGACGTCGTGTCCCCGCCGGGCCATCTCTTCGGACAGGTTGACGATGTGTTGCTCCGCCCCGCCGACGGCCGGCCGATACTGGTGGGTCACGTGCAAGAGGCGCATCAGCGGCCTAACACTTCCCGATACACGCCCAGCAGGCCCTGGATGTGGTTCTCGAAGGACAGGTTCTCGTGCACCGATTGGCGGCACCGGCGGCGCATCCGGCGATGCACCACGCCCGGCCGGGCAAAATGGAGGATGACGCGTTCTGCCAGGGCGACGGCGTCGCCGACGGGGAAGAGGTAGCCGGTCTGGCCCTCGTCGATCAGCTCCGGGATGCCGCCAAAGGCCGAGCCCACGACGGGCGTGCCGACCTGCAGGCTCTCCAGAGTCACCAGGGAGAACGATTCGGGGCAGGTCGAGGGCACGAGGACCAGATCGGCAGCGGCAAAGAGGTGGCGGATGTCACCGGCGGGCACCCGACCCAGCACTCGGACCGCCGGCCCATAGTCTCGAAATTTAGATAAGAGGTGCGCCTCCCCGGTCCCGACGACGACCAGGCGCACCCGCTCGACGTGGCGCAAGATGAGGGGCAGGGCCTCCAATAGCACCTTAGCTCCTTTGATCTCGATCCCACCGCCGGCAAAGACGAGGGTGCGAAATCGGTCGCGGGAAGCGACCACCTCCCGCACCTCGGCGTGCTCCGGGTCGGAGGCGGCATTGTGGTCGAGGCCGTGACGCACGAGGCGGAAGCGGCTCCGGTCGTAGCCGGCTCGGACGTGCAGGTCGATGAGAGCGTGGCTAGGCGAGATGAATAGCTGCACATTGGATGTCAGCCGGGCGAAAATCGAACGGCGGTAGGGCACGTCCCCCCAAAAATCGTAGCGGCGAAAGCAGTCTTTGCAGTCCCGGGGCTCCTCGGCTGGATCGCAGAAGGAGCCATCACGCCGGTAGAGCATATTGTTGGGGCAGAGGAGCCAGAGGTCGTGCAGCGTATTGACCGTCGGGACCCGGGCCGCTCGACAGGCCACGTAAGGCACCAGCGTCGCCCCCGAGACGTTGTGGATGTGGACCAGGTCCAGTTGCTGGCGCCGAATCTCGGCGCGGACTGTGCGGTACACGCGCCAGTCAAACACGTCTCGCCAGGCTCGCCGTTTGCGTGTGTAAAAGCCCCGGCGGTGGACGGGGATGCCGCCGTATTCGTACACCTCGTCAACCGGCTCGGGCATGCGGTTGTTGACGACCAAAATGGAGCAGTCGACGCCCTGCCCTCGCAATCCTCGGCAGGTGTGGTAGTTGATGACCTCGGCTCCGCCGATGTACCCAGGGGGGAAAAGGTTCATCACGAACAGGATGCGCAGATCCCGGCTGCTCACGAGTTCCCTCGTTCTGGTCGCACTTTTGCTCGCTGCCTCTAGCTTTCCGTGTCCTGTGCGGTGCGAGGGTTGTCCAGCGGCACTGCATCCCGGAGGGCCAGGCGCTCGGCCAGGGCCGTCAGCTCGCGGATGTTTTCGGCCACGTCGCGGGCCTGGCCCTGCAAGATCCGCCCTTGCTCGCCCATCCCGCCCTCGAGTCGGTCCAGGTGCGAGCTGAGCCAGGCCAGAAGCTCCTCGTGCTCTTCCAAAATCTGTCCTTGACGTTCGAAGGTTCGGTCGTGCTGCCGGACGTGGCCCACCAGGTCGGGCAGGACGTCGAGATAGCGGAGGGCGCGTCCCAGGCGCCGGAGCTTGGCCCGGAATCCCCTGCCGGCCTCCGGCTGCACCTTCGCCACTGGCTCGGCTTCAGCGACCGCCCGTTCTGGCGGCGGCTGGCGCTGGGGTGGGGCCAGGGCCGGCGAATCAGGCAGGGCCTCCAGGCTGGCGACCGCCCCGGCCCGCAGATCGGCCAGCAGGCCGGCCAGGGCCTCGGCCTCGGCTTCAGAGCCGCCCCGGAAGGCCAGGATGCCGGGCAGGACCAGCAGCGTAACCAGATAGGCGCGGCGGGCGCCCATCGTCTCCTCGGTGCGGTCCAGGCTACGGATCCAGGCCAGTTCGGCCGGGCCGAATTCGTCGAGCAATTGCTCCAGGGGGCGGTGCTTGAAGAGAAAGCGGACCCGCCCGTGGTTGAGGATGAATTTGTGCCGGTGGCTCTCCAGCGTGGTGGCCTTTGATTCGTGGTGGGTGACGACCGCCGCCGGCTGGTACACGACGCGGTAGCCGGCCGCCCGGGCCCGGTAGCACCAGTCCACGTCCTCGTAATAGATGGGCGAGAAGCCTTCGTCCAGGGGGCCGATCTCTTGCAACGCGGCCCGGCTGATGGCCAGGGCCGCGCCGGTGACAAAGTCGACCTCGGCCAGCTGGTCGAATTGGCCCTTGTCCTCGGCAAAGCGGCCCACGTGCTGCGCCTCGCCCCGGGGGCCGTAGATGAATCCCCCGGCGTGCTGGATCGTGCCGTCGGGATAGAGGAGCTTGCAGCCGGCCACGCCAACGGCGGGATCGGCGCACGTATCGGCCAGGGCGGCCAGCCAGCCGGGGTGGACCTCGGTGTCGTTGTTGAGCAGGACCAGCAGGTCGCCGCGCGCGGCCCGCAGGCCGGCGTTGTTGCCCCCGGCAAAGCCCAGGTTGCGCTCGTTGCGGATAAACCGCACGTCGGGAAAATGCTCGGCCATCCATTCGGGCGTGCCGTCGGTCGAGCCGTTGTCCACGACGATGACCTCAAAGGCCGGGTAGTCCTGGGCCAGCAGCGACGACAGGCAGTCTTCCAGGTAGTGAAGGCCGTTCCAGGTCAACACGATCACAGAAATGAGGGGATGGGAAGTCTCCATGGGCTCCTCCTTCACGACGGGGGAATAACGGCGGCCTTTGTCTGGGGCGTGGTGCGGCTCGCGGCAGAAGGCGACCAGCGGCCCGGCGGCGCGCTCCCAGGTGAGGGCCTGGCGGGCCGCGTCGAAGCGGATCTCCGGGAGCGGCTCATCCAGCAGGCCGGCGATGGCCTCCGCTGCGGCCGCGTCGTCCCCGTAGCCTACGAGCGCGCCCAGGCCGTGGCCGGACACCAGGTCGGCGGTGGCGTCGCCGCGGGTCAGGACCATCGGCAGGCCGGCCCAGACGTAGTCGAGGACGCGGCTGCGGAAGGCCAGCCGGGCCTCCACCGTGTCGGGATGCAACGACAGTCCCACGTCGGCTTCGAGCAAGACGGCGGGCCAGTCCTCGTAGGGCACCCAATCGCCAAAAAAGACGTGGGTCCCGGCCAGGCCCAGTTCGTCGGCCAGGGCCAGGGTGCGGGCGTACATGGGCATGTCGGGCATGTCGGGGTTGGGATGGCGGGTGCCGGGGAAGACGAGGCGCAGGCGCTCCCGGCCGGCGGCCACCAGGCGGCGCACGGCGCGCAGGGCCGTCAGCGGGTCGAGCCACTCCCACAGGCCGCCGCCCCACAGCAGCACCTGGTCGTCGGCGCCGACGCCGGGCCACACGCCGCGCATCACGGACCGGCGGGCGCGGGGCGGCTCGGCGGGCAGGCCAAAAGGTACGACGTCGACCAGGCGGCGCAGGCTGGGATCGGCGCCATAGGTGCGGGGGTTGATGCGGCCGGCCTGTTCCAGTTGGCCCAGCCACCAGTCGCGCTGGCGCTCGCTGGCGCAGATGAGGAAATCGGCAGCCCGGCACTGGCGGCGCAAGACGTCCAGGCGGGCCTCGTGGCGGGTGGCTTGCACGTCCTGGGGCTCGCCGCTCCACAGAGCCAGGGTCTCCAGGGTGTGGGGGTCGTAGCCGTCCACGACCAGGGGGATGGGCAGGTGCTCCAGGGCCGGAAACTCGGCCAGGCTGTCGCCGGGGGCGACGAGGACGTCGGCGCGGTGGGCGGCGTCGGCCAGTGACGGCCACTGGCCGCGACGGTAGGGCCACACGTCGAAGGGCTGGGCTTCCAGGGCTTCGACGTCGCCGGGCACGGCCAGGGTCACGTCGAAGGTCCGGGCCAGGACGCGGGCCAGCTCGCGGTAGCGGATGCCCGGCCCGGCCATGTGACGGCCCACCCGGTCGTGGCTGATGACGAGGACGTGCGGTCGGCTCACGAACCCCTCCCCCACAGGCGGCGCCAGGCCCGTTGGCCCCCGGTCAAGGCCCGCATGAGGCGGCCGTTCAGAGCGGCGGCCAACTCGGCTTGCGCCTCGTCGAGTTGGGCGGATAACCGGCCGGCCTGGCGCCGGGCCTCGTCCCGCTCCCGTTCCAGGATCTGCACCCGGGCCTGGAGCTCGGCGCGCTGGCGCTCGGCGTGGGCCAGGTCGGAGAGGAGGCGATCCTTTCCCGCCTGGGCCAGGCGCTGGCCGGCCAGCGATCCCTTGTCGCCGGCGGGCCAGGGCTGTCGGCAGTAGGCGACGAGGGGCCGGGTGACCTTTTCCCAGGAGAAACCTTCGGCCAACGACCCAAAGTAGCCCGCCCGCCAGCGGCGGTCGCCCGCAGCGCCCAGCAGGGCGATCAGGGCTTTGACCAGGGCCTCTTTGTCGCCGGGCTCGACCAGGTAGCCCAAGAGATGTTCCCGGACCAACTGGCTCAGCTCGTCGCCGCTGGCAGCGGCGATGGGCAGCCTGGCCCAGATGTAGTCCAGTATCCGGGTGCGGAAGGAAAGACGGGTCTCGAGGGTGTCCCGGTGGAAAGAGAGGCCGACGTCGGCCTCCAGCAGGCAGGCGCCCCAACGTTCCTGCGGCAGCCAGGGGGCAAAGATGACGGTATGGCCCAGCAGGTCCAACTCGACGGCCAGTTGCCGGGCCCGCCGGGCCATGGTCGTTTCGTAGCGGGCCGTCTCAAAAAAGACGAGCCGCGCCCGCGGGCACAGCCTGCCCACCTCCTGCATGGCGCGGATGGGCGTCAGGGGGTCCAGCCAATCCCACAGGCCGCCGCCCCAGAGGATGACCTGGTCGTCGGGGGCGATGCCGTCGACGACGCCCTTGAGCACCGGGCCGGCGGGCGGGGGCGGCTCGGCGGGCAGGCCAAAGGGGACCACGTCGATGAGGTTCCGCAGGCGGGCACCGTCGTAGGTATCGGGGTTGACGCGGCCCAGGGCGCTCAACGCGCCGAGCCAGTAATCGCGTTGTCGCTCGGTGGCGCAGAGAAAGAAATCGCCCAGGCGCAGTTGCTCGTTCAAGAGGGCCGTGTACTCGCGGTGAAGCCAGCGGCCCTGCTCGCCGCCCCGGTCGATCTCTAGCTGCTCCAGGGTGATGGGGTCGTAGAGATCGACGATCAGGTAGTGCTGGCCTGCGCCCAGGGCGTTGGCCAGGTCCGGGTATCGCTGCAAGGCCGGCCCCTGGACGACGACCACCTGGTGGCTGTCCAGGAGCGAATCCAGGTCGGCGGCCGGGCCGGGGCGGACGGCGAAATCGGGATGGGCCGGGGGATCGTCGTTGGGCGTCAACAGGGTGACGGGCTGCTGGCGGCTCAGGACGCGGGCAAACTCCCAGTAGCGAATGGCCGGCCCGGCCCGTTGCTCGACGATGGGCGTCGGCGCGACGAGGAGCACGTGGTTCATCGGTCGATTCCTCCCGACAGGCGGGCGCGCTGCCGGTGCAGCCAGCGCATCAGCCGCATAAAGCGCCCCCGCTCGTAGCCGGCGACCTGCTCGCGCAGGCGGGCGTTCTCCGCCTCCAGCGCGGCCAGCCGGGATGACGGGGCCTCGGACCGGTCGCGGTTGAGGAAACGGAGCAGTTCGACAGCCAAGCTTCGCCCTGAGGAACTCGCAGGGTCGGAGCCGTCGTCCCAGGCGCGGGTGACGGCCGGCAGCAGCGCCTCGTCGCCGGGTTGGGCGACGACGAATAGGCGGCGGTAGGCCGGCTCGCGGCGGTCGTGGGGCGAAAAGTGGCGGTTGTAGTAGCGGTCCAGGTCCAGGTGAAAGTCGAGGGAGTAGCCGGGCGTGTGTTTGACCAGCATCATGGCCAGCCAGTGGTGGAGGTAGCCGTCGGCCAGGTCCACGGCGGCCAGGCCCCGGCCCGCCAGCTGGGCGCGCAGGGCTTTGGCGTCGGGCAGGCCGTGGTCGGCGTGCTCCCGGAGCTGAGGCTGGTCGATTTCGTGGCTGGCCAGGTACTCGCGCATCAGGCGCTCGGCCAGGCGGGTGGACTCGCCGTCAAAGGGGGCGATGAGCACCAGGGCGTGGCGCGTCACGCGCAGCAGCTCGTCCACAAAGCCGGGGCGGGCCCCGGGGGGCACGTGTTCCAGGGTGTCGCAGGTGACGACCAGGTCAAAGCTGCGGCCAAAGGGCAGCGCCTCGCCGCTGGCGACGAGGTAGTTGGCCAGCGGTGAGGCGCCCAAGTCGGCGGCAAAGACGCGGTCTTGGGGCAAAAAACAGGCCAGCGGCAGGATGACCCGGCCCCAGCGGGTGCGGTAGAGCCCGCCCACGTCCAGCACGTCGAGTACCGGGCGGCCCAGGTGCCGGCGCAGCAAATCGGCGACCTGGGCGGCGGCGGTGTAGCGCTGGTACTGGTCGAAGGGCAGGGCCAGGCGGTCAATCTCGGTCATCGGCCAGCCGCCAGTGGCTCGGAAAATAGATCGAGCCGAATTGTTCCCCGATCTCTTTACCGGTCACGACGCGAAAGGTGTAGGCCATGTGGTGGTGGTCGTAGGCCTGGGTGCCTTCGGGATTGTAGAGGGCGGCGGAAAAGAGGTAGGTCCCCTGGAGCAGGGGCAGCGAGGGGACGACGAAATCGATGGCACCCTCCCCGTCGATGGCGCCGACGTCGTAGCCGCCGGAGTCGGTGTTGGGGCCGCAGATGTGGAATCCATCGGCGTGGTGCAGGGCGATGCCAAAGAGGGGCCGCTCGATGGGCCGGTGGGCGCGGTAGTGCATCCGGGCGACGAACGGCTCGCCGGTGCGGAAAGTGCGGCGCTCCCGGCCCTCGCCGTCGAGAAGCTGCACCCGGACGATCTCGGCCTCGTGGGAGCCCCAACGCCAGGCGGCCTCCTCCTCGACTTCGCTCTCGTCCCCGTCTGCGCTCTCGTGCTTGCCGGCTTCGGCCCGCTGCAAGACCTCCTGGTCTTCGGCGTGCACCTGGGCCAGGTACTGCTCCAGGACAAATTTCGTCGCGCCCTCGGCCTGGATCTCGCCGTCGTCGAGCCAGATGGCCTGCGTGCACAGCTCGCGCACGGTGCCCAGGTCGTGGGTGACGAGGATGATGGTGATGCCCCGCCGCTTCATCTCGTTGATCTTGTCCAGGCAGCGGAGCTGGAACGCCTGATCGCCGACGGCCAGGATCTCGTCCACCAGCAGGATGTCGGGCCGGACGTGGATGGCGATGGAAAAACCGAGGCGCATGTACATGCCCGACGAATAGTGCTTGACCGGCACGTCGATAAAACGCTCCATCTCGGAGAATTCCAGGACTTCGTCAAAGATGCGGTCCACCTCGCGCCGGCTGAAGCCGAGGATGGAGCCGTTGAGGTAGACGTTCTCACGGCCGGTCAGGTCGGGGTGGAAGCCGGCGCCCAGCTCCAACAGGGCCGAGACCCGGCCATCGACGTGGATCTCGCCGGAGGTGGGCTCGATGATACGGGTGATGAGTTTCAAGAGCGTGCTCTTGCCCGCGCCGTTATCGCCCACGATGCCCACCATCTCGCCCGCTCCGACCTGGAAACTCACGTCGCGCAGCGCCCAGTACTTTTCCTTGGAGGTGGGACGCTGGAACCGGAGCAGGTCTAGGAAGAGCTGCTGGAAGGAGCGCGAGCGTTCGTGGCGCAGCGTGAACCGCTTGGACACTTGGTTGAACCGAATGCTGCCCATCAGTGCTCCCCTCGTCCCCCCACAGCGGCCCGGGCGACCTGCACCACAAAGAGGCCCAGGACGAGGCCATAGACCACGGCCAGAACGACGTAAAAGCCGGGGGTGCCCAGCATGTAGGGCCGGCCCTGGGCCATGCGGCTCAAGAGCACGCCGACCTTGTCCCGGGTCCTGAGCGTGTAATAGGTCTGAAAGTGCAAGTTGCCGGCGATGGGCTCGCCGTTCACGTGGGCGCTGGCCTCGTCGAGAAAGGCACTGGGATTGTAGCCGACGGCGGGTGCCCCAGACGGGGCCTCCTCCAGCACTTCCAGGTAAAAGTAGTAGCGCCGTCCCTGGGCGTTGCGCTGGGGCGGGAATTCAAAGCCATGCAGTGCACCCGCGCCGATTTCGTCGCCCGCCAGCGTCGCCGTCCAGAGGACCTGGGGGGCGGATGGGTCCTCTTTCAGGTGAAAAGCGACCGTCTGGCCGCTGCCGCCGGGAGCCGGCTCCAGCGCGACCTCGATGCGGTAGAGTCCGGGCAGCGGCGCGACAAAGTCCTGGCCAACCTGCGTCCCTCCGGCCAGCGAGATCGGCTCGCCGCCGGCCGTGGGATTGCCCCAGGGGGGCGCCGAGAGGCGATCCAGCGCGATTTTGGCGACGAGAGCCAGGACGACGAGGGCCAGCCCCGCTGTAATCACGTAGAAAAGAGGGCGTTGATTCATGGTCCGTGGCCTCGGCGATAGACGGTCAGCCACGACGAGCGCGTGTCCGTAAAATCTCGTACAGCTTCATAGGTCCTTTGAAACCAGTCACTCCCGGTCAAGCCAGCAAACGCAACACGATCCAACACCAAATAGTCGGGCCATTGTCTCTGGATCACCCAGGCCGCCGAATCCTGATAGGTCTGGGTCGGCCCCAGTTGGCGGGCCACCTCCGGCTGGAGGAGACCGGCAAAGCCCACCATCCGCCGCCGGCTGTGATAGCCGATGATGCCCACCTCCAGGGCGCCGACCGTGGCCCGGGCCGGGGTGTGTGCGGCCAGCCAGTCGCCGATCTCGGGATAGACGGCCAGCCGGGGGTCGGGATTCCAGGCCAGGGCCAGGACCTCCATGCCGAGCGGCGCCAGCAGGGCGACCACCATCAGGGCCGCCAAGCCTCCGGCCAGGGCGCGACTCGGCGCCAGGCGGGCCACGCGCCGGATCACGGCCACGGCTCCCTCGGCGATCAATACGACCAGGGCCGGTACCAGGGGCGCATAGTACCAGAAGTAGCGACTCACGCCCAGAAGGGTGTAGGCCAGAAAGTAGAGGGCGGTCCAGGCCAGCAATGGCAGCCAGTGGCGCCCCCGGCTCCAGACTTGCACCACCCCGACGAGGGCCAACACGCCGTGCAGCCAGTAGAGCGGCCGGCGGGCATAGCCCACCAGCAGGTCGGCGAAGCCGGGCGCAAAGCGGGTGCTGATGTCCATGCCGCCCTGCTGGTGCTTGGCCATCAGGGTCACGGGCAGCGGCGCGCCGTAATAGAGCCAAAGCCCGGCGTACCAGGCGCCGACGAGGACGGCGTAGAGCAGGGCCGGGCGCGCCGGTAGCGGCCGTCGGCGGGCAAGGTGGAAGAAAGCCAGAACCACCATCGCCAGCACCCCCTCGGGCCGGATCAGGGTCCCCAGCGCCAGGGCACCGGCGGCCAGATCCAGCTTCTCCCGGTCGTAGGCTACGAACCCGACGAGGATCAGGGCCAGGTAGAGGCAGGTCTCCATGCCGAAGGACATGAGCACCAGGGGCCACAGGCAGAGCAAGAGGGCCGCGATGTGACCCACGGCCGCTTCACCCCGGCCTCGCGACCAGGCGACGAGACTGGCAGCGGCCCCCACCAGCGCCCCCGCGCTCACGACGTTGCTGACCAGCGGGAGATCTGGCCAGAGCAGGCCCAAGCCTGCCAGCAAGATGGCGTAGAGCGGCGTCGTCGTGCTCAGGGTGCGCTGGCCCACGTTGTACACCAGGCCGTGGCCCTCCAGCAGATTGCGGGCGTAGCGGAAGGTGATGTAAGGATCGTCAAAGCCCCAATCCGCCAGAAGGAGGATCAGGGTGGCGAGGGTCAGGGCACCCAGGCTCGCCGTGATGAGCGTCTGTCCCTGCTCACCGAGCCAGGCTGTCAGTCCCAGTTGATGTTCAGGCAGCCATAGCCGGCGCGTCACACGCCGCCTAGATTGGGATTGCGCTTCCACAACGTGCAATTATAACATCCTTGATACAAGTCGCCAAATGCCCCTCCCATCGTGTACGCCCTCGCTGGCCGACGGCCTGCGGCTTGTAGAAACGCGGGTCTGCTTTGTCAACCTCCCCCAGATGTGATATACTGTCTCCTCGTTCGCAAAGCCCAGATTGCCCAGGAGGAAGTCCGTGATGACAGAACAAATCCCTGTGTCCAGCAAGCGCCTCGGTCGCACCTTGCCGATCGTTTGTGTGGTTGGCTTGCTCGTATCGGCAGCTTGGCTCATGGTCCGGGCTGATAAAAGAGGAGATAGGCCGGCGAGGGACCTTGTGCCCCAGGCGCCTGTAGCGGCTGCGCCTCTGGCGACTGCGGGCCAAGCTTCGATGGCCGTCGAGTTGGCAAGTACCGAACTGGTCTCGACGACCCTCTATCTTCCCGTCGGGGTCAACGGCCTGAAAGCTGGCCCGTCGATCTTTGGCATCCAGATGCAGCAGCCCATCGACGACGCCGGTGGCCTCTCCGAGGCGATTCTGGCCCGGATGCGCTGGGTGCGGCGTAGCGTCTTTCATTGGGACGACATCGAACCGACCCGAACCACGCCACCCAGTTACAACTGGTCCGTGGTAGACGAGCAGAGTCTGATCAACGCCCGCGCCAGCGGCATGAAGGCCATCGCCGTCGTCCACTTCACGCCGAGCTGGGCCCAGGAAATCCCCGGTTCCTTTTGTGGACCCATCCGCCAGGACGCCTTGGGCGCCTTTGCCGAGTTCCTGACCGCCCTCGTGGGTCGCTACTCCCAGGAACCCTACGGCGTGCACTATTGGGAGCTGGGCAACGAGCCCGACGTGGACCCGGACCTGGTCTCGCCTACCAGTGGGTTCGGCTGTTGGGGCGACGCCGACGACCCCTACTACGGTGGGGGCTACTACGCCGAGATGCTCAAGGCGGCCTATCCGGCCATCAAGGCCGCGGACCCCAACGCCCAGGTGCTCGTCGGCGGCTTGCTGCTGGACTGCAATCCGAACAACCCGCCGGCTGGCAAGGACTGCCTGCCGGGCAAGTTTTTGGAAGGTATCTTGCAGAACGGGGGCGGCCCTTACTTTGACGTCGTCAGCTACCACGCCTACAGCTATTATTGGGCCGCGGAAGACCGCATGGAGAACCCCAACTGGCCCGGGTCGGTCACGGCTGTGCCGGACAAAACCCAATTCGTCCAGGGGGTGCTGACCCAATATGGCTACGCTGCCAAAGGGCTGATGAACACCGAGGCTGCGCTCCTCTGTTTCGAAAGTTCGAGCGCCTGCCAGGAGGCCCAGGCCAAGTACGTGCCCCGGGCCTACGCCGAGGCGCTGGCTTTCGGCCTGGACAGCCAGACCTATTTTGCCCTGATCAACAAAAGTTGGTGGGACACCGGCCTCCTCGAACCCGATTTGACGCCCCGGCCGGCCTACTACGCCTACGCCACCGCTGCCTCGATCCTGGCCTCTGTGGAGTACGAGGGGCCGGCTGCCGGCTATCCGGCCGGAATCGGCGGCTACGCCTTCCACCAAAGCGGCACCGCCCGGGACGTGGACGTCATCTGGGCCGTGGACGGCGGCGAGCACGCCGTCACGCTGCCCACCGGCGCCACCGCCTACGACCGCTTTGGG
>CAYLZO010000051.1:0-24656 GCA_964387775.1 uncultured Anaerolineaceae bacterium
GACCGCGTCGTGGGGCTGGAGCTGGGCGCCGACGATTACGTCACCAAGCCCTTCAGCCCCCGCGAGCTGGTGGCCCGCGTCCGCGCCACTCTGCGCCGGGTCAACGGCGAGGTGGGGCCGAGCAGCATCCTCCGCGCCGCCGACGTCGAACTCGACACCGAGGCCATGACGGCCACCGTCGGCGGCGATCCCGTAGACCTGACGCCCACCGAGTTCCAGGTGCTGGCCGCCCTGGTCCGCCAGCCGGGCCGCATTTTCAGCCGCGAGCAGTTGCTGGAGGCCGTCCACGGCGTGGCCTTTGACGGCTACGACCGCAGCGTCGATTCCCACATCAAAAACATCCGCCGCAAGCTGGCCCTGAGCCTTGCCCTGAGCGCAGTCGAAGGGGCGGCGAACGGGATCGAGCCCGACCCGCGCGAGCCGCGCTACATCCAGACCGTCTACGGCGTGGGCTACCGTTTCGTGGACCGCCCGTAGGGCAAGTTTGAAACTTGCCCAGCATAGCCCGTGGGGCAAGTTTCAAACTTGCCCAACACCCTTGATTAGGATGCGAAAGAAGAAGCGCGAGCACTGGCACAAGCACGGCCCACCCTGGTGGAACGAAGAGGAGTGGGGGGACCGGGAGCATGGGCCGCCTACGCCGCCCTGGCTGCGCCACAAACAGGACTGGAAAGGGCGGCATCACAGTGGCGGCGCGCTCTTTGTCCGCTTTGCGGTGGCCTTTGGCCTCTTTGCCGTGCTGGCCTGTGGCCTCCTGGCCGTGTTGGGGGCGATGGCCGTGGTCTTTTTCCGCAGCGGTTCGCTGCCCCACCCCACGCCCCGTGACGGGGAGCATCCGTTACGCTGGCTGTTTCTCCTGCTCCCGCTCGCCTTCCTGGTACTCCTGATCCTGCGGCGGGTGGGCACCCTGGCCGCCCGGCGTTTCACCGACCCGCTCAGCGACACGATGCAGGCCGCCGACGCCCTGGCCGAGGGCGACCTCTCGGCGCGGGTGCCGGTCGAGGGCAGCCCCGAGTTCCGCCACTTTGCCCGCTCCTTCAACCGCATGGCGGCCGCGCTGGAAACTGCCGACCGCCAGCGCCGCAAGCTGCTGGCCGACGTGGCCCACGAGCTGCGCACGCCGCTGACCGTCATCCAGGGCAACCTGGAGGGCCTGCGCGACGGCGTCTACGAGGCTACGCCCGAGCACTTGGACCTGGTGTTCGACGAGACGCAAAAGCTCGGCCGGCTGGTGGACGATCTGCGGCTGCTGACCCTGGCCGAGGCGGGCCAGCTTCCTCTCGACGTGCAGCGGTTGGACGTGGGGCAGTTGCTGGCCGACGTGCGCGACGTCTTTGCGCCCCAGGCCGGCGAAGCCGGCGTCGTCCTGGACGTGGACGCCGCCGACGCGCTGCCGCCGCTCCCCGCCGACCCGCAGCGCATCGGCCAGGTGCTGGGCAATCTGGTCGTCAATGCCTTGCACCACACGCCCCCGGGGGGGCAGGTCACCCTGGGCGCCGAGCGGGCGCCGGAGGCGGGCATGATCCGGCTCTGGGTCGCCGACAACGGCGAGGGCATCCCGCCCGAGGACCTGCCCCGCATTTTCGACCGCTTCTGGCGCGGCGACCCGGCCCGCTCCCACGATGCGGAGGGCAGTGGCCCTTCGTCTGGGTTCTCCCCAGACACGCTCAGGACAGGCCTGGGGCTGGCCATCGCCAAGAGCCTGGTCGAGGCCCACGGCGGGCGCATCTGGGCCGAGAGCGCGCCGGGCCAGGGCACGACCGTCTCGTTCATCCTCTATGCCGCCGCTCACGCCCAGCCATGACCGACGGCCGTGGCCCGCTGCCCGCGACGTTGACAGCCGCCCCGCCTCTGTTATAATGGGGCCATGCCGGCCCTGGCCTTTGTCGTCAACAAGCAGAATCTGAACAGCGTGGCCGCGCTCACCGGCGCGCAGGAGGTCGATCCGCGCACGGCGGCGCTGCGGCTTCACTTCCTGTGGCAGGACGAGCGCCTGCTGCCCCGCCTCCGCGAGCTGGCGGTGGGGACCGGCCGCCTGGTCGTAGCCCTCTCTTTCGCCACGGCGGACTGGCCGGCGGCGGAGGGGCTGGAACAACGGATTCGCGGAATTTGCGGATCTTTTGTTGTGGCCGGCGGGCCGCATCCCTCGGCGCGGCCGGGGGAGGTGCTGGCGGCGGGGGCCAGCGCCGTGGTCGTCGGCGAGGGGGAGGAGGCGCTGCCGGCGCTGCTGGCGCGGGTGCTGGCCGGCGAGTCGCCGGCGAGGCTGCCCGGCGTCGCCACGCTGGATGCCGAGGGCGAGGTGGTGCGGGGACCGCGCCCCCGGCCCGTGGACCTGGACGCCTACCCGCCCCTGGGCGTCGAGCACCGCCGCTTTGCGCCCATCGAGATCACGCGCGGCTGCCCCTGCGCCTGCGCCTTTTGCCAGACCTCGTTCCTCTTTGGCGGGCGGATGCGCCACCGAGCGGTGGAACACGTCGTCTACTGGGTGCGACGGGCTATGGAAAAGGGCTACGACTATTTGCGTTTCGTGACGCCCAACGCTTTCGCGTATCAGTCGCCGGACAACGGCCGCACGGTGAACCTCGACGCCATCGAGCGCCTGCTGCGCGAGATGGCCGCCCTCGTAGGCAAGGAACGCGTTTACTTTGGCACCTTTCCCTCGGAGGTCGGACCGGAGACGGTCACGCCCGAGGCGGTGGCCCTGGTGCGCCGCTACTGCGGCAACGACAACCTGATTTTCGGCGCCCAGACCGGCTCCGACCGGCTGTTGCGGGCGCTGCGCCGCAACCACACCGTCGCCGACGTCTACCGTGCGGCAGAAACCGTCGTCGCCGGGGGGCTGACGCCGGTGGTGGACCTCATCTTTGGCCTGCCCGGCGAGGAGGCCGAGGACGTGGCCGCTACGCTGCGCCTGATGGAGGACCTGGTGGCGATGGGGGCCGTGCTCCACACCCACACCTTCATGCCGCTGCCCGGCACGCCGCTGGAAGACGCGCCGCCGGGCCGGGTCGATCCGGCGCTGCACCCCCTGCTCGACCGGCTGGCCAGCCAGGGCCACCAGATCGGCCAGTGGCGCAAGCAGGAAGAGATCGCCCGGCGGCAGGCGGCGGGTTCAACAGCAGAGTAGGGTAGGGTAGGCTAGGTGTCCCCGGTCTCGGCGATCGCCCGGGCCAGGGCCTCGACGGCCCGGTCCAGCTCGCCGGTCAGGGCGTGGCCGGGCCAGCGCTTGCGGACGATGGCGGCCACGCGGCGATAGTACCACAGCGATTCCTCCGGGCCGCGCGAGTAGTGATCCCAGATCGCAGGCCCCTGGAGGCCCAATTCCCGAACCATGGAGCGGGCGTTGTGTACGACGTCGGCGGCCTTGACGGCGACGGCCTCGGCGCTGCCCGCCTGAAGCAGTTCCAGGGCTTCCCGCTTGCGGATCTCCCAGGGCCGCTTCCGATCGCCCTCCCGCTTTCTTTCGGTCAGGGCGGCGACGATTTCGGCGACCGCCGGCCCAAATTCGGCCTCGATCCTGGCCACGGGGACGTCCGAATCCTCGACGACGTCGTGCAACAACCCGGCGACGGCCGCGTCCTCGCCAAAGCCGTGGCGCAGCAGGAGGGTGGAGACGTGGACGGGATGTACCAGGTAGGGGACGTCGCTCCCTTTCCGGGTCTGTCCCCGGTGGGCGCGCGCCGCCAGGCTCAAGGCGCGGTCGTAACGCTCGGAAAAAGCTTCCACAGGTCCCTCCCCTTCTCTGGCGTATCGGGGCTTTATTGTAACACACAATTTGACTAATGATAACATACTTGGTACACTGGTGCCGGGTGTAGTTCAGCCTGCCGAGGTCGCTCTTGGAGGTGTGACATTCACACGAAAATGCATCAATCCATCCGGTGGTGCGCCTGCGGGCGCAGTTCCTCGCGGTTGTGCCCGCCCTTCATACCCGCTTCTGACGCTCATGGCTGACCAAGGGGAACGTTTCTGGTATCCCTTCACGGCGACGACCGTCATCGCCCGGCGGCTGGTGCCGTTGTTGCTTTTCACGATGGGCCTGGGCCTCTTCATCTGGGCCGGCCGGGAGTATTGGTACTGGATGCGGCCCTGGGCCGTGTGGCCCGCACTCGTCCTGGGCTTGCTGAGCTGGCTGGCGGCCGCTTACTTTTTCACCCTCCTGCCCGAGATCCGCGCCGACGCCGGGGGGCTGCGCGTCCGCCGCTGGGGGCTGTTCTGGCGCCGCATCCCCTGGGACGAGGTGGCTGGCGTCGCGCGCTCGGCCCGGATCGACCTGTTGGGCTGGGTCGAGTCGTTCTACACGGTCTATGTCTGGCGGACGGTGCGCGGGCGGCGGGGCCGCGTCCGCCGCGAGTGGCACCGGCGGCAGGTGCCCGCCTTTCGCTTCTCGGGGCACATCCGCAACGCCGAGCGGCTGGTGGCGCTCATCGAGGCGCAGGCCGCTTAGTCGACCAACCTCGCCGCGCCGACGGCTCCCGCCTCCTCGTGGGCTGCCACCTGCACCGGCAGCCCAAATCGCTCGCCGATGAGGCCCGGCAGCAGCGGATTCCGGCGCACGGCGCCGCCTGTGGCTATGATTTGCGTGTGCCCGGCCTCCTCCCCGCCGTGGGCTGCGTAGTACGCGTATAGCTCGTCCACCATGCCGAGC
Organism: uncultured Anaerolineaceae bacterium; assembly: GCA_964387775.1. Classification (GTDB taxonomy): domain Bacteria; phylum Chloroflexota; class Anaerolineae; order JAAYZQ01; family JAAYZQ01; genus CAYLZO01. The sequence continues at coordinate 4,649 of CAYLZO010000051.1, forward strand.
AGCGTCGCCCGGGCCAGCGCGCCCAGCTCCATCGTCTCCAGGGTGATGCCCTCGATGGCGCCGGCCCCCACCGCCGGGTCGCCGCGCACGCCCAGGAAGGTGGTCCGCACCCGGAGGCCGGCCGGGTCCTCGCGCTCCCGGGCCAGCGTGTTGAGCCGCTCGTAAACCCTCTCCTCGTCCAGCTCCAAGCCGAACCCGGCCAGCCAGGCGCGGACGGTGCGGTTGAGCCAGGCGTAGGCCGCCCCGCCGCACAGGCTGGCGCCGACGCGCAAGAATCGTCCTTCGACGAGCTCAGGATGATTCCCTTCGACATGGCGGCCCAAGGGCCGCACATCAGGATGACCTGGCTTGGGGAGAGGACGGGTTTCCACCGGCCCGTCACCCGCAGTGGACGGCTCGAAGGCGGGCACCATCCAGGCCACCCGCCCGCCGGTGCCCAGGCCGACCATCACCTCGCGCTCGGCGTCGGCCACGCTGCCCAGGAAGCTGGCCTGGGTGTCGCCCAGCGGGTTGAACACAGGCAGCCCGGCGGGCAAGCCAGTCTTTGTCGCCACTTGCGGCGAAAGCCCGCCGATCTGGGCGCCCGAAGGACGGACCGGGGGCAGCAGCCCTGGGTCGAGGCCCAGGCGCTCCAGGAACGCCGCGTTCCAACCCCCTTCGACGAGGTCATAGACGCCCCAACTGGCCGCAAAGGTCGGATCGGTCACCGGGAGCTGGCCCGTGAACTGTCCGGCCAGCCAGCCGGCCAGGGTGCAGAGGCGGGCCGTGCCGGCCGGCAGCTTGCCCTGCTGCACCAGCCAGAACCACGTCGCCGCGCCGTAGCCGTGCTGGATGCGGCAGCCGTTCCTGTGCCAGTCCAGGTCAGCGATGCGGGTGCGGAGGCGATCCAGGGTCGTCGCGCCGACCGGCAGCGGCTCGTCGGTGCGGTGATCCTGCCAGGAGATGAGGGGCGTCAGCGGCCGGCCCTCGCCGTCGATGCAGAGCAGGCCGTGCATCTGGCTGGTGAGGGCTAGGCCGGCCATGGGTTCCCCACCGGCGGCCAGATCGGCCAGCACCGCCAGCGCCAGGGTGCCCAGGCGCTCGGGGTCCTGCTCGGCGCGGGTGGGGTGTGACGGCTTCAGAGCCGCGTCGTTGGGCCGCTGGGCCAGGCGCACAACCTCGTTTTCCGTGGCCGCCCAGACCACGCCGGTCACCGTCGTCGTGCCCAGGTCCAGGCCGATGATGTGGGTCATGTCCGCCTCCAGGTGGCTTTTGTGCCGGTTGCCGGAAAGGTGTCCACCCTGCGAGTATAGCAGCGACTCTTCTGGCGGTCAAGAACAGGTCTACCGGGTATTTGCATTTCCACGTCCCTTGTGCTAGAATGGCAGCGGTTAACAGGAGTTTGTTGGGTACGTTATACGATACCGGGTGGATGGACGAACAATCCTCTGAGGGACCTGACCCTCATTCTAAGTGCATAGCATCCTTTGAAGCGACCAGAGCAAGCCTTGGCCCGCCGGGCGTGGGGTTTGTTTTGGTCGTTTTTCCTTCCCCAATCCAGGGAAGGAAGCGGATGCACGTGGACGGATACCCCAGGGAGTGAAGAATTGAATCTAACTGTAATCGTGTTGGCAGCGGGGCAGGGGACGCGCATGAAGTCCGACCTGCCCAAAGTGATGCACCCTTTGGCCGGCCGGCCGATGGTGCGCTACGTGATCGATGCGGCCCGGGCGCTGGACCCCGCCCACCTGGCCGTCGTGGTCGGCTATGGCGCCGACCTGGTCCGCGAGGCGTTGGGCGACGGTGTGGCCTACGCCACCCAGGCCGAGCAGCTCGGCACCGGACACGCCGTCCAGCAGGCCGAGGCCGTGGCGGCGGGCCAGGCCGAGAGCGTCCTGGCCCTCTATGGCGACACGCCCCTCATCCGTCCCGAGACCTTGGCGGAGATGGTGGCCCAGCACCAGGCGGAGGGTGTCGCGGCGACGCTGCTTACTTTTCGTCCCGAGGACCCGACGGGTTATGGTCGCATCGTGCGCGACGCACAGACCGGCCGGGTCGAGGCCATCGTCGAGGCCAAGGACGCCACGCCCGAGCAGCGAGCCATCGGCGAGGTCAATGGCGGGGTGATTTGTTTCCGCGACGACTGGCTCTGGCCCAACCTGGCCCGGCTGGAAAAAAGCCCGGCGGGCGAGTTTTACCTGACCGACCTGGTCGGGATCGCCCGCGAGCAGGAAGAGGCCGTCGGCGCCTTCTCCCTGGCCGATCCGCTGGAGATCATGGGGCTGGACAACCGCCTGAAGCTGGCCCGCGCCGAGGCCGAGATGCGCCGCCGCATCAACGAGGGCTGGATGCTGGCCGGCGTGACCCTCGTCCACCCCGAGACGACCTACATCGAGGCCGACGTCGAGATCGGACCCGACACCGTCGTCTGGCCCAATACCCTGCTCCAGGGCCGGACGCGCATCGGGCAGGGCTGCACCCTGGGGCCGGGCTCGGTGATCCGCGACTCGGAGATTGGCGACGGCTGCCGGGTAGAGATGTCAGTGGTCGAGCAGGCGGCCATGGAAGAGGCCAGCGACGTGGGGCCGTTTGGTCACCTGCGCCAGGGAGCCCGGCTGGGCGCCGGGGCCCACATGGGCAATTTCGGCGAGATGAAGAATTCGTACCTGGGGCCAGGGGCCAAGATGGGCCACTTTTGCTACCTGGGCGACGCGACGGTGGGCGCCGGGGCCAACATCGGCGCGGGGACCATCACGTGCAACTATGACGGGGAGCAGAAGCACTCCACCGAGATCGGCGAGGGGGCGTTCATCGGCAGTGACACGATGCTGGTCGCCCCGCTCAAGATCGGCAAGGGGGCCAAGACGGGGGCCGGCTCGGTGGTGACCCGCGACGTGCCGCCGGGGCGCGTGGCCTATGGCGTGCCGGCCCGGGTCAAGGAGCCGCCCCCGGCCGAGGACGAGTCGGAGGCAGAATAGCGTGACTGTGTGGGAGATCGTCTTACTCGTGGGGCTGATGGCGGTCAACGCCTTCCTGGCGATGGCCCGGGCAGCCCTCATCAACGTGCGTAAGGTGCGGCTGCGCCAGCTCATCGAAGAGGGCGTCGGCCCGGCTCGCACGGCCGAGACCCTGGCCGAGGACGCCAGCCGCCTGCTGGCCACGACCCAACTGGGCATGATGCTGACCAGCTTTTTCGCCGGGGCCGTTGTGGCCGTCGTCTCGGCGCCGCCCCTGAGCCGGCTCTTGGCGCCCTGGCTCGGCCAGTCCAGCTACCCGGTGGCCTTTGTGCTGGTGGTTCTGGCGGCGGCCATCGTCATGCTCATCCTGGGCGAGTTGGTGCCCGAGACCATCGCCCTTCAGCACTCGGAGCGTCTGGCCCTCTTGCTGGCCCGCCCCCTGACCATCATCTCGACGCTGGCCATGCCCGTCGTGCGCCTCATGGTCTGGATCAGCAACAACATCTCGCGCCTCTTTGGCGGCCGGTCGCCGGGGCGCATGCCCTTTGTGACCGAGGAGGAGATCAAGGTCCTGGTCGACGCCGGCGAGGAGGAAGGCGTCATCCTGGAAGAAGAGAAGGAGATGATCTACTCCATCTTTGAGTTGGGCGAAACCCTGGCCCGCGAGGTGATGGTGCCCCGCATCGACGTGGTGGCCCTGGAAGCGAGCACGCCGATGCTGGAGGCGCTTCACACGGTGATGGAAGCCGGCTACTCGCGAATCCCGGTCTTTAAAGAAACCATCGACAACGTGCAGGGCGTGCTCTATGCCAAGGACCTGCTGCCCTACCTGCGCGACGGCCGGACCGACGTGCCGCTCAAGAGCATCTTGCGCGAGGCGTATTTCGTGCCCGAGACGAAAAAGGCCAGCGACCTGCTGCCCGACCTCCAGCAGCGGCGGGTGCACGTGGCCGTCGTGGTGGATGAATATGGGGGCATGGCCGGCCTGGTGACCATCGAGGACCTGCTGGAAGAGATCGTGGGCGAGATCCAGGACGAGTACGACACCGAGGAACCCTTTGTCGAATTCATCGACGATTCGGAGTACATCTTTGATGCCCGGGTGGACCTGGACGACCTGAACCGGCTGATGAACGTGGACCTGCCCACGGAAGACAGCGACACGCTGGGCGGTTTCATCTACACCGAGCTGGGCCAGGTGCCTGTCGTCGGCGACCAGGTGAGTTTCGAGAACCTCGATTTTACAGTGGAATCGGTGGCCGGCCGGCGCATCAAAAAAGTCCGCGTCGAGCGGCAGGAGCCGCCGCCGGTCCAAGAACAGGAAGAGAAGAACGGCTTTCTCCTGCACCGGAACGGGAACAATGGCGGAAAGTAGAAGGGACGGGAGCCTGATGACCGACCAAGACCTCATAGCCCAGGCCCGGGAGGTCCGCGAGCGGGCCTATGCACCCTATTCCGGCTTTCCGGTGGGTGCGGCCTTGTTAGGCCGGTCCGGCCAGGTCTACGCCGGTTGCAACGTGGAGAATGCCGCCTATCCGCTGACCACCTGCGCCGAGCGGGCCGCCGTGGCCAAAGCGGTCTCGGCCGGCGAGCGCGACTTTGAGGCCATCGCCGTGGCAACCGCCACCGGGGCCACGCCCTGCGGCGCCTGCCGCCAGATCCTGCGGGAGTTCAGCCCCGCCGGCGACCTGCGTATCCTCGTCGCCGACCTGGACGGCAACGTGCGCACCTTTACCATCGCCGAGCTGTTGCCGGCCGGATTCACGCCGGATCAACTGGGCTAATGCGTATTGCGTGATGCGTGATGCGTGTTGCGTGACAAAACGGCTCACGCATCACGCATCACGCATCAGGGCAGCGGCTCGAACTTGAGCACCCGCTGGCCGTCCGTATCGGTCACATAGACGTACCCCTCGTCGTCCACCTCGATGCCCGTCGGCAGGCTGAACGAGTTCGGGTCGAATCCGTAGCGGCCAAAGGTCGCCAGCAGCTCCCCGCCGCCGTCGAACACGATGACCAGGTAGCCCTCGGGGTCGGTGACGTAGACGCGGCTCTGGTCGTCTACGGCCAGGTAAGGCTTGTTGACCACCGACTCGCCGAACCAGCCCTCCACCGGCCAGTCGGTGAGAAAGTCGTGGTTGCTAAAGACCTGGACCCGCCGATTCCACGTATCGGCTACGTAGAGGTCGCCCTCCGGGTCGGTGTCGAGGCCCACCGGCTCCTCGAAAAAGCCGCCCAGGATGCCCCCGCCGCCCCACTGATCGAGCAGGGTGCTGTTGGAATCGTAGACCATGATGCGCTTGTTGCCTGTGTCGGTGACGTACACGCGGTTGTCGGCGCTGACGGCGACGTCGCGGGGGCCGTAGAGCAGTTGCTCGGCGTTGTCCGTCTGGCCGTAAAAGCCCCACTTGGTCACAAAGTTGCCCTGGCTGTCGAACACCTGGATGCGGTGGTTCCAGGTGTCGGCGACGTAGACGCGGCCGTCGGGGCCGACGTCCAGGCCCCAGGGCTCCTGGAACTGGCCGTCGCCCTCGGGCGTCTGGCAGCCGTGGCCCGTCTCCAGGTTGCACTGGCTGCCCCACTGGCGCAGGAAGGTGCCCTGGGCGTCAAAGACCTGGATGCGGTGGTTGTCCGAGTCGGCGACGTAGACCAGGCCCTCCGGCCCGACGGCGATGCCCCTCGGGTGGTTGAACTGGCCGGGGCCGGTGCCCACGCTGCCCCAGTTTGCCACCGTGTTCAGCTCCACGTGCTTTTCGAGGTAGGGGTCGGGCTCCAGCTCGACGACGACGGGCGGCGCCGCGCCAAAGTCCCAGATCTGCTGGGCAACGTCCTTGCGCACGTAAAAGTAAAAGTTGTGGACGTGGTACCAGTCGTCGGTGGAGCGCGGATACTCGCGCCAGTAGAGGATGTTCCACAGGATCTCGCGCTTTTCGGGCGTGGTGAGCAGCATCCAGATGCGCTCCCAGGTCAGGCCCATGTACTGCTGGTTGGGCCACCAGACCAGCCGCCGTTTAAAGCGATGGTAGCGGTTGCCCAGGTAGGGTTTGACCTTGGCGTCGTTGCGCTCGCTGGCCAGCACCAGGGGCACGTCCAGCTTTTCGCGGGTGGGCGTCTCGCCGTAGTACTGCCGGTTGGGATACTCGCGCATGTACCATTCCATCGGCCAGGTCACCTCGTTGTCGTAGGCCACCTCGATGAGCTTGTCGCCGGCGGTCCGGGCCGAGATGTCGGCCACCTCGTCGAGGGTCAGCTTGACGCCGGGCGCGCCGTGGGCATAGACCAGCAGCTCGGTGGCATAGTCATAGTTGACGAACGACGCCAGCCAGGCAAAGCGCACCGTAAAGAAGGAGAGAAAGGCCAGCGCCGTGGCAAAGGCGATGCTCAGCGCCCGTCGCCTGCCCAGCCGGCGGGCCACCACCCAGGTCAGGCCCAGCAAGAGCAGGGTGACGATGAGGGCCGCGAACCAATTGCCCGTCGCCCGGAGATTGGAGAGGGACAGGCCCTGGAAGGGCTGCTGGGTCACCAGGGTGTAGAGGCCAAAGAGTGCCAGGGGCAGCAAGATGGCCAGCAGCGCCCCGCCCCGGCGCCACACGGCCCGCCAGTCCAGCCGGGTCAGCAGGTCGCCGGCAAACTTGCCGGTGAGCACGATCATGGGCAGGACCGGGTGGACGACCAGCCAGGGCATCTTTTCGCCGGCCCAACTGTAGATAAAGAGGCTGCTGATGGTCCAAAAGATGAGAAAGGCGACAAAGAGTGAATTCTCGGCGGCGGTCGGGCCACGTGCTTCGAATTCGTCCTCGGTTTCCTCTGCGGACGGCTGGCCGGTCACGAGGCTGCGGACGACGTAGTAGACCAGCGCTATGGAGCTGATAAGGAAGGGCACGAATTCGTACATGGTCAGCACGAGAAAGTAGTAGTACCATGGCTGGCTGCCGCGCTCGACCTCCTGCTGGGCCAGCCAGTAGTTGACCGAGCCAAAGACGCCGCTGACCAGCCCGGCGGGATTGGTAAAGAAGGTGGTGAACAGGAGGGCGTAGATGAGGAACATCAGGACGATGGCGATGAGCCACGTCTGCCACGAGAGGGCGCGGATCGCCTCTACGATTCGGCCGGGCCGGGGATGCCGCGATTGGATGAGGCTGCCGCTGACCAGGACGATCGGGATGCTGCCGCCGATGACGATGAGCAGGGCGCTGACCAGCTTTGCGGCGCCGCTGACGGCCTCGACGGCTTCGGCGCCCTCGGCGGGGGGAGCGGGTGGGCGCCCCAAAAAGTAGCCGACGGCGAGCAGGACGCCGCTCAACACCAGGCCGCCCAGGTAAAGCCACACCTGGTCGCGGTAGCGCAGCCGCTCCCAGAGATAGACCTCGACGATGAACACCAGGCCGATAAAGCCAAAGATGTAGGCGTTCTCCTTGGTGGTCAGCGAGAACATGAGCGCCGCCGCGCCGAGGTAGAACCAGCCCGCCTTGCGGCTGCGCAAAAAGTGAAAGAGGGCGGCGATGAGCAGGATCGTCCAGACGTTGATATAGACGTCGTTGCGGATGTAGCGCGAGTAGTAGAGGATCGAGGGCGAGATGAGGAGCAGGATGGAAGTGAAGACGGCGCCCAGCCGGCCCAGCCAGCGGCGCAGCAGCAGCGGGCTCATGACCAGGACCACGCCAAAGAGGGCGGGCACGATGCGCGCCGTAAAGTCCGTGTCGCCAAAGAGAAAGTAGATGAAAGCGTTGGCGTGAAAGAGGAATGGCCCGTGCATCATGGGGTTGTGGGTGTAGCCGGTGCCGTTGTAGAGGTAGTAGGAATAGAGGGCGTGCAGGCTCTCGTCGTGGCTCATGGCCCGCGCCCCCACGTCCCAGAAGCGGCTGGCCACGGCGACGAGGAAAATGGCCAGGTAGATGGCCTTTTCCCAGTTCGGTTTCAACAACTCGGCCAGGGGCCGGTCAAAAATCGTCCGGTTTTCGACAAGTTCCATGTTCAATTACCTCACAGGTAGTGGTAAGGTGTTGACTGATGGGGGCGGGGTTTCCCCGCCCCCCATCAGTCAACGTGTAAGTAACCACTACCACCTCACAGAATGGTGTCAAGTTGCAAGCTACAAGTTGCAAGTGGCGCTTGCTGCTTGCAACTTGTAACTCGTTTCTCGTTACTCTCCACTTGCCACCCAGAGGACCACTTGCCGGTCCACGATGGGCTGGTCTCCTTCGCCAAACAGCAGCCAGCGGCTCAGCTTCCGGCCCCAGAGGCCCCACGGCGCCCAGCGGACGCGCAGGGCAAAGCCCTGGCCCCGGTAGGTCTCGCCGATGGGCAGGTCCTGGTGGGCCAGGGTCAGGGCCGCCACCGTCTGGGGCGGGGCCGGCAGTTCCTCGACGACGACCTGCTGCTCGAATTCACGCAGGTACCAGGCAATGACCGGCCCGGTGGCCGCCTCGACGGTGACGGGCAGCGTGTGAAAGGCCCCCGACTCGTTCACCGACAGTTGCTCCAGCTCGGCGACGAGGGTCCGCACCTGGGGTGAGGTGGTCTGGGCGACGAGCAGCTCGCGGGGGTCGGCGGCGCGGGCCACGTTGGCGCCCCACATCTGGCGGACGCCGTAAAGGCCCAGCACCAGCAGCAGGGCCAGCCACGCCCCGCCCAGCACGACGCCCGGGCCGCGCCAGGCCCAGGCCACGATCCCCAGGCCGACGATCAGCGACAGGGCCAAGCCGGCCAGGATCAGGTAGGTGCTGCTGGCATAGAGGGTGAGCCCCAGAAAAGAGATGGTCGTGGTGTTGTCGGCCAGACCGTAGGTGGCGACTTGCAGGTAGAGAAAGACGACGAGCACGAGGGCAGCAGCGGCGACCAGGCCCACCTCGGGCCAGCGGGCGCGCCGGTCGAGCCACTGCCATGCCCGCTCCACCGACTGCCCGGCCAGCAGGGCCAGCGGCACGACGCCGAGCAGGACGTTGTGCCCGGCGACCACAGCCAGCAGCGTGGCGGCGAGGGCCCAGAAGGCCAGGAAGGCCGCGTGCGGGAAGGCGGAACCGGCTTGTTGCGGCTCGGGCTGGCCGCGCCGGGCGGCCCATGCCCTGCGCCCCATCGCCACCAGGCCCAGCAGCAGGAGGAGCGGCTCGTAGCGCAGGAGGAGCAGGAGGGGATACACGGCCGGGGCGCCGCCCGTTTCGGGCAAGAAGCCCTGGGCCCAGGCGGCCACCGTGTCGGCGGCGAGGCCCACGCCGGCCGGGTGCAGGGCGAAGGTCATGGCCACCAGGCCAAAGGTCCCGCCCAGCACGGCCGCCAGCTTGGTGGGCAGGCCCGGCCCGCCCTCGTCCCCCGGCTCGGCCCGCAGCGCCCACCAGCCGACCCGTAGCGACGACCAGCCGGTCTCGCGGTCCAGCAGCTTCTCGGCGACGAAGAGCAGCAGGCCAAAGGCCAGGAAGATGAGCAGCAGGCCAAAGATGGCCGGCCCGGCGCAGAGGCCAAAGCCCAGCGCCCCGGCGGCCAGGTAGAGCCAGGCCGGGCGGCGCGTGTCGAGGTACTGGATCAGGCCCACGGCCAAGGCCAGGCCGCTGGCGGCGACCAGGATCGCGCCGTCGAGGGACCGCGAGAAAAAGACGGCCGAGGGCGACAGGGCCAACAGCAGCGAGGCCGCCAGGGCGCCTCCTCGTCCCAGCCGATGCCGCAGAAAGTAGGGCAGGAGCACCAAAACCAGTCCCGCCAGGGCCGGCAGCCAGCGGGCGACGGCGTCGCCGGCGCCCAACAGCGTGAAACCGGCCACGTTCCCCGTAAAGAGGGCCGGGATCGTCCCGCCAGGCGCGGCCTCGATGGCGCCCCGGACAAAGCGGTAGGCGGCCAGGGCCTGGGTCGCCTCGGCCTCATTCAGCGGCCGCAGGCCGAGCCGGTAGAGGCGCAGCACGGCGGCCAGCAGCCCGATGGCGACGTAGGCCGCCCGCTCGACCGTGAATGCGCGCGATTGGGTATTGGGTATTGGGTATTGGGTATTACTCATCGAAACGATTCCCTTATGTTCGTACTATACAATATCTAATCTCAAATATCTAATATCCAACTTTGTAAATCGTCACGCCGTCGTTTTGATACACCACGTCCATAAAGCGGCCAAACTTCTCCAGGCTACGCGGATCGTAGTTGCTGCGCTCCACCGGCCCGACGTAGACGTAGGTCACGTCGTACTGGTCCAGCAGCGACCGGGCCGTGAGCGGGTCCCGGGTGTTGTAGATGGTCTCGATGTCGGGGGCGCGGGCGTTCTGGATGGTGTCGCTGCCGCGCCACTGGCCCTCGTGGCCGGCCCAGCCCAGGAGCGTCGGCAGACCGGTCAGCGCCGAGACGCGGCCCTCGTAGACGTAGCTGCTGCCGCCGCTGCCCGGCGTCTCCAGGATGACGGGCGCGCCGCCCACGTTCTCGTTAAGCCACCGGATGGCGGCATAGTCGTCGGGCTGGCTCTCGGCCAGGTAGGCGGTGCCGTCCAGCGTCGGCTCGGGCTGGAAGCCGCCCGCCCGGCTGTAGTTGCCCAGCACGGGGTAGACCATGCCCAGGGCAAAGAGCAGCCAAAAACCGGCCAGAAAGGCGCGGCGCAAGGCACCCGTGCGGCGGCTCAGCCAGTAGACGGCAAAGGCGCTGGCGATAGCCATCAGCACCCAGCCCTGGAAGTAGAACTTGAAGATGGTGTTCATCCGCACCCGAAAGTTGTCGACCAGGTAGAAATACTCGACGCTGAGGGTCAGCAGCAGCCCGGCCACGGCGCAGAGCAGGGTGAATTGGAGGCTGGGGTGGGCCAGTGCCGTTCTCTCCTTCCGGGAGAGACGCGTTGTTAGGGTCTTGGCCGGGTCGGGGTGAGGGGAAAGATTTCGTTTCAACAGCACCCAGCCCAGGGCCGCCATCGCGCCCACGACGAGGGGCATGAGCCAGTAGCGGAGCTTGACCAGGAGCAGCTTGCCCAACACCGCCGGCCACGGATCGTCGCCGACGATCGGGTAGACGAACGGGATGCGGCGGATCTCTTCCAGGAACTCGCGGCCGGCGGGGACGAGGAGCATGCCCAGGACCATGAGCAGCATGAGGGCCAGCGGGCCTAGCACAATAGCCGCCGTCCAGCCCAGCCAGCCGCGCAGCCAGCCCGAGCCAAGTCGCTGCTGTCGGACTCGCAGGGCCAGGACGGCCAGCAGGCCGGCGATGGCGACCAGGAACGGCCCGAACATGACGAAATAGTGCCGGAAGCGGGTGCCGACGTAGAGGGCCGGCAGCAGGCCCCCGGCCTGCGACTGGAAGCCGAGGTAGAAGGGCAGGTAGAGCACGAACCCGGCGACGGCCACGGCGGCGCCCGTCAGGCCCACGTCGCGGAGGAGGGGCCAGCTCAGGCGCCCGAAACGGCCCCACTGGGCCAGGGCGTAGGCGGCCAGGAAGAGGAGCCAGTAGATGGGGAAATCCCAGGTGTTCAGGAAGGCCAGCGCGCCGAGGCAGAGGGGCACCAGCGGCGAGAGCCGCTTCACCGGCCCGGGCCAGCCCTCCCCGGCATTGCCCCGAGGGCCGGCCCACAGGGTCCGGAAGGCCACGGCCAGGGTCAGCAGGACGAAGGGCAGGGCCAGCACGTGGGGGTGCATGTCGCCCAGCAGAAAGCTAAAGCCGGGGAACTCGTCGATGGGCTGGATGCCCATCGAGTTGCCCAGGGGGTCGAGGTCGTGGATGACGCGCGAGGCCCGCCACCACCACCAGCCGCTGCGGCCGGGCACCGGGCTCGGCGGGGTCGAAAAGGGCTGGTTGATGTCCTTGATGTCGAGCCATTGCCAGAAACCCAGGGGCAGGGCTCGCAGGCTGTAGAGCATTTCAAGAAAACCTTCGAGGTTGCCCAGCACGGCGACCAGGATCGCGCCCAGGAAGCCAAAGGCGATGGGCCGGCTCTGTTCCTCTTTCCTTTGAACCCCCCGGACCAGGCTGTAGACGAGGCCAAAGGCGCCGGTGCAGGTCAGGGCAAAGAGCAGGGCCAGGCCCACGTTGAAGGTCAGGTGTGGGGCAAAGCCCGAGAGGCGGGTCAGGGTGGCGATCATGACGTAGCCGAAATAGTAGTAGCTGATGCCGTAGCCGCTGAGCCAGGCGTCGTGGGGCGGAAAAAACTCGCTGCGGGCGATGCTGTTCAGGTACATGATCTCCATGAACTTTTCGCCGCCGGCCGTCGTGATCTCGGGGCTGTAGGCCCGCATCAGCGCCCAGAGGGCAAAGGCCCCGGCAAAGAGCAGCTCGACGGCCAACACCAGCCGCCCGTTGGCCCGCAGCCAGGCCAGCAGGCCTGGATCGTCGTCCACGTCCCGCCGATAGTAGGCGAACGAGATCCCGGCGACGAGGGTCAGGCTGAGGAGCGCGCCGCCGACGCTGTTGCGCAGGAAGCCGAGGGAGCCGCCCAGCCAGAGCCCGTAGCCGACCAGCAGCAGGCCCAGGGGCCGGGCAAAGGCGTAGCCCCGGCCGGGCAGCCGCCGGAAGAAGCGGTAGGCCAGCGGCAGGGCCGCCAGCCCGACGACGAGCATCCACAACCACCAGACAAAGACGGTCAGCATCGCGCCCTCAGTCTCCCTCGCCTGCGGGGGAGAGGGTGGGTGTGGGGCGCACCGAGCGCGCCACGCGGAGGAGCTCGTCCTCGCTCAGGGCCGGGGCGGAGAGGGCCAGGATCAGGTCGTCCTGCTCCCAGACCACCTCGCGCAGGGCGACGTCGCCTTCGTCGGTGCCGAGGTGCATAAAGACGCCCGGCTTGCCGCCCACGTCCACGTCGCGCACGTCGCGGATGGGCGCGGCCTCCAGGTTCAGGCCCGAGATGCTGGTCTCCTCGCCGAGCATGATGGGATAGACGCGCAGCGAACAGGACCGGCCCTGGGCGTCGCCGTAAACCAGCTCGACAAAGAGGGGCTGGGGCACCCAGGCCGGCAGGTCGGGATAGTGGTAGGTGTGCACGGCTGTCAGTTCAAAGCCCGCGGGCAGGTAGCCGGGCTGGGGGATGGCAAAGGAGACGAGAGCCTGGGCCTCGTCCAGGGTGAGGCGATGTTGCACGGCCGTGCTCTGGGCGACGACGGTCTCTAGCGGCGCCGACGGGGTATCCACCGGCGTGATGCGCACCTGGGTCTGGCCCAGGTCAAAGACGGCCAGGAAGCCGGCCAGGGCCGTCTGGCCCACGGGCGTGAGCAGGGCGGCCAGCAGCAGGACGGCGGCCAGCCCGGCTACGGCCCAGCCCAGGTTGAGGCGGCGCCGCGACTTGCGGCCCCTGGCCCGGCGCGGCCGGGATTCGGGAGCCTCGGCCACGAGGCGCATGACGCGCTGCTCCAGGGCGGGGTCCACGGGGCCCAGGAGCGCGGGCAGGCGGGCCAGCCGCCGGGCTGTGTCGAGCAAGCCGGCGTCGTCGAGCGCCAGGCCCCCGGGCCGGGCGTCAGGATCGTCTATCAATTGGTCTACCAACGCCGAAATTCGTTCGACACGGCGTCGTTCGTCTCTTATCGTTTTCATCTCTTTACCGCGGGATTAGAGGTGTCATTGCGCGCCGTCCCCTGTGCCTGACTGCACAGGACAGGCACAGGGGACGGCGCGCTCGCTCCGCTCACTCGCAATGACGTGACTCCATCCATCTCTGCGTTCTCCGCGTCCTCTGCGGTGAGTTCATTCTTCCAACTGGGCGCGCAGTTTGCGCAGCGCCCGGTACAAAATGACGGCCACGTGACCGGCCCGCAGGTCCATGACCTGGGCGATTTCCTTGTTCATCAGCCCGCCGCCGAACTTGAGGCGGATGACCTCCCGGTCCCGCTCCGGCAAACTCGCCAGGGCGGCGCGCAGGCGGGCCAGCTCCTCCCGGCGCATGACGGCCTCCGGCGGTGAGGGCGCGGGCGCCGGCTCGTCGGCGGCGAATTCCAGCGGCAGGGTCTCGCGGCGGCGGCGATAGTGGCCGGCCACCACGTTGCGGGCGATGGCAAAGAGCCAGCCCCCGAACGCCCCCCGCTGGCGCAGCGTGTGCTGCTTGGCCACCGCCCGCGCAAACACCTCGGCCGTCAGGTCCTGGGCCAGGGCCTCGGCCTCCACCCGCAGCCGCACATAGTTGAGGATACGGGGCAGGTATTCGCGGTAGAGCGCGCTATACGGGTGGTTTGTACCCGCGTCGTCGGCCTTGGCCACGGATGGTCCCTTCTCCAAGGAATAAGATGCAGAATCGACGGGAATATTACACCCCGGGGGTCTCAATCAAAATCCTCCGCCACCAGGAGCGCGATCTGGCGCTCGGGAACCGCTTGCCGGTGAAAGGCCCGAAAGCCGGCCTGCCCGTCGAACCAGGCCAATACCTCGTCCCGGTCCACGCCGGTCGGTTGGGTGGACAGGCAGGCGTGGTACGACGAGTAGGGCCAGCCGCGAAAATCGTCCAGCAGGCCGTGCTTTTGCGGATTGCGGTGGATGTAGGCGACGAGCCAGGCAAAGTAGGTGTCGTCGGCAACCGGGATGCGACCAAAGGGACGTTGAAAGAGGGAGCCGGTGCGGTCGTGGGCGTTGATGTGCACCAGGAAATGAAAGTGGTTGGGCAGCAGGCAGTAGGCGTAGGTGTCGGCGATGGGCGCCACGTGGTGGGCGTAGAGGCGCAAAAAGTGGCGGTAGTTGTGGTCGGCCACAAAGATCGTCTCGCGGTTGATGCCCCGGTTGTAGACGTGGTAGGTCTGGCCGTATTGCAGCGGGATCGGTTTGGACACAGTTGGTCTCTCTGACGGAGACCTGACAGGTTGGCCGTAGGCCAACCTGTCAGGTCTAGGGTGTCAGCACCTCGTAAATGGTCACTTCCGGGTTGGTGTAGACGACCTCCAGCTCGCCCTCGGCGGCCATGCGGTCGAACTTGCGCAGGCCCAGCCGGTTGTAATAGACGCGCTCCAGCGGCCCGACGATGACGTAGCGCACCTGGTATTTGTCCAGGAGCGCCTTGGCCTCGTCGCGGAAGAGGGTGTTGTAGAGGGTGGCGACGTCGTTGGCCCGCGTCCAGACCTCCTGGTCGCCGCCGACGGCCCGTTGCTGGCGCTGGTGCCAGTTCCAGCCCAGCACGGTGGGCAGCCCGGTGTTGATCGAGTAGCGGCTGCCCCAGCGGTACTCGACCGTCTGCCCCTCCAGGATCGTGGGCGAGCCGACCACGTTGTCCAGCAGCCAGCGGATGGCTTGCAGGTCCCACTTGAGCGCGTATTCCCGCTGGTTGATGTCCAGGTAGGTGCCCGTCTCCATGTAGGCCCAGCCGTCCAGGCCGGGGGCCATGCCCTCCTCGAAGCGGTCGCGGACCTTGGCCGAGGTGGCCAGCGGCGGATAGAGGGCGGCGCAGAAGAGCAGGAGGGCCAGGACGCCGTTCCACACGGTCCGGCCCCGGATGCCGGGTTCGGGCTCGGCGGCCGGGCGCCTGGTACGGGGCAGCAGCCAGGCCAGGGCTGCCGCCGCGGCCACGCCCCACAGCAGCCAGACCTGGAGATAGAACTTGAAGACGGTGTTCATCCGCCCGATGTCGCCCTGGATGACGATGACTTCCACGCCGAGGGTCATGGCCAGGCCCAGCAGCACGAGGTAGGCCCACAGCCGCCGGGTGGGCGACAGCTCGCGGCGCAGCAGAAGGAGGAGGCCCAGGATGGCGATGGGCAGGCCCAGGGCCAGGACCGACAGGCCGCGATAGGCGTAGCCGCCGGTCTCGACGATGGCCGGGTCGGCGCGGGTGAAGGAGATGAGGCCGGGGATCAGGAAAAGGAGCTCGACCAGGACGAGGAGCGCAACGGCGATCCAGAAGAGGCCCAGGCGCAGCGGCAGCCGCTTGACGCCGACGATGCGCGCCGCCCGGCGCAGCCGCCACAGCCGGTCTCGGTAGCGGAGGGTCAGGCGCAGGCGGCGGACCAGGGGATGGTCCCCGGCCTTGACGGCGAGATAACTGACGATGACAAAGAGAAAGAGCCCGTGGACGACCAGGTAGGCCCAGATGGGCGTCCGGGTCCCGTTCCAGAGGGCGATGCTGTTGTAAAACGAGCCATAGTGGGCCCAGAAGGGCCAATAGAGCACCGACCAGCCGAGGGCGAGGAGCAGAAGGAACTTCCAGCCCACGGCCCAGAGGGACCGCCAGCGGAAGCGGCCCTGGCGGGCAAACTCGGCGATGGCCAGCGTGCCCAGGGCCACGAGCAGGTGGGGCGGCACGTCCCAGGTGTTGGTCGTGCGCATGGCGCCGATGATCAAAGCCCAAGAGGCAAGAGGCAGGATGCAAGAGGCAGGATGCAAGAGGCAAGATTCTTGCCTCCTGCTTTCTGCTTCCTGCATCTTGCTTCTTGCCTCTTTCACCACGGCCAAGGCAATTGCCAGCGACAGGAACGTGAGGGGCATGGCGATGAGGTGGGCGTGCAGGTCGGCGTAGAGGAAGGTAAAGAAGGGAAACTCGGTGATGACCGACTCGTAGGGCGGGGCCGGGATGGCCCGGCTGGCGTTCCAGTACCACTCCTGGACGCCGATGGGCAGCGCCCGCCCGCCAAAGATTATCTCGAAGGAGCCGACGACGACGCGGACCAGCTCGGCCAGGCCGGGGATGGTGCTGTCAAAGGTCTCCATCACCCCCTCGGCCAGCTTGAGGAGGAGCAGGTGGACCTGGCCCAGGTTGCCCAACACGGCCACAAACACGCCCCCCACCCCGGCGAGATAGAGACGCGAGATAGAGTTAGGGTTGGCGTCAGCGTCCTCTCTATCTCTTCTCTCTATCAGGTTGTAGGTGACGCTGAAGGCGCCGGTGGCCGTCATGGCAAACCAGGTGGAGAGGACCAGGTTGTAGGCCACGCTGGGCACGATGCCGATGAGCTTGATCAGCGTGCCGACCATGACCTGGCCGAAATAGTAGTAGTTCAGGTAGCCGCCGGCGAACCAGGGGTCGTAGGGCGGGAACTCGGTGCTCTTGATGACGGCGTTGAGGTAGGCGAAATCCATCGGCTTTTCGCCGCCCTTCCACGGGTGCCACAGGTCGGGGTTGCCCCAGCGGATGAGCCAAAAGAGGGCAAAGAAGGCCAGGAAAAGCCCCTCACTGACGAGGATGAGGCGTCTGTGTGTGCGCCACATCTCGCGGAGGCGCCGGCGCTGGCGGGGCAAAAGCAGCGTCGCGCCGGAGCCGAGCGCGACCAACCCCAAAGCCAGCAGGATGGTGCCCCGCGAGTAGTGGAGCGGGGTAAGACTGGTCAGCATCCATGCCAGCCAGGCCAGGAGCAACACGCCGAGCGGCTTGGCCAGGATCCAGCCCCGGTCGGGCAGCCGGTGCAGGAGGGCGACCGTCAGCGGCGTGGCTGCCAGGCCCAGCACGTAGACGAGGGCCAGCCAGGAGAAGGTCGGCCAGCGGTTGGGCAGGCTGTTCCGGTCGAAAATCGAGGCCCAGGTGCCGCCCCGTTCCTGGATCTCGCGCTGGGCGGGGGTGAGCATCAGGTCGTTCATGCCCTCGACGACGTCCTGCTCCTGGGCGTGCTCGCGACGCCACGCGGGCACGTCGCGGGGATTGAGCCAGTGGGGGATCGTCTCCCAGTCGATGCCGGCCGTGAGCAAGGCCCGCACCCGCTCCCGGTCGTAGTCGTCGGTCTTGCGGTAGATCAGCACCTTGGGATGGTCATAGACCGTAAACTGCTCCTCGGCCCAGGTGTCGTCGAACTCGAGGCCAAAGAGGCGCGGGTAGGAGTGGAACTCGGCCACCTTTTCAAAGCCCAGCTCCCCGGCAAAGAGGAGCTCGTAGTAGCGAGTCGTGACCGGGTAGCGCATGGGCAGGCGCGGGATCGACTGCCACAGCCGCCCGCTGCTCATGCTGATGTAGTCAGCTTCGTCGAGGACGTTCAGCAGTTGCTCCAGCTTTTGGGGCGTGTCCTCGTCGTAGAGAGTCAGGTCCAGGCCGCGATAGGGGCCGGGGCCGAAGGCCATGCGGCCATCCATGCTGAAGGGCAGCGGATCGTCAAAGTGCTCGTTGGCGATGGCCGAGCCCAAGCTGACCAGAGGCGCGCCGCGCACGGCCCGGCTCTGGAAGAGGTAGGTCTCCTCGGCTGTTAGCTGGACGTCCTCGATGTCGAGGACATGGCGCTGGCCGCCGTCGCCGCCAAAGGTGGCGACAACCTCGGCCTGGGCCAGCACGGGGTCCTCGGCGGCGGTGCTGGCGATCTGGACTTCGAAGGCGCCCTCGCTCGGCCCGTCGAGGCCGGTCAGGTTGTTCATCACCACCCGGGTGGCGACCAGGTCCTCGGGCGGCGTGAAGGGCGTCGTCTGCCACTGGCCGTTGGCCGCGTAGATGTGGCTCGACGGGAGGGGGACCTGGAGCTGGCCCACCTCGCCCTCGCCGTCGCGATAGTAGAGCGTGGCGCCGGTCTCGACCGTCTCATAGATCCAGCGGGTGGCCTGGACGCGGGTCACCGGCTCGGTATAGATCTGGATAAAGGCCCAGGCCCAGGCCAGCGTGCCGAGCAGCACCACCCCGGCCAGCGCCCCCGAGGCGATGCGCAGCCCGCGCCGTCGCGCCCGCGCCCAGTCCCAGGCGTGGACCACCAGGTAGGCGGCAAAGATCGCCAGGAAAGGGTAGATGGGCAGGAAGTAGCGGATCGACTTGACGAACTGCATTCCCTGCCAGAAAAAGGTCAGCAGCACCCAAACCAATGGGAGAATGATGAATGATGAATTGTGAATGGTGAATGGTGAATGGCCGATCTCCATTCTCCATTTGCGGAAGAGCTGCACGACGGCCAGCCCCACGCCAAGCCAGGCGGCGGCACCCAGCGGCAGGCCCATGCCCCACACGACCATGTTCTCCAAGGGATAGAGCCAGGACGTGCGCTCGGTCCACTGGCGGCCCCAGGGCAGGTCGGCCTCGCCCGTTTGTTGGGCGCCGGCCTCCAGGATGTCGGCGATCCAGCGGGGATTGGGCATCGCTACGGCGCGGATGGGCTCGGGCATCGGCTCAAAGACGGCGCGCCCCCGCTCGCTCCAGGGCGAGGGCACGCTGTCCCACTGGTTGTAACCAGGGCCGGCCCAGGCGTAAGGCTGGGCCACGCGGAACACGTTGAGGGCGATGATGGCGGCCAAAATCAGCCCGCCGCTGGCCCGCAGCCAGACACCGCCTGGCTCCTGGCCCTCGTTCACGCGGCGCCGCAGCCGCAGCCAGCCCCCGAGGGCGACGACGACGACCAGGAGAAAGACGCTCACCTTGCAGGCCAGGGTCAGGCCCATGGCCAGCCCCAGGTTCACGAACGAGCGCCAGCCGCGCCCCTCGGCCACGTCGAGGGTGAACCACAGGACGAGGGTCACGAAAAAGGTGAGGAAGGTGTCCACGGCGAAATAGTGGGAGCCCTGGATGTTGAGCACGGTCAGGGCCAGCAGCGCCGAGGCGGCCAGCCCCACCCGCCAGTCAAAGAGACGGCGGGCCAGGAAAAAGAGGAGCAGCACCGTGCCCAGGTCAAAGAGGCCCGAGAGGACGCGGCCCACCAGGTGGATCTGGTCGTAGCCGGTCCAGGCCGGATGGTCCGCCAGGTACTCGGCCGGATCGGGCTGGGTTTCGGCGTAGGCGGTGCGTACGGCATCCATCTGGGTGGCGACGAATTTGGTCAGAAAAAGGGGCAGCGTCCCGTAGAAAAAGACCGTGTCCTGGTTGCGGGGGTTGAGGGGCGAGTAGCTGGTGTCGAAATACTCGCCCAGGCTGTCGGGCCACTGGATGCGGGTGATGACCATCGCCGTGTGCCGCTCGTCGGGATGGATGTGGTAGGTGCCCTTGTCCCAGTTGACGTTGTAGAAGCGGAAGGCACCCCCGGTGAGCAAGATGGCGATCAGGGCCAGCAGAATCCCCGCGCGGCGGGGGATTTTTCGATTTTGCGACCTTTTCTCTGTCAACATAAGTTATCTGTGTGCTGTCTGGTGTCAGTGCCGGGCAGTGGTCACCAAGTAAGTGATAGTAGGGGGCATCCCCCTACTATCACTTATCGTTTAGCCACTGACAGTGCCGTAGTATAGCATCTTTTAGACGTGGTTGCAATCCTGGATCTTTCCTTTGAGAGTTCTGCATAAAAAACCTAGCCAAGCGCGGGCAGTGACCTGCGCCAACT
>CAYLZO010000052.1:0-24328 GCA_964387775.1 uncultured Anaerolineaceae bacterium
AACCAGGCGAGCCCGACGACGACGGCGGCGATCAGCAAGGCAACGCCCACGGTCACGGATGTGACGAGCCAGGGCGGCGGATTGGCGATGAACTCGACGGTGGGGATCTCGACGTCGTCCAGCGGGGGGGTGGGCGCCGCGTCTTGCTGGAGGTCGCGAAAGAGGTCGGGGCGGTTGCGCATGACGAGGTAGATGGCCAGGATCCAGAGGAGCAGTCCCAGGCTGCGCAGCACACGCCTCCGGGCCTCGGGCGAGACGAGAAAGTAAACGATGGCCAGGGGCATGAGCAGGATGGCCAGGAAGAAAACCCCGGTGAAAACCAAGCCCAAGATCCCAGAGCCGGGGACGTCGGGTAGCAAACCCGCCAGGGGCTGCTCGGCCTGCTCGCGGCGGGGCAGGGGCCGGCCGGGCAGCAGCTCAAAGCCAGAGACGCCGGCGGCCAGCAGGATCAGGGAGACGATGGCAATCGCCGCAAAGACGAGTATCCAGAATCGCTGCTTTTTGGTCACAATAAACTACCCTAACCCGGACAAGCCGGAACCAAAAGGACGAAATGCGGCCCACAAAATCCTCGCTCAATATGCCAGGATTTCATGGGTTAGGCCCTATGGCTGGGCCTTGGTGTGATCGAGCAGCCACTCGTAGCGGAGGTAGATCGGCTCGGGCTGGGGCAAGACCTCGTCCGAGACGACAAAGTGGAACCAGTCGGTGGTAATATCCTCGCTCTGGATCATCGGGCAGTGGATCAGGAAGGCGTAGCGGTGCTCGCCCAGACCAAAGACGCCCGTGGGGAACTCGTAGCGGAAGGAAACGGTCCAGATGCCGGGGCTCCTGCCGGGGGCCGGGGGAACGGCGGTCGGCAGAGGGGTGGGGGCCTCGGGCGTCGAGCCGCAAGCGGCCAGGAACACCGCCAAGAGCAAGAGACAAACGAATGCCACGAGGTGCGTCGGCGACGCGCCGTCCCGGCATCCAGCGGAAGCAATCTCACCTTGGCACAGGCGGGGATTGCTTCGTTGCGCTCGCAATGACGAGGACAGGTTGTTTCTTGATAGCTTGTCAGGCGCCATACATCTGCTCGCGCATGCGGGCCGAAAGGCGATAGAGCCAGACGGCCAAGACGACCACGATTTCCAGCAGCCACCAGGCGATGGCTACCGGCACAAAGCCGACGACCCAGCGGCCCGAGTAAAGATAGTAATAGGCGTCCGGGGGGGTGACGACGTACCGCCCCCTGACCTTTTCGAAATGATAAATCTGGCGCTCGTAGGTCTGCATGTCCAGGTACAAATAGGTAAAGAATCGGTCACTACGCTCCCAGAGCATGATAAAGATGATGTTGGGGTTGGCTGTGAAGGAAGCGGGGCGGAGGCGGCCCTGAAGCTCCGCCAAAAGCGCTTCGTCCTCCGACTGTAAAGCCTTTTCGAGCGTCCGGGCCACCGCGCCCGGCGTATCGTACTTTTCCCGGTACTCCGGGGCAAAGTAGTCGGGGTCAAAGCGCACCTGGCTATAGATCTGCATCGCCAGGGCGTAGAGGCCCAAGAGGACCAGGGGAAAGAGGGCCGCCGCGACGACCCAGCGAACGTTCACGTACTTTCTAGCTGTCATCAGTTCGTTACCTCACCATGAAAAAGGACTTGGGTGTGTTTCATTTCAGTTGAGCCCGGGTTCGTAGTCGGCGATGAATCGCCGTAAAAGCGCGCTCGCCGCAGGCGTGCCGTTGGCAAAGCGCGCACTACGAGCGTTTTCTAATCCATTTGAAACGCACCCAAAGGATTTGCTAGCGCCGGCGCAGCCTTGGATTAAAGACCTCGTCGAGGGCGCGACCGACGAGGTAAAAAGCGCCGCAGTAGAACGTAATGGCCAGGGCCGGGGCCAGGATGGCGTGCCATTGCCCCCGGGTCGAGAACCAGCGAAAGGTCTCCTGGCCGAGCCAGATCATCGTCCCCCAGCTCAGGTGGTAGCTGGTGCGGCCAAAGAAGGAAAGGAGCGACTCGGTGAGCACGGCCCCGACGACGGTAAAGACGCCGTGGACGACGGACAGCGGCACCAGGCTGGGCAGGATGTGCTTGCGGATGATGTGCAACCGGCCGCCGCCGGCGATCTGGGCCGCCTCGATGAAGGGCCGGACCTTGATGGTCAGCGCCTGGGACTTGACGACGATGGCCTGACCGCCCAGCCCGGTCAGCGCGCCGTAGCCGATGGCCACTGCCGGCCACTCCAGGCGCAGCAAGAGGCCAAAGATGAGCAGGGCCACCGGCGCGGGCAGCAGGACAAAGACGTCGGCGATGCCCATGATGACGGCGTCCAGCCAGCCGCCAAAGTAGGCGGCCGCCGCCCCGAGCAGGGTCGAAATGGTGACGGCCACGACGGCGGCGACGATGCCCACGCCGAAGGAGGTCTGCGAGCCCGCGATCAACTGGCTGAGCACGTCGCGGCCAAAGTTGTCGGTGCCCAGCAAGTGCCGGAGGGAGGGTGCGGTGGGGTGGGGCTGGGTCTTTACATCAAAGCCGATGATGGGATCGTAGACGGCCCGGTTCCAGGTGGTCGCCATCAAGAGCGGGTGGATCACGGCCATGATGCCAAAGAGCAGGATCAGGGCCAGGCCCAGCAGCCCGAAGGGCTTGCGGCGGAAGAGGAGCCACGCTTCCTTCCATTGTTTTGTGCCGGCGACGAAATGCTGCCAGCGCCTGCGCAGGCCAAGCCGGTCCAGGTCTAGTGCTCTTTCTGACGCCTCGAAATTCACTAGGCTAGCTCCCACCCGCGTACCGAAGGCGCGGGTCCAGGTAGACGTAGAGGACGTCCAAGATCACGTGGGCCGCCAGCGTCAAAAGACCCACGACCGATAGCACGCCCAAGAGCAGGGGCACGTCGTAGAACTCGATGGCGTTAAAGACGACGTGCCCCATCGCCGTCCACAGGAACACACGCTCGATGACGAGACTGCCGACCAGCACGAAGGGCAGGTTCAGGGCCAGCCGGGTAATGACGGGCATGATGGCGTTCCGCGCTACGTGATGGTCGCGGATGACGCGGTCGGAGTAGCCGATGGCCTGGGCCGTCAGCACGTACTCCTCGCGCATGGTCTCCAGCATGGCCATGCGCATGAGCATCATCGTCTCGCCAAAGGAGAGCAGGACGATGGTCATCAGGGGCAGGGTCAGGTGGGCCAGCAGGTCCTCGGCCAGGTAGCCAAACCGGGACTGCGACCAGGCCCACGACGCGACCCCGACGGCGAGCAGAGCACCGACCAGGCGCAGGGGCCACTTCCAGGCCGCCGATCGCGGCCGGTCGGTGACTTTCCAGAGAACGATCAGGATAGCGAGGGTGGCTGCCCCCGTCAGGACCATGAAGCCCAGGAGCCAATCCACGCCTACGGGAGCATCATACCAGACGTTGTGGTCCACCAGGCGCTGGTAGGGAAACCAGCCCAACTCCCGGCCAAAGATGTTGATGAGCAAGAAGCCGAGGAAGGGGGCAAAGGAGGTGTAGGCAGCGACGCCGCCTAGCGTCGCGCCGGCCTCCAGCAGCCCGCCCCGGTGCCAGGCCATCATTTTGCCGAGCCAGATGCCCAGAACATAGGCCAGGACAGCGCCCAGCAAAAAGAGGACCAGGGTCCGCGAGATGTTGCGGAACAGGACGTCCGACACCGGCGTGGGCCAGAAAAGATACGACCTGCCCAGGTCCAGCCGGAGAAAGTCCGACAGCCAACGGCCATATTGCTGCAAAATGGGCAGGTCGAGCCCCAACTCGGACCGGACAAAGTTCCGGTAGCTGGGTCCCGCCAAAATGAGAGAACTAAAATCATAGGGCAGGATATGAAAAAGAACAAAAAGCAGTGTCTGAAACAGGAGCAGGGCTACAAATCCCCGCACGAGTCGTCGAAGGATAAACCGAAACATTGCCTCTCCCAGGCTAAGAATGTAGAGTTTAGTCGTGTTCTACCGATACAAACGCCCAAGATCCCAAGTCTGTTCATCGCCGGGCGCAGACACAACACACGCCCGACAGAGGTGCCGGGCGTGCGCATAGTTCTTTCGAGGAGCGTCGTCTCACGCCGCTCCCCCTCCACAAAGTCTAGACTTTGTAGCAGGCGGCAAAGTGCTGCCCTCCCTTGTCCTCCAGGGGTGGGTGATCGTTGTCCCGGCAGTAGTCGTCGGCGATGAGGCAGCGGGGATAGAAGCGACACTGGGCCGCGGGGTTGATCGGCTTGCTGACCCCGCCCTTGATCTTTACCTCCGTGCGGCTGAAGGTCGGATCGGGCACGGGGACGGCCGAGAGCAGGGCTTTGGTGTAGGGATGCAGCGGGTGGTGCAAGAGCTCTTCGGTCTCGCCCAACTCGACGATCTTGCCCAGGTACATCACCGCGATGCGGTCGCACATATAGCGACCGACGGCCAGGTCGTGGGTGATGTAAAGGTAGGTGACCTCCAACTGGTCGGCCAGGTTTTGCATCAACTGCATCACGCCGGTGCGGACCGACACGTCGAGCATCGACGTCGGCTCGTCGGCGACCACGAACTGGGGGTTCATGACCAGGGCGCGGGCGATGGCGATGCGCTGGCGCTGGCCGCCCGACAGCTCGTGGGGATAGCGGAACATAAAGCTGGTGGCCGGGGCAAGCCCGACGGTCTCTAAAAAGTGGGCGACCATCTCTTCTCGCTCGGGCACCGAGCCGATGCCCTGGACGTCAAGGGGCTCGGCGACGGTGTCATAGATGGTCAGGCGGGGGTTCATGGACTCGTACGGGTCCTGGAAGATCATCTGGACCGTCTGGCGGAAGCGCTTGAGGTCTTTGCCCCTGAGCGTCGCAATGTCCACGACCCCGTCGGGCGTGTCCAGCTCGATGGAGCCCTCGGTGGGGTCGACGAGCCGGGTGATGAGCTTGCCCGTCGTCGTCTTGCCACAGCCCGATTCACCCACCAGGCCCACGCTCTCCCCGTAGCGGATGGTCAGATTCATCTTGCTCACGGCGTGGACAAAGACGTCCGTCCGGGCAAAGACCCCCGTTTCTGCCGGGTAGAGTTTGGACAGATTCTTGATATCAACGAGTACCTTGCGGTTTCCGTTCTCCATTATCCTTCACCTCCCGGGTGCCAGCAAGCTGCATAGTGATTGTCGCCGTGATCCTTGTACTCGGGATACTCCTTCTGGCAGATCTCGGTGGCGTAGGGACAGCGAGGGTGGAAACGGCAGCCCGGTGGCGGCTCCAGGAGGTCGGGCGGCTCGCCGGGAAGCTGGACCAACTCGGTCTTGGGGCCGACGATGCTGGGGAACGCGGACATGAGGCCCATGGTGTAGGGGTGGATGGGACGATGGAAAATCGCCTCCGTGCTGGCCATTTCGGCCATCTGCCCGGCGTACATGACGCCCACCCGGTCGCTGACCTCGGCGATGACGGCGACGTCGTGGGAGATATAGATCATGGCCATGTCGAGATCGTGCTGGATCTCTCGGACCTTTTTCAGGATCGAGTCCTGGACGATGACGTCGAGGGCCGTGGTCGGCTCGTCGGCGATGATGATGTCGGGGTCGCAAGAGAGGGCCATGGCGATGATGGCCCGCTGGCGCATGCCGCCGCTGTATTGGTGGGGATATTGGTCTTTGAAGGCCGGGTCGAGGTCCACGAGCTGGAAGAGGCTGTCGATTTTGGCCTGCATCTCTTTGTCGCTCAGTTCGGGCCGATGCAGGCGCATGGCCTCCAGGATCTGCTCCTCCACGGTGTAGACCGGGTTCATGGCGTTCATAGCTGCCTGGAAGACCATCGAGATGTGGCGCCAGCGGAATTTCCGCACCTCGTCGTATTTCAAGGGCACGAGATCCGTGCCATTCAAGAGGATCTCGCCGCCGAGGATTTTGGCATTGTCCGGCAGCAATTTCATCAGCGAGATGGCGATGGAGGTCTTGCCACAGCCCGACTCGCCCACCAGGCCGATGGACTCGCCGCGGCCGATGTGAAAGTTGACGTCGTCTACGGCATAGACCGGACCCTTGCGGGTCATGTAGTGCATCGTCAGATCTCTTACGTCGAGAACATTGTTGTTGTTTGTCATTCGCATCCTGCTCCTATAGCGGCCACATCGCCTTCAGGATAAGGACTTTGCGTGGGCCGGTTTTTTTGTCTAGCAGGCTGTCGGAGAGAGCTTCTAGCGTTTGTAGTAAAACGCGCTAAAGCGCGCACTACAAACGAACCTCTCCGACAAGCTGCTAGCGCGCGCGCAAGCGGGGGTTCACGACCTCGTCGAGGGCGCGACCCACCAGGTAGAACGCCGCACACAACACCGAAATGGCGACGCTGGCCGGGAAGAGCAACCACCAGGTGTCAAAGCGCAGCAAGTAGCCGAAATACTGGGTGGTATTGATCATCAGCCCCCAGCTCATCTCGATCTCGGTCAGGCCAAAGAAGGATAGCACGGCCTCGTAGGCGATGGCCCCGTTGACGATGAACATCATGTAAAGCAGGGCGATGGGCATCAGGTTGGGCATCATGTGCTTAAAGATGATGTGAAAGTGGCCGCCGCCCGCGACGCGGGCCGCCTCGATGTAGGGCCGCACCTTGACCGTCAGCGCCTGGGACTTGACGACGATGGCCGTCCCACTAAAGCCCGACAGGAGGCCGATGACCACGGCCAGCTCGAGCATGCCTATAGACATCAGGGCGCCCAGCACGATGAGGATGGGTAGGGTGGGGACCATCATGACCAGGTTCACCAGCCGCATCAAGATCATGTCCACCACGCCGCCGAAATAGGCGGCTACGGCGCCGATGGTGGTGGCGATGGTCATGGTCACCAGGGCCGCGATCAGGCCCAGGGCAAACTCGAAGCGGGTGCTGAACATGAGCTGGCTCAGCACGTCCCGGCCCAGGGGATCGGTGCCCAACAGGTGGCGTGCCGAAGGGGGAGCAGGGTGAAAAGCGATCTGCATGTCGAATCCCGACACAGGATGGTAGACGACGGGATCCCACACGGTGTTTATCAGAATCGGGTGGGCCAGGGCAAAGAGGCCAAAGAATACGATGACGCCCAATCCCAAAAGGCCAATGGGGTTTTCGGCGAAAAGGGCCCAGTTGCTGCGCATTGCCTTGGCAAAGAGCCGCAGCCGCACACGCCACAACGGGACTTGGAGCGCTTGTGCATCAGTCGTCATGACTAACTTCCTCTCCAGGTAGTGGTAGGGTGTTGACGGATGGGGGCGGGGTTTGCCCCCCCCCCATCCGTCAACGTGTAACCACTACACCTCTCTAGTTATACCGAATACGCGGGTCCAGGAAGGCGTAACCCACGTCCACAATCAGGTGGCTGATCAGGGTCAAGACGCCGAGGATGGTCAGCACCCCCATCGCAACGGGAATGTCCTCGCTCGTCGAGGCGGTGAGCAAAGTCCGCCCGATGCCGGGCCAGGAAAAGACCGTCTCGGTGATGACCCCCCCGCCGATGGAGCCGACGATGCTGAACACCAGGCCCGTCCACACGGGGAGCAGGGCATTGCGGGCGGCATGTTTGTCCCGGACCATCCGGTCGGGCAGGCCCTTGGCCCGCGCCGTCAGGATATAATCCTCCCGCAGCGTCTCCAGCATGGTGGTCCGCATGAGCAGCATCGTGCCGGCGTAGGCGTAGAGGGTCAGCGTCAGGACGGGCAGGAAGAGGTGGCTGACGATGTCCAAGGCCAGATCGCCGACGCCGCTAAGCATCCAATAGGCCAACACGCCAGCCAACGGGACGATCACGCTCGCCAGCCGGATGGCGACCCGGTAGCGGCGGGGAGCCCGGTTCGACGTCCAAAAACCGACAAAGGCGACTGTGATGCCGGCCAGCACGGTCCAGATGAGCCGGATAAAGATCTCGTTGGTCGTGACGTCGGCCCCGAGCCACTTTTCCACCGTGACAAACTTCCCGGGCGGAAAGAGGTTCAGCGTCACCGCAAAGAGCCAGATCATCATAAGGGCAAACCAGGGCAAAAAGACGGTATAGAGCGTCACGCCGGCGATGGTCGAGCCATACTCGACAAAGCCGCCGCGCTTCCAGGCCAGGATCTTGCCGGTCATGAAGCCGGCCCAAAAGGCCACGGCGTTGGCCGTGACAAAGAGCACGATGGTGCGGGGCAGCCGTTCGGCAATGATGTTAATGACGGGTTTTGGGTACTCTTGGAAAGAAACGCCCAGGTCCCCTTGATAAAAGTTCCAGACATAGTTCAACATGCGGGGGATCGGCGGTTTGTTCAGGCCAAGGTCCTGGCGAAGCCGCTGGATCTCGCCGGGTGGGATATCGGGGTTCATGGTCAAGAGATCGGCGATGTCGCCGGGCTGCAAGTCCATCAGGAGATAGGTGATCACCTGGAACAGAAGCAACGTGATCAACATCTGTAGCAGGCGTTTGCCCAAGTATTTCCACATAGCTATGCTCCTCTCCGGGCAAAAGGGTTCGGCTGGCGATTACTTGCCCAGAAGCATCCTCTCAATCGGCAGAATTGGGTGACAGATAGTAAAACTTGGGAGCGGGCAGATACCCGCCCGCTCCCAGTTTTACGCTAGCCAGCGCTCAGATTGCTATTCGCTGAGCGGAATCGCGTCGGTCTGCATGCCGTTCTGGAACTCGAGTCCGCCGAGGGTCTCGGTGTAGGGGTAGACGACGTTGCGGCTGGCGAGGTCGATGGTCTGCTTGTAGAAGAGGGTGAGGTAGGGACGCTGGTCGGCGAGGATGACCTGGGCCTCGTAGATGAGCTCTTGCGCCTGCTCCAGGTCGGTCGTGGACATGAACTCGTCGATGAGGGCGTCGTACTCCTCGTTGTTGAAGCCAGGCGTGTTAAAGTTGCCGGTGATGGCGGTGTCGTTGCGGCTGTGCCAGAAGGACTCGTAGTAGTCGGGGAAGGCCGGGTTGCCGAGGCTCCAGCCGAGGATGTACATGTCAAAGTCGGAATCGACGAACACAGGACCAAGGATGGTGTTAAAGCCGGTCAGCTCCGACTTGACGGGCATGCCCAGCTCGCGCATCCACTCGCTGATCCACTGGTTGAAGGTGGCGCGCAGCGGGTCGTAGGCCGGGCCAGGTCCGAGGATGGTCAGATCGGGCATCGGCTCGCCGTTGGGCATGGTGATGCCCTCGCCGGGCACGACGTCCTGCAGGCTCTCATCCCACGCCGGCTCTTGTGACCAGCTCCAGCCGGCTTCCTTGAGCACCGCGACGGCCTCGTTGACGCGCTCCTCGCGGGTCAAGCCGACGTAGGGCATGGGCACGTCGGGGTTGTACCAGTACTCGTTGCCGGGCGGCATGGTGGAGTACATGGGAAAGACGACGCCACCGAGGACGCTATTGACGACAAAGTCCTTGTCGGTGACAATGTCGACAGCCTGGCGGAACTCGTACTCGGACATGGGGTACTTGCGCATGTTGAAGGCCAGGTAGTACATGCCATAGTCGGCGTTCACATAGCTGACGACTTCCCTGCCTCTCTCCGCCTGCTCCTGAAGACCGCGGGACAGGCCCAGCGGGTTCAGCACGTAGTCGACTTCGCCATCGGCCAGGGCCAGGAAGGCCGCGTCCTGCGAGCCATAGATGGAAAAGATGATGTTGGGCGCGTGGGGGCCGGAGGTGTAGCGGAGGGTCTCTTCGCCAGTGGCTTCGCCGTAGAGCATGTACTCGGTGCCGTCAGGCATGATCATGGCCCAGGTGCCATCTTCGTACTCGACGATCTCGGCGCCCTTGAAGAAGTAGTCGCCGTTGGCCGTCTTTTGGGCAAAGGCACCCAGCTCGATCTGGAGATCCATAAAGCCGCCACCCGAGGGCTGGCCCGTGGCGTCAGCCTCGTACAGGGTCCGGCGGGCGTTGGTGTAGGCCTCGTCGTAGACGGCCCATTCGTCGCAGGCTGCCTGGGCCTCGTCGCTCAGGTCCTCGGCTTCGCAGTCTTCGGGGCGGTCGACCTCAGGCGCGGTCACACCCTCGACAAAAGCCTTGGCCTCGGCCACATCTTCCGCCCAAAAGTGCTCGGGCATGATGGGCGCCAGGGCCACGCCGGCCTGCCAGGTGCCCAGGCTCGGCGCTTCGTAGAAGGTGTACTCGACGGTAAAATCTTCAACGGCGACTGCGTCCACCTGAATGCCCAAAGGCATGCACTGGTTGGGCCAGTTCTGCGTCAGCCTGAGTTCCTTGCACGTGTTGTGGGTAAAGACCACGTCGTTGGCGTCGATGGGCTCGCCGTCGCTCCAGGTCGCGCCCTGCTTCATCGGGACGGTGAACGTCCAGGTGCCGTCGCCGTTGTCGACCGGGTCAACGATCTCCTCGGCCAATGACGGGACGAACTGGAAGGTCTTGTCCGCCAAGCCGTAGAGGCCGGGCGTATAACCGGAGAGGACGTAGCTGGACCACACGGAGCTACCAGGGCCAAGATAGTTCCAGTAGTTCACTGTGGCGGGGTCCTCAAAGAGGGCGATCCGATACGGACCAATCTCCGCCTCGGGTTCGGGCGTGGGCGTCGGGGGCGGTACGGTTACTTCGACCACCTCGGTGACGATCTTTTCGACGACCTGCGGGGTCTGCTCGACCTCGACGATTTCGGTCTTGACGACTTCTACGACCTCGGTCTGGATGATGATCTGGGGTGTCGGGGTCGGGCCGCAGGCGGCAAGAACGATTGGGGCAATCATCATCAGGACGACGACGATCGCCAGTTTCTTGTTAGAAAACATTGTCTCCTCCTTCTTATGTTGGTTTATTTGGTGAAGTGATACGTCAACAGATCAATCAGGCGCGGGAACCTGTCCTTGGTTTCTGCCCGCTCCATCACCCCCTCTCAAATCCGACACTTAGAGGCGATACAACAGCCTGTTGGTGAGATCAATCTTTGAACGAAGCAGACGTATGATACCACAATCCGCCAGCTTAGTCAAGGACACTGCCGCAAATGTCACAGCAGCGGTTAGTGGCCGCTGACTTTGAAGCAGGCCACCCAGTGCCCATCGCCCTCGTCGATGAACTCGGGCTCCCGCTCGAAGCAGACGTCCATGGCCACCGGGCAGCGGCTGTTGAAATTACAGCCCACCGGCGGGCTGGCCGGGCTGGGCACGTCCCCTTCCAGGATGATGCGCTGGCGCTGCTCCTCCACCACCGGATCGGGGATGGGCACCGCCGAGAGCAGGGCCTTGGTGTAGGGATGGAGCGGGTTTTCGTAGAGTTCGGCCCGGTCGGTCAGCTCGACGATCTTGCCCAGGTACATGACGGCGATCCGGTCCGAGATGTGGCGCACCACCGACAGGTCGTGGGCGATAAAGAGGTAGGTCAGGTTAAAGTCGGACTGGAGATCCTCCAGCAGGTTGATGATCTGGGCCTGGATGGAGACGTCCAGGGCCGAGATCGGCTCGTCGCAGATGATAAACTCGGGCTGCACGGCCAGCGCCCGGGCGACGCCGATGCGCTGCCGCTGCCCGCCAGAGAACTCGTGGGGGTAGCGGTTCACAAAGTAGGGGTTCAGGCCCACGATCTGGAGCAATTCCTGTATCCGCTCGCGGCGCTCCTTGCCCTTGGAGATCTTGTGCACCAGCAGAGGCTCGCCCACGATATCGCCCACGGTCATGCGCGGGTTGAGCGAGGCGTAGGGGTCCTGGAAGATCATCTGAATCCGGCGGCGCATCTGGCGCAACTCCTCGCCCTTCATCTCGACGAGGTTCGCCCCTTCGAAATAGACGTCGCCGGCCGTGGGCCGGTAGAGCTGCAGGATGGCGCGGCCCGTCGTGGACTTGCCACAGCCGGACTCGCCCACCAGGCCCAACGTCTCGCCGCGCACGATGTCAAAATTCAGGCCATCCACGGCCTTGATCGAACCGACCTGGCGCTGGATGACGATGCCCTGGGTGATAGGAAAGTACATCTTGAGGTTTCGAACCTGTACCAACGTTCCGTTTTGTGTCATTCTCTTCACCTATCTATCTGTGGGGCTCGGCTTTGGTCACGTCCACCCAGCAGGCAATGCGGTGCCGGGGGCCCACCGGTTCCAGCTCGGGACGGACCTCGCGACATTTGTCAACGGCATAGTCACAGCGTGGCTCAAAGGGGCAAGCCGGCGGCGGGTCGATCAGGTCGGGCGGCAGCCCTTCGATGGACGTTAGCTTATCCGCGCGCACCTCGTCGAGCCGGGGCAGCGAGCCCAGCAGCCCGAGGGTGTAGGGGTGCCGGGGATTGCCGTACACTTCTTTGACCGGGGCCTCCTCTACGACCGTACCGGCGTACATCACCATCATCCGATCGGCCAGGCCGGCCACTACGCCCAGGTCGTGGGTGATCCAGACGATGGCCATGCCGATCTCGTCTCGCAGCCGCTTGACCAGCTCCACGATCTGGGCCTGGATCGTCACGTCGAGGGCCGTGGTCGGCTCGTCGGCGATGAGCAACTGGGGACTGCACGCCAGGCCCATGGCGATCATGGCCCGCTGGCGCATCCCGCCCGAGAACTGGTGCGGGTAGTCGTCCAGGCGCGCATCCGCCTCGGGAATGCCGACCATGCTCAGCAGCTCGGCGCTCCGGCGCCGCGATTCCTCTTTGTTCATCCCCAGGTGCAGTTCCAGGGCTTCGCCGATCTGCCGGCCGATGGTCAGCACCGGGTTGAGTGACGTCATCGGGTCCTGAAAGATCATGGCGATCTGGTTGCCGCGCACCTTCCGCATCTCACTGTCTCTCAGGTCCAGCAGGTTCCGGCCGTCAAAAATGACCTCGCCGCCGACGATCTTGCCCGGCGGCTGGGGAATGAGGCGCATGACGGACAAGACGCTGACGCTCTTGCCGCAGCCGCTCTCGCCCACAATGCCCAGGGTCTCTCCGGCGTTTACGTAGAACGAGATGCCGTCCACGGCTTTGACGACGCCGTCCTGGGTAAAGAACTGGGTCTTTAAGTCTCGGACTTCCAGCAATGCCATATCGTCTATCTCCTCATTGAGTGAGTGGCAGGTGACTCTGCCCCTCCAGCTTTCTTTGTGTTCACACTAAGCCCGGCTGCCCGTCAGGCGCGGGTCCAGGATGTCGCGCAGCGCGTCGCCCAACAGGTTCCAGGCCAGCACAAACAACACGATGGCCGCGCCCGGATAGACGACGATGTACCAGTGTTCGGCCAGCGAGGGCACCCAGTTGCG
Source organism: uncultured Anaerolineaceae bacterium (assembly GCA_964387775.1). GTDB lineage: Bacteria > Chloroflexota > Anaerolineae > JAAYZQ01 > JAAYZQ01 > CAYLZO01. Next base: position 13,115 of record CAYLZO010000052.1, read on the forward strand.
GGCAAAGCTGATCATCTGGCCCCAGTCGGCGTAGCCGCGTTGGGCGCCCAGCCCCAAAAAGCTCAGGGCGGCAAAGGTCAGCACGTAGGAGCCGATATTCATCGAGGCGATGACCAGCACAGGGAACACCGCGTTGGGCAGCAGGTGGCGGAAGAGGATGCGCATGTTGCCGGCGCCGATGGTCCGCGCCGCCATGGCGTACTCGAACTCTTTGACGGCCAGGATGTTGCCCCGGATGACGCGGGCGTAGGTCATCCAGCCAAAGACGATGATGGCCAGCATGCCGGTCAAAATCTGCAACTGGATGGGGTCGATTTCCGCGGTTGGGCTCTGGGCAAAGGTCACCAGGGCCAGGAGTTTGGCCATAAAGACCAGCGGGCCAGCACGGCCACTGCCATACACCGTCTGCAGCACAGAGGTCAGAGTGATAGCTGCCAGCAGGAAGGGGAAGGCCTGAAAGATCTCGGTGAGGCGCATGAGGATCTCGTCGATCCAGCCGCCATAAAATCCCGAGATAGAACCCACAAAGAGGCCAATGATCGTGGTAAAGAGGGTAATGACCACGCCGATGCGAAAGGCCGTGCGCGAGCCCCAGATCACGCCGTAATAAATATCGTATTGCCCCTCGGTGGTGCCCAGGATGTGAGCGTCGCTCGGTTCGCTGGGCGTCGTGCTAAACCCATCGCGCGGGATCATGTAGGGGTCGCGGGCGTTCTCAGGGGGCGGGGCGAACCAGGGGGCGCCGATGGCCATGATGGCAAAGACGATCAGGAGGATGATGCCAATCAAAGAAGTAGGATTCTTTAAGAGCCTCTGGAGAACTTTCATTGTTCTATGCTACCTCTATCCCTTATTTATGGTTCACTGCAACCGGATACGGGGATCCACGACGCCGTAGAGCACATCCACGACCAGGTTGCCAAAGACCAGGACAAAACTGCTAAATAGGGTGATGCCCAGCACCGAAACCACGTCCAGCGACAGGGCCGCCTCGGCCAGAAAGGAACCCATGCCCGGGTAGTTGAACACCGTCTCGGTGATCACGACCCCGTTAAAGAGGCCGATCAGCGTCAGCCCGCCGACGGTGATGACGGGGATCAACGCGTTGGGCACGGCGTGGCGGCGGATCGCCACTCCGTGAGCCAGCCCTTTGGCCCGGGCCGTCGTCATATAGTCCTCGCGCAGGGTGTCCAGCATGGACGTGCGCGTAACACGCAGCAGAAAAGCCCAGCTCACCACCGACAGGGTCGTGACCGGCAAGACCAGGTGCTTGAGCGAATCCACAAAGATGTCAAAGCGCAGGTTGAGCAAGGCATCGAGCGTGTTCATCTGGGTATAGCGCGTGAACTCGCTCCCCTGCACGATACGCATGGCCCAGTCGGAGAGCCGCTCCGGGGGGAACCAGCCCAGCCTGGCGTAAAAGATCATCAAGACCAGCAGGCCAAAGACAAAGGTCGGGATCGACCAGCCGGTGATGGCCGCTACACGCAAGACCTGGTCGATAAAGCGGTTGTGGTTGACGGCGGCCATGATCCCCATCCAGATACTCAGGCCGATGAGGGGGATTGCGGCCCAGAGGGCCAACTCGGCCGTGGCCGGCAGGCGGCGGCGGATCACGTCTACGACCGAACTCTTGCCCACCTGGGACCAGCCCAGATCGCCGCGCAAGACGCCACCCTCGATCTTGCCTGTGTCTGGGTCCTTGCGGCCGACCATCCAATACCAATATTGCACGGGGATGGGATCGTCGAGCCCGTACTTTTCAATAATGTCGTCAATGGCGCCTTGGCGTTTCGGGATATCCGCCACGTAAAGGGACGCCCTTTCATACTCGGTGAGCATCGAGAGCATGAGAAAGATAAGTATCGTCACGCCCAGCAGCAAAATCGGCATGATCAACAACCTGCGAATCACGTATCGCAACATCCGTTCAGGCCTCCTCTAGACCTAGCTTAGACCGAGTTTTGGCGGGAATTCAGGGAACAGGGAGCCGGATTTTACCCCGGCTCCCTGTTTTGGTTATCTAGCTATCCCTGCGTTCTAGGGCGCTTCCTTTGAAAGGGCATAGATGTAGGAGTAGCTGGCGCCAGAGTAGGCGGGGTTGTAGTAGAAGCCCTGGATCCACTCTTGCAAGTGGACGCGGCCGACAGCCTGGTACATCCAGATGACGACGGCGTCTTCCTGGGCCTTGAGCTGGATCTCTTCGTAGATCGGGCGGCGCTCTTCAGCCGTGGTGAGGGAGGCCGCTTCCTCGATGAGGGCATCGAACTCGGCCGCCTTGTCCTCCGGCATGTTGATCACGCGCCCGTAGGCACCCTGGGAGTGCAGGAAGGGCTGCACCCAGTTGTGGGGATCGTGAAAGTCTTCGAGCCAGCCACCGACGTAAATCGGCAGCTTTTGCGCGCGGCGGGTGTTGAGCAACACCGGCCAGGGCATGCCGACGACGGCCACGTTAAAGTTGGGGTTCACGTTTTCCAGACCGGCCTTGAGGATCTCGGAGGCCAGGCGGCGGGTGTCGTTGCCGGTGTTGTAGCCGAGCTGCAGGTAGAAGCCCAGGTTCCAGACGTCGTCCTCGTCCTCGCCGGCAGGAATGCCGTCCTTGTCCACGTCGGCCAGCTTGAACTCTTCCTCACACTTGGCCGGGTCGTAGTAGTAGAGCGGCTCTTCGCCTTCGCGGTAGCCCATCATCCCGGCGATGATCGGACCCTGGGCCTGCTGGCCCTCGCCGTTCAGCGCATCCTGGATCATGGTCTCAAAGTCGAAGCAGTAGTTGAAGGCCTTGCGGATGTGGATGTCCTGGAAGAAATCGGGCGGGATGCCGTTGCCGTCCAACTCGCCGCTGCCGACGAACTGGTTGCCGCCCTCGACGTTGATCTGCCAGTTAAACTGGGCCGGGGTCATGGCCACGGTGGGCAGGTCGCGCCAGGCCTGGACGTAGCCGTCCGGGTTGACCTCTTCGCAGGTGCCATCGGCCTGGCACTCGATCTTGTAGTAGGGCTCGAGCTGGGGCCGGTACTGCGACGGGACGTAGATATAGTCCGCGTCGCCGGCCTCGAACATGGCCAGGCGGGTGCCCCATTCGTCGATGTTCTTCAACACGACGCGCTTGATGCTGGGCACGCCGCTGGGGCCGCCCTCCCAGATGGGCTCGCCTTCGGGCCGCCAGTAGTTCTCGTTGGCCACCAACACGGTCTCCTCACCGGGCGTCCAGTGGTCGAGGATGTAGGGGCCGGTGCCGTTGGCCTGGTTGAAGAGGATGGTGTCCTCGGCGGCGGGGTCGTGCCACTGCACCCAGGTGCTGCAGTCATCGTCCCAGGCGCCATTTTCGATCATCCACTCTTTGTCCACCACCGCACCCATGAACGAGTTGGCCAGCATGGCCAGGAACCAGGGCGTGGCCTGGTTCAGCGTGTAGGTGACGGTGCCTGCTTCGTCGTCGGCCACGACGGCGGCCTTGACGCGCTCGCAGGTCTCGACCAGGGCATCGTCAGGCACCTCGTCGAAGGACTCGACGCCCGCGATCTCCATGGCCATGTCCTCGATGGTGTACAGGCCAAAGAAGGCCTCCAGCGTCATCCAGTGCGGCCCATCGATGCGGTCCTGCAGCAAGGCGCGATGGATCGAGTAGGCCACGTCGTGGGGCTCCAGCGTGCCACCTTCGTGGAAGGTGACGCCCTCGCGAATGTTGAAGGTCCACACGTCGCCGGTCTCGTTGATGTCCCAGTCGGTGGCCAACACCGGCACGAACTCGTCGGTTCGGTCCTTATTGAACCAGACCAGACTTTCGTAGATGTTGTTCTCGATAGCCGAACCCCGGGTCTCGTAGGTCCAGGCCGGGTCCAGCGTCTCTTGCTCACCCGCGCCCGAAACGTGCGAGTAGGTGTCAGGGTTCTTGAACTCGGGCGAGACGGCAGCGACCGGTTCCTCGGTCAGCTCGGGCTCGGGCGTGGCGGTGACGACGACCTCTTTCTCCACGACCTCCGTCACGATGACTTCCTGAACCTCAGGGGTTCCTGCCACCTCGACGATCTCGGTCTTGACGACCTCGACGATCTCGGTCACAATCTTTTCGATGACCTGTGGCTCCGGCGTGGGACCACACGCAGCCAAAACCATCGGTGCGACCAAGACGATGAGCGCCAAGATCGCCAGCTTTTTATTCAACATATTGTCTCCTCCTCACTCAGATTCTAGGTTTCTGGAACGAAATTCGGATCTCGTCTCTCCTTTTCTTATCCCCGTCTTCTCACCTCCTCTCAGGTATTAAGCGACGGATGAGAAACGGATACGCGAGCGTTCAGTGGAAACGTGCTCTCTTTTCGCTCCGCGCGCTCCGTTACTCATGGCGATAGGATAGTGGCTAAACGGAAAGTGATAATATGGAGATTTTCCATATTATCACTTGACCACTCCCAGCTATGGGATGCAAAGGACCTTGCCAGGATAGATGGTGTTGGCGCTCTTGATCGTCAGGCCGTTGGCCGCCAGGATGTCGTAGGGCGACACACCATAGTCCCTGGCGATCTGCCAAACCCACTCCCCCTTCTTGACGGTATGGCGGATACGGCAGCCGGTTGCGCCTCCACCCGCTGGAATCTTGAGCTTTTGCCCGACATAGATCTGGTTCGGGTTCTGCAAGCTGTTCGCCTGGGCGATGGCCTGCCACGACGTACCATATTTGCGCGCAATCGAAGAAAGCGTCTCTCCGCGCTTGACCGTGTGCCACGTCGTCCCGCCGGTGGAGCCCGACGGCGGAGGTTCTGCATCTGTCGGCGGTTCCGTGGGTTTGGGCTCAGACGACGATGGCCCTGTCGGTGCAGGGGCGGCCGTCGCCTCACCCGGGGGCACAGGCTCCGTCGGCATGGTCTCGGCACTGGTCGGGACGGGCGTCACTGCCGACACCACGGTCTGCCCCGGCTCGAGTGTATCCTGTTCGCCCACGGTGGGCTCGCCCGCCATGGGAGAGGCTTCCGGCGACTCTGTCGTCTCTGTCTCCCGCTCTTGGGCTGACCGCTCACAACCTGCCAGGCTGCCCAGCACCAACACCCCTACCAATAGAAACAGGCCGAGCTTTGACATTCTTTGCCTCATGGTGTCTCTCCTCCTGATTGACTCATCGCCGCATCAGTTCGAACGGCCCATTACGGCTTTCTACATAATACCACATGTGCAACAACACGTCAAGCAGGAGTATCAAGCGACAATGCCTCTTCCCCGGGTTTCACCGTCAAAACAATTGTTAATCGGCGAGAAATCGTATGTTTCTGGCCTCGTCCACGCCGGCCAGCGGCCCCTCAGACACTGCCCATCCGGGCGACCTGGTTCTTTCCGACCGACTCTATACGTACCAACGCGGCATCCCCTGGAAACGTTCATTTCGTCAGCCGCAGCAACCCCCCGTTCGTCGTACGTTCGGCAGCCCGCTAGATGACACCCAACTCGCGGCCTACCTTCTCAAAGGCCCGCAGGCCGATGTCCAAGTCCTCCTCGCTGTGGGCCGCCGTGTTCATCACCCGGATGCGGGCCTGCCCCCGGGGCACCGTGGGGAAGCCCAGGGCCATGGCGAATACCCCATTTTCGAACAGCTTCCGCGAGAATTCCTTGGCCAGCGGCGCCTCGCCCAGCATCACCGGGACGATGGGTGTCTCGGTGCGCCCCGTGTCGAAACCCAGCTCGGCCATGCCCTTCTTAAAATACTCGGTGTTGGCCCACAGCTTGTCCACCAGCTCGGAGCTCTCCTCCAGGAGATCCACCGCTGCCAGACAGGCCGCGGTGTCGGGCGGCGTGGTCGCGCTGGAAAAGAGGAAGGGCCGCGCCTTCTGCCGCAAATAGTCCACCACCACTTCTTTGCCGGCAATGACGCCGCCTACCACACCGAAAGCCTTGCTCAGCGTGCCGATCTCGACGTCGAACTGGCCCTGCAAGCCAAAGTGGTGGACGATGCCCTTGCCGCCGCCCAGTACGCCCTCGCCGTGGGCGTCGTCGACCATGGTCATGACCCCATACTTTTCCGCTACTTCGTACAGCTCGTCCAGCGGAGCGACGTCGCCGTCCATACTAAACACGCCATCGGTGATCAACATCCCGCGCCGGTACTTGGGCAGGTTCTCCTTGATCTTGGCCTCGGCGTCCTTGGCATCGCAATGCTCATAGACGACGATCTTGGCCCCCGACAGCCGCGCCCCGTCGATGATGCTGGCGTGGTTCAGACGGTCGGAAAAGATCACGTCCTGCTCACCGGCGGCCTTGTCGCGGCCCACCAGCGGCGAGATGGCGGCCTGGTTGGCGCAGAAGCCGCTCTGGACGTAAAGGGCATCCTCGACGCCTTTGAAGGCGGCCAGCCGCTTCTCCAGCTCGACGTGCAGGTCCTGGGTGCCGGCGATGGAGCGCACCGCCGCCGGCCCGACGCCCCACTCCTCGATGGCCTTCTCGGCCGCCTCTTTCATCTTGGGGTGGTTGGCCAGGCCCAGGTAGTTGTTCGTGCAAAAGTTCAGTACCTTCTTGCCATCCACGACCATCCAGGCGTCGGCCGGCGAGCCCATGATCCGCAGGTTGATGAACAGGCCCGCGTCTTTCAGATCGCTCACCTCCTCGCGAATAAATTCAAATTTGTCTGACATGATTCTGTTTACTCCTTTTCTCATTCGGGTAGCACTATCACTTACTATGGCACCACGTCCTCTCATTCGATAGTGGTCGTATCAGGATAGGGGCCTGGACTCAGTCGCAGGCGACCTCTTCGCCCTGATAGAGCCGGCCCTCGGCGTGGCGCTTGCCCAGGACCTCCAGCATGTCGGCCGTCATGGCCGCCAGGTCATAGTCCGGCTGCCAGCCCCACTCCTCGCGGGCGGCGCTGTCGTCCAGGGACGTCGGCCACGAATCGGCGATGGCCTGGCGGGAATCGGGCTCGTACTCGACCTCAAAGTCGGGCATATGCTTCTTGATCTCGGCCGCCAGCTCGCCTGCCGAAAAGCTCATGGCCGCCATGTTAAAGTCGGCGTGGTGCCGCAAGTCCTCAAAGTCGGCCTCCATCAGCTCGATGGTGCCCTTGATGCAATCGGGCATGTACATCATCGGCAGCACCGTGTCCTCGCGCAGGAAACAGGTATATCGCCCATTGGCGATGGCTTTGTAGAAAATCTCGACCGCATAGTCGGTCGTGCCGCCGCCGGGCAGTGTCTCGCTGCTGATGATGCCCGGATAGCGCACGCCGCGCACGTCCACGCCGAAACGCTCGACGTAGTAGTTGCACAGCAGCTCGCCGCTGACCTTGGTCACGCCGTACATCGTCGCCGGCCGCAGGATCGTCTCCTGGGGCGTGTTGTGGCGCGGCGTATCGGGGCCAAAGACGGCGATGGAGCTGGGGCAGAAGAGGCGCACCAGGTCCCGCTCGCGCCCCACTTCGAGCAGGTTGTAGAGGCCGTTCATGTTCACGTTCCAGGCTACGTGCGGCTTTTCCTCACCCACCGCCGAGAGGACGGCCGCCATGTGATAGACGGTATCGATCTCGTAGCACTCGATGACGTCTTCCAGCGTCTCGCGCCGGGTGACGTCGATAAATTCAAAAGGGCCACCCTCGCACAGAATTGGACTCGGCTTTGTCCTATGCCCGGTGGCCACCACGTTCTCACCGCCATAGCGCCGCCGCAGCTCGACCGTCAACTCTGACCCGATCTGACCGACGGCGCCGGTCACCAGGATCTTGGTCATCTCCCTTTCTGCCATAGAAAGAAACTCCTCCTTGTGGTTGTGGACGGGCTGAGTATAGCACACCCCCCCAGATTCGTCAAAACGCTTTTGGACATCGGGCAGGCCTGGGGCCACCACTCGGACCGGGCGTTCGAAGCAGAACGCAAAGGCAAGATGCCTGCCTTGCGCTCGTGGCGGATGGCACATCCGGCACCCACCAACGCGGATGTTCCATCCGCTCTGAGCATTAGTTGGCCCACCAGATCGATTTACTTTGAAAACCCGGACCTCCGGCCTATTGTCATCCCCCACGAAACCTGGTATAATCCCCACACAATGACCCGTTTCTCAACGACAGCCAACGAGCGAACAATGCCTGAATTAATGATCCAGACCGAAAACTTGACCAAGCGGTTTCCCTGCTCCACGGGGGGCGAGGAGCGCGGCTGCGAGCCACTGCCCCCGGCTGGTGGAGAGGCGATCCCGCCCCACGACCGGGGCGAACAGGCCCTGACCTGGTTCACGGCGGTGGACGGCGTGCGCCTGCACGTGCCGCCCGGCGAGATCCTGGCCCTCCTGGGGCCCAACGGCGCGGGCAAAACGACGACGGTACGCATGCTGGCCTCCATCCTCCAGCCGAGCGAGGGCTGGGCCCGGGTGGCCGGCCTCGACACCGTGCGCCAGGCCCGCGAGGTGCGCCAGGCCGTCGGCCTGCTCACCGAGTTCCCCGGCCTCTACCTGCGGATGCGCGCCGACGAGTACCTGGCCTTCTTTGGCCAGCTCCAGGGGCTCTCCGAAGTCCAGATCGAGCGGCGCATCGAAACCCTCACCGAGCGGTTCGGCATGGCCCACGCCCGCCAGCAGCGGATGGCCGAGTACTCCAAGGGCATGCGCCAGAAGCTGGCCCTCATCCGGGCCATGCTCCACGACCCCGACCTCTTGCTCCTCGACGAGCCGACCTCGGCCATGGACCCCCACAGCGCCAAGCAGGTCCGCGACGCCATTCTGGACTTACGCAGCGACCAGCGCACGGTGCTCATCTGCACCCACAACCTGGCCGAAGCCGAGATGCTGGCCGACCGCATCGCCATCATCCGCCGGGGACAGATCGTGGCCCTCGATACGCCGGCGCGCCTCAAGGCCCAACTCCTCGGCCCGCCGCTGCTGGAAGTGCGGCTGGCCGAGGCCCTGGACGGCCGCTTTGGCCCCGCCGACCTGAGCGATCTCGTCGAGATCGAGAGCCGGGGCGAGGATTGGTTCCGCTACCGCACCCCCTCGCCCCAGATGACCAACCCCGCGCTCCTGGCCCGGCTGGCCGGCCTGGACGCCCAGGTGCTGACCCTGAGCCAGGTGCCCCGCAGCCTGGAGGAGGTCTATTTGCAGATCGTAGAGAGTGAGGACGAGCATGAGCGCTGAGTCCCTGCGGCGGGCAGCCCCAGCCCGTGCAGAGAGGAAACAGAGGGGGACGCTGGGCATGGCCTGGATCATCGCCCGGCGCGAACTGCGCGACACCATCCGCGACTGGCGCATCGTCACGCCCATCGTTATCCTGACCCTCATCTTTCCCTGGCTGATGAACTGGACCGCCCAAGCCGCCATCGATTTCGTCCAGCAGCGTAACGCGACCATCATCGGCGAGCGTCTGATCCCGTTCCTGCTGATGATCGTCGGCTTTTTCCCCATCTCGTTCGCGCTCGTCATCGCCCTGGAGACGTTCGTGGGCGAGAAGGAGCGGCGCAGCATGGAGCCCCTCCTGTCGATGCCCATCACCAACCTGGAGCTCTACCTGGGCAAGATGATCTCGGCCACGGCCCTGCCCCTGCTCGGCAGCCTCCTGGGCATCACCGTCTACCTGGGCGGCCTCTACTGGTCTATCGGCTGGACGCCGCCCCTGGAGCTCTTTGTCCAGATCTTTTTGCTCAACATCATCTCGGCGTTGGTCATGGTCTCGGGGGCCGTCGTCGTCTCCAGCCAGACGACCAGCGTGCGGGCTGCCAACCTGCTGGCCAGCTTTATCATCGTGCCCATGGCCCTGCTCATTCAGGGAGAGAGCATCATCATGTTCTGGGGCAACTATGATACGCTGTGGGTCATCGCCGCGGGCCTCCTCGTCGTCACCCTGATCTTTATCCGCATGGGGGTCAAGACCTTCAACCGGGAGGAGATCCTGGGCCGCGAGATAGACGAGCTAAACCTGCGGCGCATGGGCCAGCTTTTCGTGCACTTTTTCGTGCAGCCCCCCGACGGATTGAGGGATCAGGGCACAACCCAGGGGTTGCTGCGCCCGCTGCGCTGGCTGGGGAGGGTCTATCGCCGCGATCTGCCCTACCTGCTGCGCCACAACTGGATGCCGGTGGCCGTCGTCGTCGTCTTTTGCGTGGCCGCCGGCCTCCTGGGCTGGGCCTACGTCGCCAAGTATCCGCTGCCCCAGGGCGTGCTGACCCTCGAAAACCTGACCCAGCAGGATTTCGAATCGCTGTCCGACCTGAGCTACCTGCCCTCGCTGACCACCGGGGGCATCCTCTTTCACAACGTGCAGGTGCTCCTGCTGGCCGGGCTGGCGGCCGTCATCAGCCTCGGCGTCCTGGCCATCCTGATGCTCATGGTACCCATCGGCCTGGTCGGCTTTTTCGCCGGGCAGATGGCCTGGCTGGGCTACGACGCCCTGACCTTCCTGGCCGCCTTTATCCTGCCCCACGGCATTTTTGAAATCCCGGCAGCCGTCATCGCCACGGCCTTTGCCCTGCGTATCGGCGCCTCGGTCACGGCACCCCGTGAAGGACTGACCGTCGGCGAGGGCTTGGTGGCCGCCGTGGCCGATTTCGTCAAGGTCTTTTTCTTCCTCGTCGTCCCCTTGCTGCTCGTCGCGGCCTTTGTCGAGGCCAACTTGACCCCCCAGATCGTGGTCTGGGTCTATGGAGGATAGTCCATGGCAGAATTGATCGTCCTCGGCACCGCCGCCTCGGTGCCTGACGCCGAACACGACACCGTCGCCCTTGTCCTGCGCGGGCCGGGCTGGGCCGTGCCCATTGACTGCGGAGGAAGTCCCCTCCACAAGCTGGCCCGCCTGGGCGTGGCGCGGGAGGACGTCCGCGCCGTGGTGCTGACCCACCGCCACGCCGACCACGTCTACGGCCTGCCGATCCTGGTCCAGGGCCTGTGGCTCGGCGGGCGCGAGGCGCCCCTGCCCATCTATGGCCCGGCCGAGGCCCTCGACGTGGCCCACCGGGCGCTGGAAACCTTCACCCTGGCCGAACGGGAGGGCATGTTCACCATCGAGTGGCGGCCCGTCCCCCTGCGCCAGGAGCGGCAGGTACTGGCGGTCGAGGACGTGCGGATCACGGCCGCGCCCGTGGTCCACGGCCAGGTCGAGACGCTGGCCCTGCGCTTTGAAAACCAGGCAACGGGCGGGTCCATCGTCTACTCGGCCGACACCGAGCCCTGCGAGGCCCTCGTCCGGCTGGCCTCGGGGGCGGACCTGCTCATCCACGAGGCTACGGGCGACTATGGGGGGCACACCTCGCC
>CAYLZO010000053.1:0-24324 GCA_964387775.1 uncultured Anaerolineaceae bacterium
CGATGTAAACGAGATTCTTCGCTCCCTTCGGTCGCTCAGAATGACAGGTAGGCGGAAGTGCGGTTGTAGTGTTAGGAGCCCGGCATGAGTGAGAACAAACTAGCACCGATTCACCCAGGCGAAATCCTGCTAGAAGAGTTCCTAAAGCCGTTGGAACTGAGCCAGCATCGCCTGGCCAAGGACATTGGTGTATCCCAGCAACGCGTAAACGAAATTATCCGGGGCAAACGAGCCATCACGCCTGATACTGCCCTTCGTCTGTCGCGCTACTTTGGCCTTTCAGAGCGATTCTGGATCAATCTGCAGGCCCGCTACGATCTGGAGAAAGAAAAAGATCGCCTGAAGGATCGACTGGAACAAGAAGTACTCGTCTATGCAGCCACCCATTAATTGGCTGCCATAACCCATCAGAGCTCAGATCGACCTATTTGGGAAGCACTGTGGACCTAGCCCTACTTGTTTCTATCCTGACCGTCACCATCCAGGCCGGCACCTCGCTGGTCTTTGCCACCCTGGGCGAGATTTTCACCGAGCGAGCCGGCATCCTCAACCTGGGGCTGGAAGGCATCATGATCATGGGCGCCATGTCGGCCTTTGCCGCGGCCTATCACGCCGAGACCCTGGCGGCGGGCATCGCCGTGGCCATGCTCGTCGGCGGGCTGCTGGCCGCCATCCACGCCTTTTTGACCATCACCTTCCGCACCGACCAGGTCGTCACCGGCCTGGCGCTGACCCTCTTTGGCACCGGACTGGCCAGCTTTCTCGGCCAGCGGCTGGGGCCGGGCGGCAAGCCCCTGGTGGGCGAGGTCGGCCCCAAGTTCACCAAGGTCGCCATTCCCCTCCTGTCCGAGATCCCGGTCCTGGGCAAGGCGCTCTTCCAGCAGGACCCGCTGGTTTACGCCATGTACTTGGTCGTACCGGCCGCCGCTTTTTACATCTACAAGACGCGGCCGGGCCTGCACCTGCGCGCCGTGGGCGAGAATCCGGCCACCGCCGACGCCATGGGCGTCAACGTCAGCCGCACCCGCTACGTTTACACCATTTTCGGCGGGATGCTCATCGGGCTGGGCGGCGCCCACCTCTCGTTGGCCTACACCCCCGGCTGGACCGAGAACCTGACCGGCGGCCGGGGCTGGATCGCCATCGCCCTGGTCATTTTCGCCACGTGGGACCCCTGGCGGGCCGTGGTCGGCGCCGTGCTCTTTGGCGCCGTCAACGCCATCCAGTTCCGCCTCCAGGCGGCGGGCACAACCCTCCCGGCGGCCTTCCTGGGCATGCTGCCCTACCTGTTCACCATCGTCGTCCTGGTGCTGATCACCTGGCTCGAAGCCTTCCGCAAGCGCGTCGGCGCCCCGGCAGCCCTGGGCCTGCCCTACGTCCGCGAGGAGCGCGGCTGACGTCGATGGGTATCGACAACCAGAACGAATCGTACATCTTTTGGCTGCGGCGCCACGTAGGTCGGCGCCGCATTTTTCACATCGGCAGCATCGGCGCCGTGCGCGACCAGGCGGGCCGGGTGCTGATCATGCGCCGCTCCGACACCGGCGGCTGGGATTTTCCCGGCGGGGCGATGAACCTGGGCGAATCCCTGACCGAGGCCCTGGTCCGCGAGGTGTCCGAGGAAACCGGTCTGTGGGTCGAGCCCACCAGGCTCGTCGGCCTCTACACCGCGCCCGATCTCCAGAACTACACCTACCCCAACGGCGATCAGATCCAGGGCTGGGACGCGTTTTTTGAATGCCGCGTCGTAGGCGGCTCGCTCCGCGCCCAGGATGGGGAAGCCTCGGACCTGGCTTTTGTCGAACCCGAGGATCTCGCCTTCGATTTTCCCCCGCTGCACCGCATGCGGGCCGACCTGCTGGCCGGGCGGGAGCAGGCGTGCTTCGACCCGTACACGCCGCCCGCCGGCCCCACCGCCGAGTATTACGCCCTGCTGCGCCCTCACGTCGGCCACGCGCCCCTCCTGCTGCCGGGCACGGCTGCCTGCATCCCTGACCAGCACGGCCGGGTCCTGCTGCAAAAGCGCAGCGACTGCGGCCTCTGGAGCTTTCCCGGCGGCGGCCAGAACCTGGGCGAGTCGGCCACCCAGGCCATCGTCCGCGAGGTGGGCGAAGAGACCGGTCTGCGCGTCGAGCCCGTGCGCCTCATCGGCGCCTACGGCGATCCGAGCTTTGGCCGGACCTACGCCAACGGCGACTATGCCCAGCCCATCGTCGCCTTTTTCGAGGCGCGAGTCACAGGCGGCGAACTTCGCACGGACTCGCCCGAGACCCTGGACCTGGCTTATTTTCCGCTCGACGACCTGCCGCCGATGCTCCATTGCTGCGCGGTCAAGGCACAGGAGGCACGGATCGGGCAGAAAGCGGCGCTCTTCCGCTAGCAGCTTGTCGGAGAGGCTGTTCGTAGTGCGCGCTTCAGCGCGTTTCTGCGGCGCTAAAGCGCCTACTACGAACGTAGAAACGCTTCTCCGACAGCCTGCCAGGGATAGAACAACAGATTTGCAGAATGGACGGATTTTGATCCGCGCTTTCTGCCCATCCGCTGTTCCTTTCTTGCCAAATCCCCCCAAACCCATTATAATTGCGCCCGGCATCACAATTGAGTAACCACACGATCGTCTACCCGACGAGCGACCAACAATCGAAGGAGGTTTGAAATTATGTCAAAAAAGTGGCTTTATCTCTTCCGCGAGGTCGAGGAAGCTGAGGAATATGCCGGAAGCTGGGACGGCGTCCGCGGGCTGCTGGGCGGCAAAGGCGCCAACCTGGCCGAAATGACGCGCATCGGCGTGCCGGTGCCGCCCGGATTCACCGTCACCACCGAGGCCTGCAACGCCTACCTGGAGCAAGGTGGGCAGTTCCCCGAGGGCATGTGGGCACAGGAGCTCGAGGCCATGAAGGCCGTCGAGGAAGAAACAGGCAAGAAATTTGGCGACGCACAGAATCCGCTGCTGGTTTCCTGCCGCTCCGGGGGCAAATTCTCGATGCCGGGTATGATGGACACCGTGCTCAACATCGGCCTGAACGACGAGACGGCCAAGGGCATGGTCGAGCTGACCGGCAACGAGACGTTCGTCTACAACTCCTACCGGCGCCTGGTGCAGATGTTCGGCTCGGTGGTCCTGGACATCCCCGACCAGGAATTCGAGCACGCCATCGAGGCGCGCAAGGAGAAAAAGGGCGTCAAGAACGACACCGAGCTGGACGGCGAGGATTGGAAGGCCCTGACCGAGGAGTTCAAGGCCATCATCAAGAAACATAAGGGCTTTGACTTTCCCCAGGACCCCGTCGAGCAGCTCAAGATGGCCACCGAGGCCGTCTTTTCGAGCTGGAACGGCGCGCCGGCCATTGCCTACCGCAACCGCGAGAACATCCCCCACGACATGGGCACCGGCGTCAACATTGTGACCATGGTCTTTGGCAACATGGGCTGGGACTCGGGCACCGGCGTGGCCTTTACGCGCGACCCCGCCACCGGCGAGAAGACGCTCTACGGCGACTACTTGCTCAACGCCCAGGGCGAGGACGTGGTGGCCGGCATCCGCAACACCAAGGACATCAAGGAACTCGCCGGCGACATGCCCGAGGTTTACAAAGAGTTCGTGGGCATCTGCAACAAGCTGGAACAGCACTACCGCGAGATGCAAGACGTCGAATTCACCATCGAGCGGGGCAAGCTGTGGATGCTCCAGACCCGCGACGGCAAGCGCACGGCCAAGGCCGCCATCAAGATCGCGGTCGATTTCGCCGACGAGGGGCTCATCTCCCAGGACGAGGCCGTGGGGCGCGTCACCCCCGAGAACGTGGACACCCTGCTCCACCCCCAATTCAAGGCCGACGCCAAGAACGAGGCCCGCGAAAAGGGCACCTACCTGGCCAGCGGCGTCAACGCCTCGCCCGGCGCGGCCGTGGGCGTCGCCGCCTTCACCGCCGACCTGGCCGAGGAGTGGGGCCTGGCCGGCAGGGACGTCATCATGATCCGCCCCGAGACCAAGCCGGAGGACGTGCACGGCATGATCCAGTCCAAGGGCATCCTGACCAGCCGGGGCGGGGCCACCAGCCACGCCGCCGTCGTCGCCCGCCAGTTCGGCACGCCGGCCGTGGTCGGCTGCGAGGCCATCGAGATCGATCTGGTCGCCGGCCAGTTCAAGGTCGGCGACAAGGTCGTCAAGGAAGGCGACTGGATTTCGGTGGATGGTACCGTGGGCGAGGTGTTCATGGGCCAGATCGAGACCGAAGCGCCCAGCTTTGAGGAGCAGACCGAGCTGATCACGCTCCTGGGCTGGGCCGACGAGATCTGCGCCCGGGAAGGCACCCGCACCTGGCCCGAGGGCTACGAGGGCTTTCCCACCAAGGGCTTGCAGGTCTGGACCAACGCCGACTATCCCAAGGACGCCCAGCGCGCCCGCACCTTTGGCGCCCAGGGCATCGGCCTGACCCGCACCGAGCACATGTTCTTTGAGGAAGAGCGACTGCCGATTGTGCAGGCCATGATCCTGTCCAAGACCGACGAGGAGCGCAAGGCGCACCTGGACAAGCTGCTGCCCTTCCAGCGCGAGGATTTCGAGGGCCTGTTCGAGGCCATGGACGGCCTGCCGGTCATCATCCGGCTCATCGACCCGCCGCTCCACGAGTTCCTGCCCAGCAAGGACGAGCTGCTGACCCAGGTCACGACCATGCGCGTCAAGGGCGTGGACGAGATGGAATTCGGCGACGAGGTCAAAAAGCTGGACGAGCAGGAGAAACTCCTCCAGGCTGTCGAGGACCTGGAAGAAGCCAACCCCATGATGGGCCTGCGCGGCATCCGCCTGGGCATCACCCTGCCCCAGATCACCCAGATGCAGGTTCGGGCCATCTTTGAGGCCGCCTGCAACAAGGCCAAAGCGGGCATCGACGTCCACCCCGAGATCATGATCCCGCTGACGGGCCACCACAACGAGCTGAAGGTCGCCAACGACCTGCTGGTGCCCGTGGCCAAGGCGGTCATGGAGGAAAAGGGCATCGAGATCGACTACAAATTCGGGACCATGCTCGAGATCCCGCGCGCGGCCGTCACCGCCGACCAAGTGGCCGAGTACGCTTCCTTCTTTTCCTATGGAACGAACGATCTCAGTCAGATGACGTTTGGTTATTCCCGGGACGACGCCGAGCGCAACTTCCTCCTCTACTACGTCGAGCACGGCATCCTGCCCAATAACCCCTTCCAGGTGCTCGATCCGGACGGCGTGGGCAAACTCGTGGAAATGGGTGTGCGACTGGGCCGCAAAACCCGGCCCGACTTGGAGGTTGGAATTTGTGGCGAGCACGGTGGAGAGCCCAGCTCCATCGAGTTCTGCCACCTGGCCGGGCTCAACTATGTGAGCTGCTCGCCCTTCCGCGTGCCGGTGGCCCGCCTGGCGGCGGCTCACGCGGCGCTGAAACATCGGAAATAGGCGGAAATCAGGAATGCAAAAGGCCGGGTCTCGCGACCCGGCCTTTTTCTTGTCGAAAGAGAAACACTATGGGTGTGTTTCATTCCAGTTGAGCCCGGGTTCGTAGTCGGCGATTCATCGCCGCAAAAGCGCGCTGAAGCGCGCACTACGAGCGTTTCTTAACCCATTTGAAACACACCCAAACACTATTCGGCAAAGAGGCTGACCACTGCCACACTGAATCCCTCCAGCACCAAAGAGCGGACCGACTCTCTGCCCCGGAACTGGCCCAACAGGGCGTAGACCCTCTCTTTGTCCAGGACGTAAACCTCGACCGAGTGGGTGCCGGGATCCACGATCCAGTACTCGCGCACACCGGCCCGCTCGTAGGCGTCGAACTTGACAAAGCGGTCGAGGCGGATCGAGCTGGGCGAAATCACCTCGACGACCAAGTCGGGCGCGCCCTCAAAGTATGGATCGCCGGACTGAGGCTGGCGCTCTGCGGCGATGAAAAAGACGTCGGGCTGCACCGGGCGGCTGGTCTCAGAGAGATGGATCTCAAAGGGAGCGGTCATCACGATTCCCAACCGATTGGACTTGACAAAGTTGCCCATCTGCAAGTGCATCTCAGAAACAACGTACTGGTGATCGTACCCCGGTGCGTTTACCATGTAGAGTACTCCTTCGATGATCTCGTAGCGATTGCCGTCGTCGGGCAGGCGCAGATAATCGTCGTAGGTCCATTGGCCCTGCTCCGGCCAGGGTGATTCCTCGATGACCTCCAGCGGCGGCAGCGGCGCGGGCAGTACGACCACGCGGTCCATGACCTGTTCCATAGGCTCCTCACTTCCCATTCGCGACTCGGACTTTTTCGGATCTGCCTCGATTATACTACAGATTCGGCGCGCGGGCAATTGGCCGATTTTACAATCAGTTATGTGCTTTGCTTTCTGAATGGCTGAGGGTTAGCCGAGCCAGTTTGACCGGCCACCCAACTTCCAGTATAATGAGCCCGAACGCGGTTTTTCGTGTTTGCAAGCAGGAACAGACTTGGGGTGGCAAGCGACATTCGAATGCAGGCAAGCCGAAAGGACATGAACCATGACGCTTGACGAAATCCTCCAGGACATTCACGGCCTGGACGAGCGGTTGCGAGCAATGGAACAAGAATACGGTCTGCTCTCTGAGGACCTCTATACCCTATACCGATTGGGTGAACTGGAGCAGAGCCGGGACCTGATCCGCTGGGTCGGCTACTATGAATTGCGCCAGGAACGGCAGCAACGCTACGCGGCAGCCCTGCGAGAGCGATTGCTAGAGGTGCGCCGCACGGAAGCCGGTGCGCCCATCTCCCTCCGCCCCCACTTGATCACCGCGTCCGAGGCGTGATGTGCTCCCATCCTTTGAAGACTATTGCGCCCAGATCGCCAGCCTGCCCGATCAATTCCCCGCCATCGATGCTTCGACACTTACTGTTTACACCATCGGACCCTTGGCTGCCGAAGTGGAAGGTCAACTGACCTTTGCTGGCGGCTATGTGCTTACTGTGTGGGAGTTGCTCGACCTGGACAGCAGCATGATCCGCAGCTACAGCTACGAGTTGGACTGCGCCGGAGAACGGCTATGGTGGTACGATCCCACCGAACATCCCGACGATCCCGTATTGGCGGCCACTCATCCCCATCACAAACACGTTCCCCCTGACATCAAGCATCATCGCGTGCCAGCACCAGAGATTTCGTTTACAAGGCCGAACCTGCCGTCCCTGATTCGGGAGGTCGAGAAACTGCTCAAGAGCTAACTGTGCCGAGGCAAGATCGGGCTTGCGAGGCCAGGCACTGCTACTCCCAAAGGAAATTGCATGAACGCACAAGAGATCGAACAGAGCATCTTGGACCGCCCGTTGCCCGCCCTACTGCCCGCCGACCAGGGCTGGGTCATGCCCCACTACGGCGGCTTGTCCATCGCCAACGTCCCGGCCACTGTCGCCGCGCTCCTGGGCAGCGAGCTGCCCGGCGCGCTGCCGCCCCTGCCCCGCGAGATCTGGGCCGACTGGGCGCCCGGCCTGCGCCGCGTGGTCCTGGTCGTCCTCGACGCGCTGGGCTACCGGATGCTCCAGCGTATGTGGGGCGAGGGCGAAGGCGGGGCATTCTCTAGGCTGGCGGAGGCAGGCCGGCTCACACCCCTCACCTCGGTCTTTCCCTCGACTACCGACGCGGCCCTCATCAGCCTGGGCAGCGGCCGGCCGCCGGCCGAACACGGCTGGCTGGCCTATTTCATGTACCTGCGCGAGATGGGCGTCGCCGCCAACGCCATCCTCCTGAGTCCGGCCTGGAGCCGGCAGCAGGATTCCCTGGTGGACGCCGGCCTGGATGTGGACGAGCTGGTCACCGTCCCCACCCTGGCCCAGCACCTGGCCGAGGCCGGGGTGCCGACCCACGCCACCCTGTCCGCTTTTTTCAGCGAATCGGCCTTTACCGGCCTGCTCTACCGGGGCGTGGCGCAGATCCACACCCACCGCTACGCCAGCGACTTTTGGGGCCAACTGCGCCAGGCCCTGGCCGAGACGCGGGGCCAGCGCTGCTTCCACACCGCCTACTGGAGCGGGCTCGACACGCTGGCCCACGACCACGGCCCCGACGCCGACCTCTGGGCCGGCGAATTCCGCACGGTGAACTACCTGTTGCAGCACGAATTCCTGACCCGCCTGCCGGCCGAGGACCGCGACGGCACGCTGCTGCTCATCACGGCCGACCACGGCCAGATCGGCATCCCGCCCGAGCAGATCCTGACGGTGACGGAACACGCCGAGCTGGGCCGCCACCTGCTGGTGCCCGTCATGGGCGAATCGCGGGCGGCTTTCGTCTACGCCCGTCCCGGCCGGCGCGAGGCGATCCGTAACTATCTGGAAGAGCACGCCCCGGGCTGGTTCGTCGTCGTGGACTCGGCCGAGGCGTTGGACGCGGGGCTGATGGGCCGGCCCGTGGCCGACGAGAGCTACGCCCGGGCCGGCGAGTTGCTGGTGCTGCCCACGGGCAACCACGCCTTGCAGCAAGCGGAGCCGCCGACGAGGCTCCTGGGTCGCCACGGCGGCCTGACGCCAGACGAGATGCTGGTGCCCCTCATCGGCGCCCGGCTGGATGACCAATAATGAATCCACTGAAAAAAGGTCAGTGGGGTACTGTGTGTTGTGTGTGCGCTTCGCGCACACACAACACACAGTACCTTCTTGCCCTTTTTGCAGGACAGTCAATAATGAATGATGAATCGAGGGGGCGAGATGGAAATTAAGGAGCTTCGGCAGGGGATCTTTGCCTGCCTGATGGACAACGAGACGGCCAACGCGGGATTCGTCGTCACCGAGCGGGGCGTGGTCGTGATCGACACCCTGGACAAGCCGGCTCGGGGCCGCCATTTGGCGGCGGCCATCGAGGGCCTGACCGAGAGGCCGGTCTTTTTGGTCGTCAATACCCACCACCACTACGACCACGTGTTCGGCAACCAGGCATTCGACGCGCCGGTGGTGGCCCACGAGGCGCTGGCCGAGCAACTGGCCGAAGCTGCCGCCCGCGACCTCTCGCCGGTGGCCATCGCCGCCTGGCTCTCGACACATCCCGAGGACCGCTGGCTGGCCGAGGAGCTGGACCTGGTCTATCCCACGCTGACCTTCCGCGAGCGGCTGATCCTGGACCTCCCCCCGACGCCCCTGGTCATCCAGCACCTGAGCGGCCACACGCCCGATTCGAGCATCGTCGACCTACCCGACGTGGGCCTCCTCTTTGCCGGGGACCTGGTCTTCGAGGGGCGGGTGCCCTTTTGGCGCTACGCCCACGTCGAGGGCACGATCCAGGCCCTGCGCGCCATCGAGCGCCTGGGGGTCAGAGAGGTCGTGCCCGGCCACGGCGCCCTGTGCGACACGAGCTACGTGGCCCGCCTGCGGAGCTATCTGGAGGAACTTACGGGAGCGGTCGCGGCGTTGATTGCCCAGGGATGGGAGAAGGGCGACGTACTCGATTCGGACCGACTGCCCGCGTGGTGGACCGACGACCGGCCGGACCTGATGCGGGCCAACGTGGGCCGGGTCTATGACGAGCTGAGTGGCAACACCCCGCCGTTGTAGCTATCGAGCGGCCAGGTGCTTCTGAACCTCTTCGACGAGCTTGTCAGCCGTCACCGGCTTGCGCAGGAACTCTTTGACGCCCATGCCCAGCATCCGCACCCGCTCCGACTCGTCGCTTATCGGATTGGCCGACAGGACGATGATGGGGATGTCCCGGCCGTCCTCCCGCTCCCGCAGCCGCCGAATGGCCGTTCGCCCATCCATGCGCGGCATCTTGAGGTCCATCAGGATCAGATCGGGCCTGTCCGCCTCCACGGCCTCCAGGGCCTGGACGCCATCGTAGGCCTCGGCGACCTCAAAGCCAAAGTGAGTGAGAGCGTGCTTGAGCCAGCCGACGATGTCAATCTCGTCGTCCACCACCAGGACCTTGTTCCGTGACTCGCCGTCCAGTTGATCGAGGACCTGGCGGACGCTGGACAGGAGGATCTTTTCGTCCAGCGGCTTGGTCAAATAGTCCGCCGCGCCCAGGGCCAGTCCCTTCTCCGGCTCGGCGATGACCGAAACGATGACCACGGGGATGCCGGCCGTCTGCGGATCGGCCTTGAGCTTTCGCAGAATGATCAGCCCATCCACGTCCATCATCAAGTCCAGGGTGATGAGATCGGGCTGAAGCTGGCGGGCTACTTCTACGGCTCGGCTGCCCTGGGTCACCACTGTGACCCGATAGCCTGCCTTCTCCAGTTGATGCCGGAATAGCTCCGCCACGTTCTTGTCGTCATCCACGACCAGGATCCACGGTCCGGCCGGCAGGGATGGGGTGACCCGTTTTTCGGTTGGCGCAGATTCGGGCACAAACTTTTCCGTCTCGATCTCCCCGGCAGCCCGCTCGTCCATGAAACCGGCAGGCAACGGCAGGGTAAAGCTGAAGCAACTCCCCCTCCCGGGCTCACTTGCCACCCAGATCTCGCCGCCGTGGAGCTCGACGATGGATTTGGTGATGTTCAACCCCAAGCCGGTTCCCGGCTGCTGGCGGACGGCCGCATCCTCGGCCCGGAAAAAGCGGGTGAAGAGCTTGTCCTGGTCTGCCTGCAAGATGCCGACGCCGGTGTCCTGGACGTCAATCTGGAGCACCTTACGCCTGACCTGCGCTCGGACGGTGGCGCCGCCCTCCTTCGTATACTTGAAGGCATTGCTGAGGAGATTGATAAAGACCTGCGCGATGCGCCCCGGATCGCCAAAGATCTCGGGCAATTCGGGCGGGATGTCCAGGGTAAGGGTCAGGTCCCGTTCCTTGAACTCGCGCCGTAGGCTTTCCGCCGTTTGTTTGATGATCTGTGAGACGTCGACGACCTGGACGTCGAGTTCCACCTTGCCCGATTCGATGCGCGAGATGTCGAGGAGGTCGGCCACCATCTCGTTCAGACGCTCCGTGTTGTCGCGGGCGATGCTGAGGAAACTCGTCATCTGTTTGGTCACCGGCCCCGAGGCCCCCATGAGCACCAGGTCGAGGTAGCCCTTGATGGAGGTCAAGGGGGTCCGCAGCTCGTGGGACACGATGGAGACGAAATCGCTCTTCATCCGGTCGATCTCGGCCTCCCGCGTATAGTCGCGAAAGACGGCGACCGTGCCCGTCACCACCCCGGAGGCAGCCCGCACCGGCGCAAAGCTCACCGAGAGAGTTTTTTCACCCCACTCGAACTTGAGGCTGGAGCGGCGCAACTCCCTCTCCCGCAGGAGTTCGACGATCATCTGTTGATCGTCCCGGTCCACTTCCCCTGCCATCAAAACCTCGATCTCGTGGCCCAGGATCTTGTCCATGGGCAGGTCCAGGATGCGGCCGATGGCCGGATTGGCGACCATAGCCTCCCCGTCGTCGTCAAAGACGATGACGCCGTCGGCGATGCCCTCGAGGATGGCCTGGTTCTTGCTCGACTCGGCGTGCTCGCGGGCCAGGGCCTCGGCCAGGTCCCGGGTGCGCTCGTCCACCCGCTGGTCGAGTTCGAGGTTGATGGCCCGCAGGTCGGCCAGGGCCCGCTCCAGGCTCCGGGCCGAGAGCCAAGAAACCAGGGCAATGACGAAAAAGATGGCCACCGCAAAGACGTTGGGCACGATGTTGATGGCCAGCCCAATGACCGAGATGAAGAGGCTCACCACGCCGGCCAGGGCAAAGCTGGCCCAGGGCGGCAGCAGAACACTGGCCATAACGATGGGGATGACAAAGACGGCCAGGCTCCGGCCGTTGACCACCTGCTCCAGATCGGGGTCGGTCAGACCACCGGCCACGGTGACCAGCAGCAGGAAAAGCGAAGCGGCCACCCAGCCCCGGCCGTAGCGATTGATGAAATAGATGACCAGGATGCCGACCAGCATGACCAACGAGCCCACCAGAGGATAGAGCACGTCCTCCGGGGTCGGTGCCAGGTCGAGAAGGGCATAGACCACGACGAAAAGGAGGATGAGCAGGGTCGCCGCTCCGATCCCCACGAGGAGGATATTGAGTAGTCGCCGGCGCCGGGTCTCCTCTGGATCGCCTGTCCGGATGTCAACGAGCCGCCTAAAAAAAGCTCCCATCGCTCTCCTGCCTATCGTCTATTCGGGGCCGCGACCGAACGTATCCTGATACAGGATGGCTGCCGCCAGGATCGCCGCCTGGACGATACTCCCAGGCGCGTACAACGTCTTGGCAATCCACAGTTCGGGATAGACCGACTCCGCCTCGATCCTGGGATAGAGGTAAGAGGCTCCCTTTTTCAGGATGTCGGCATCCATCCGCTGCACGTTTCTGTGATAGTGGAGCAAGGCCAAAAGCGCGTAGGCCGTCTCCTCAGCGGTGCCCTGGCCAAAAAAGCCCCACGAACCGTCATCGTGCTGAGTGTGCAGGATCCAGTCAATAGAATGGAGGCATTCGGAAAGAAGCGGCTCTTGGGTCGTGATCAGGCTGACCAGTACGTGCGCCGTGGCATAGTAGGGGGACGTGTGCCACTTGTCAATCCAATACGACTGGTACTTTTGGCTGGCCAGGAACATGGTCACGATCCGATCCCAGACCTCCTGGCGGTCGGGATAGTCGGGCATATAGAAAAGGGCCTCCAAAGCATGGGCGTTGGTCACCACGCTGACGTTCCGCTCGAATTCAAAGGTGCGAAAAACGCGGGTGTCAGGGGCCTCAAAGCTGTGCAACACCATGGGATCCACCGCTTGCCCCCCCCGGGCCAGGGTGTGCAGTGTCACCGACGTCGTGTCCCCATCGTTGATGCCAAAGAGCGGGTCGATGCCGACGCCTGTCTGGCCCACGTCCAGCGCCGCCTGCAACTCCTGCCAGAGGGCAGGGTCCACGAGATCGCCATCCAGGTCCAGGCCACCAAAAGCCAGATGCTCCAGGACCCAGACCGCCTCGAAGGTGCGAAAGGGATAGAAGGAGGGCACCCCGCCCGGCAGCCTGCACATCGACTCCAGATAGTTCAGTTCCTCTGCCCCCCCAACGGTGCGGGTGACGAGGTAGGCCGTCGTGGCCGGGGAATTGGCGACGGCCCCGTTGGCCCCTATCAAGCAGTTCAACCGCTCCGAGTCCACGCGTTTTCCCATGAATTCTATCGAAAATGCCACGGACGTACCGGGCTCGTAGAGCAGATCCATCGGCAATAGGCGCAACTTGGCGGCCCGGATACTCCCATAGCCACAGGAATGCCTCGGCAAGTCGACCCCGGCCGTTCGGGCTTCGGCGAGCAGCGTGGGCAGAATCAACTCGAATCCCACCAGCTCGATGGGGTCATAGTGCAAAAAGTGCATGCTGTTCCAGATGTATCGTTCGGCCGACTGGATGGCCCGCCGAACGTCCCACCCTGCCCCTCGCTCTTTGAGGGCGATCATGGCTGCGAGCGTGCACAGGATGCGATCGTGGTAGTAGGGGATGCGCCCGCCCCAACTGCCATCCGGCCATTGATGTTCGAGCAGCCAGTCAACCAGGCCCGGCCAGCGCGGGCCACTGCCGTTTGGCGACGGCACACGGGCCATCCAGGCCACGTCGTAGGAGCTGGGTCCTATGTGGCAATCCAAGTTCTGTACCAGGTCACGGGCTTTGTGTCTGAGATTCATGCTTCTTCCTTGTTTTGCCCGGTCAATGTTTGCCCGGATAGTGTCGAACCAACGGCGACGAAAGCCTAAGAGGCGGCCGGTTGCTTGACCTGTCCCTGGGGATACCAGATCTGTCCCTGTCTCGTGCCGATCCCCAGGGTGTTGTCCTGATTGAGCTGATAAAAGGTCTTCATTCGCTGCCAATCGTCAGGCCCCATGGCCTCATAATCGGGTTCCCCTCCCTTTCGAGCGTAGAGATGATCGTACAGGATGTCCCGAAGCTGCCGCTGCGTCATATAAGGCGAAGGGCTGACCGTGAAATAGAGATCCTCGTTTCCTGTGGCAATGAGCGGCATGTCGAACGCACAGAACTTGTCGAATCCGATAAAAAGGTCGACCGGGCTGACGTCCTCGCCGTAGTAGAGCTTGACCAACGTCTTCCGGCCGGGCACTCGCCCCCTCTTGGCATAGTAGGTGACCGAAAGATCGGCCACCGTCTCGGTTGCGTCGTGGGCGCACACGCCAAAGAAGAGCCGGGATCGCTGGTGCTTCCGGGTCCGCTCCGTCGCCTCGTCAAAGAGATCCGAGAGATAGGCATACTCCGTGGGTGCAAAGAACTTGCGATAATCGCCATAAAATCGGACGCGCACCTCGTGGGCATCGTAGAAATCCACAAACTCGGCCCCGGTGGCGATCTGGGCCAGGCCCTCGGCGAAAACACGCATGTAGCCCCCACCCCGCTCCAGGAGGTCCGGGCCAAAGATGGGCGTCACGAGGGTGTGCACGCCGTGGTCGAAAAAGAGCCGATAGAGTTCGACGTGGCGCCGACCGGCCACCTCGATGTAGGTCGCCAGCCAGTCCACCTCTGGCGAGGGCGCGTGCTCCAGCAGGAACCAGCGGCGGGTCCCGTTGATGGGAAAGACGACGACTTTGTCGCCCGCCTGGCGCACCAACCGAGCTACGTTATCGGTAGGCAAGTTTCGAAAAGTTTCGGCATCCATGATTCACCTAACGCTCCACTCGAAAGATCTGGCCAATGTTCGGAAAGTATCGAGGTGTGCGGGCCATATAGGCCTCGTAGCCCGGCAACTCTGCACTCAGCAGAACTTCTTCCTTGTGGGCGGCGCGGGGGAAATCGAGCAGAAAGTAAATCGTGACCGCCAGCGTGGTCAACGCCGGGTTGACCAGCAGCAAGCCGCCGATGCACAGGAAAAACGCCGTATAGATCGGATGGCGGACGTAGGCATAGGGACCGGTCTCGACCAGATATTGCCCATCCTGCAACTCTACCCGCTCGCCAAAAAACTGCACCAGGTGGATCCGCGCCCACCAGTTCAAGGCCAACCCGGCGCCGATCAGCACCAGGCCGGCGATCTGCATAGCCAAGCCCCACCAGGCGTCGGTGTAGAAGCCGATGCCGGGCAGAACGAGGGGCTGGACGACCACGATTAGGGCCAGAACGGCGGACAGCAAGGTCCAGGTCCAACTCCGGCTGCTGCCTTCCGGCCGGGCGGGATCGTAGCGGCGCATCAGCCACACGTCCAGCACATAGTAGCCGAGGATCAGGCCCAACGTCGCCAACAACTGGTAGACACCCCGAAACATCAAATTCTCTCTCTTTCGCGCAAAATGCTTGGTCCGCCCCTATTAGACCACAAAACTCAAAGCTTGACAACGTTTGGACGAACCGTTGCAGCTAGTTTCCGATCTCTTCTTGGGCCGAGCCCCCCTCCTCTGGCCCATAGTCCAGCAGGACGACGACGACCGTCAGGATCAAAGTGACCACGAACACGGCGAGCCCGAGTGGCAGGCTCGCGACCAGGAACCGGACGCCCACCAGCCCCACGGCGGACGCCAGGGCAAAGGCCGCACTGTGCCCCAGGCCAACCGGGGACCCGGCCGCCAGATCTTGCGCCCCCCCCAGTCCGGCCCCCACGACAGCCCCCACCAGCAGATCGGTCCACCACCGGCTCCAGCCGGCGGTCAAATAAAGTACTACGACGAACATCAAGACCGACAACATGATGACGTTGACCACTACGACGCGCAACGGCTCGCGGTGGCCCTCAACAATCTTTGACTCGGTGGCCCAGATCGCCAGCGAGCCGACGAGGCTGCCGCCGAGGATCGAGACCACGGCCAGCCAGGGCCGGCCAGACCCCCAGGCGCAGAGTCCGGCCAGAAATCCGGCGATCAGCGGCAGATTCTGGACAAACTCCCACAACAGCATCCGCGCGAATCGATTCTTGAACGTCCGCGACGCGTCAAGCCGCATAGGGATCTTGCACCTTGGCCTCTTCGGCAGAGACCAGGCGTCGACCCAGTCGGCCGAGCAGCGGCCCCCGCCCGGCAAAGACGACATAGTTGGTGTCCACGAGCTCAAAGCCCAGCCGCTGCTTCATCTCGTACGCCCCCGCCCCACCCACCAGGACCCGGAGGTCACTTTCGATAGCAGCCTGGAGCGCCGCGTACACCAGTTGAAAATAAGCGTACTGTACCTCATAGTCCAGGCCCAGGTATTTGAGCTGGCCGACCTCGCCATCCCGCAGCAACAGACCGCTGCCCACGATCTGGCCCTCGACCTCGGCCGTCAACCAGGTGGCGTCCACGAGATGGGCGTTCCCCAGCGCAGCGCGCGCCCAGGGATCGGGCGCCGCGTCGTGCCGGCCCTCGACGTTACGGAACAGGGCCAGCGCCCGCTCCACGTCTTCCACCCCCGGCCGCGTAACCACCTCGATGCCCAGGTCGGCGGCGCGGTTGCCGTGCCGCCGGTAGTCCTTGCGCGCCGACCTGGAAAGGCTCCCGATATAGGTGTCAAAATCGGGCCAGGCCAGGGACAGAGAGGTCCCCGGCTCGGGCAATTCGCCGGCCACAAAGGCCGCAGGCCACCCGACCAACCCGGCGGCCTGGGGGCCAAGGTAGGTGCAGAGCGCAAAAGAGGCGCCGTGTCGCCGGGCCTGGGCCAGGGCCGCGTGGCCGATGGCCGCCAGGGCCTCGTCGCGCAGCGGAGGCTCGGGCAAGATCAAGCCGGCCGCGTCGGCCAGCGGCGCCTGGCAGATCAAGAGCGGCCAGCGCCGCATAATGGCGCCGACCAGGCCGCGCACCCCCCTCGACGATATGGGAACCGGTTCGTTTCTCCGCAGCCAAAAGGCGGCCCGCGCCACTGGCGTCTCACCCTGCCAGACCACGACATAGACCGGCACGTCGTCGCTCAGCACCGCCTCGCCGTAGCGGTACCAGCGATAGCTGGCAAAGGGCCGGTCGCTGCCCAGGGCGTCCCAGGCTTCCGGGCCGATCTCGTCCAGGCGGTGGGCGATCTGGACCTCAAGACTCATGGCCTCGGCACCTGATCCCCTTATCGACGAACTTTGGACCCATACAAGACGATCCCCTCCGGGCTGATCGGCACGCCAGCCCCACACCGGCCACAGCGTAGCGCCCCGGGCTGGCCGGCCCCGAGTGCTAGCTCCCCACAAGCCGGACAACTGAGCACATCGGCCAGCGAGCGGGGACCAGCTACAGGTGACTGGCCCGGCTTGCGCGCCCAAACGCGGTCGAACATCTTCCACCAGGGCAGTATCTCTACCCGCTCAAAGCCCGAATCGTGCAACAGCGTCTCGAATGTTTCGCGGCTGTGCACCTGGCCCACCCGCCCCGATGCCTCACAGCCCCGCGACGTGAGCAGCACGCCGCCGGGCCGCAGCACCCGCGCCAGCTCGGCCAGCGGCTCTTCCACACCGGCCATCAACTCCAGGGCTTCTAAACAACTGACCGCGTCAAACGTATTGTCCGGGAACGGCAGACCCAGCGCCCCATGCTGCATCAACGCAACCCGGTCCCCGTGGGCGGCCAGCTTGGACGCGGCACAGGCCAGCATCCCCTCCGAGATGTCCAGGGCGACGATGCGGCCCGCGAACCCCGGCTCGCACAACAACGCGTCGGGCAAGCGTCCCGTCCCCGTCGCCACGTCGAGCACAAAGGGCTCGGGCACGCCGGCCAACGCCTGGCGCAGGGGCCGGACCAGGAGATCGGCGTCGTGGCGCTGGCTTTCGGCCTTGTCCTGGTCGTAGCGGTCGGCCCATTGGTCGTAGAGCCTGGCCTGGACCCAAGACCCCAGGTGGACGCCTTCGTAGAAATAGATCTCCACATAGAGGGCCACGGCGACCAACACCAACACCACGACCACGACGATTGCGATTAGCATCGGTCACTCCCCTGTCGAGCCGACGGGGGCCACCCAGATGGCAGCAGCGGCCCGCTCAAAACATCCCAGCCGCTGGCGACGCGGACGAGACCGCGTCCGCGCCGTGATCTGGGAGCAGGGCCTCCACGTTGCGCACCTGGGGAAGGGCGTAGGCACCCAGGGTCAGGGCAATCTCCAGCCCCCCCACCAAGACCAGGAGGAGGGCCATCCCGACCCCCGGTCCGGTTCCCATCAAGCCGCCCAAGCTGCCGGCCAGATTCCCATCTGCCATCATAGCCGGCTCAAAGACCCGATCCGCCAGCGGGCCGGCCAGCAGCATGCCGAGGGGCGCCGTCACTTCGGAGAGCAGGTGTTTGGTCGCAAAGACGCGGCCCTGGACGTCCGGCGCGACCTTGGCTTGCCAGATAGCCCGGTCAGAGCCTTCGATAAAAGGAGCCACCAGGCCGGCCAGCAGGCTCGCCGAGGACCAGAGCAGCAGCGTGCCGCTCAGCCCGAGAAACACGCGGCCAAATAGGCTGGCAAGGGCCCAGCCCGCCAGCACGCCGTGGATCCTACGCTTGGGGCCGCCCCACACGATCAGCAATGCGCCACCGACCGTGGCACCGATAGCCCCAGCCGACTGCACGGTGCCCAACACGGTGTCGCTGCCGCCGGTGCGAGCCAGGATCATGGGCGGCAGCAGCGTGTAGCCCACGGCGTTGAGCAGGTTGCCGGCGGCAAACAGCCCTTGCAACCTCAGCAGGCTGGGGCGCTCAAAGATATAGCGAAATCCATAGACCGACCCTTGCAGCAGCCCTCCCAGGCCCTGGTCTTCGACCGCTATCGACACCGGCTGCGGAACGTGAACCAGGAGCAGCGTCCCCACGGCAAACACAAAGGTAAAGATGTCTACCATCATGACGCCGGCAAAGCCGGCGAATCCCAACAGGGCAGCGCCCAACAGCGGGCCGAGAATGCCGGACAACGACGTCGCCAAGCCGAGCATCCCCTGCCCCCGGGCATAGTGCTCCTTGGGCAGCATCATGGTCATCGCCGCCGAATAGGCCGGAAATTGGAAGGCCTGAAAAGCTCCGGCCACCATCGCCGCGACATAGATGTGCCAGATCTGCAACTGGCCAGACAAATAGAGCAACAAAACGGCGACCGTACCCGCCCCCGTTGCCAGGTCGCTGAGGATCATGACCAGTTTGCGGTTCCAGCGATCCACGAGGGCCCCGGCCAGGGGACTGAACAAGAGGGTCGGCCCAAAAGAGAAAAAAGAGACCAGGGCCAGGGCTGTCGCTTCACCCGTAACCTGCCAGGCCCAAATGGTGAAGGCAAACCAGCTCATGGCACTGCCGAGCAAGGACAGTACCTGGCCCATCCAGACCAGGGTGAACGCTTTCAAGCCGCGATTCCAGGACCCCATCGCAGACCTATGAGGCTTGGGGCGCTGCCGGTGACTGGTTTTGCTCCAGCCAGCGCCCGATCTCTGACTCGCTAACCCGCCAGCCGCGACCCACTTTGTAGGCGGGCAGATGGCCCTCTTTGATCCAACGCCTCACGGTGTATACAGAAACCCGCAGAAGGTCAGAGACCTCCTGCGGCGTCAAAAAAGGCTGCTGGTCCGTTGGATTGGTCGTTGTTGCAGGCATCGTGCGCCTCCAATAGCTCTATGACCGTTGTTATGAGCGAAGGGCAGTTGCCAAAAGCCACACCTAACCCGGACAAGCCGGAACCAAAAGGGCGAAACGCTGCCCACAAAATCCTTGCTCAATATGCCAGGATTCCATGGGCTAGGCCCTAGGCCCTATTGCTCCGGGCAGATGGCACATTCAGCGTAGCACCCTGCGGGCCGGCGCGAGCGTTGGCGTGTCACTTTTGCTGCAGCGGGCTATTGCCTCCCAACCGCTGCTGCCCGAACGCTCAAAGTATAGCACAGAGTAGCACGACCTTCCATAGGACATTAGTCCTACTTTGAACTACACGGAACCAACAAGAACGGTGTAGCTCTACGAGGCTCCTACTGTGGGCTGCGTCAGGACCTCGAACTGGGCCTGCAATTCCCGGCGGCGGGTCTCGGCTGCCCGCTTTCCCTCCCCCCGGATGGCATCCACGCGGGCCTGGATCAGGCGTTGCGTCTCGTCTCCACTGCGGGGCACAAAGAGCAGCACCAGCCCGGCACCGACGAGCATCCCCAGCAGCAATCCCCCCATCATTCTCAGCATTTTCACGTAACCACTACCTTTGATTTTGACTCTGGCTTATGGCCTCTCGCACCCGGCGAGAGAGCGCACCAAAGAACTCGGTGTACATCACCTCCAACGTGCGCGGCCGGGGCAGATCTACCGGCACCTCGGCACAGATTCTCCCCGGCCGGGGACACATGACCAGCACCCGGTCGCCCATAAAAATCGCCTCCCGCAGATTGTGGGTCACCAGCACCGCCGTCACCTTTCGCGTGCGCCAGATGCGCAACAGCTCCAGGTTCAACTGCTCGCGAGTCAGCGCATCCAACGCGCCAAAGGGCTCGTCGAGCAGCAGCACCTCGGGGTCGGCGACCAGCGCCCGGGCGATGGCCACCCGCTGGGCCATCCCCCCGGACAACTGGCGGGGATAGGCCCCCTCAAAGCCCGCCAGGCCGACGAGATCGAGCAGCTCTCGCGCCCGCCGCTCGGCCCGGGCTTGTGACACGTGGGCCACCTCCAGCGGCAGCGTCACGTTGCGCAGCACCGTCCGCCAGGGCATCAGGTTCACGTCCTGAAAGACGAACCCCACCTGCCGCCTCGGCGACGACAAAGTCCGGCCGTCGAGGCGCACCTGTCCCTCCGTCGGCAGCAGCAGGCCGCCCAGGATGCGCAGCAGCGTGCTCTTGCCACAGCCCGAAGGACCGACGATGGCCACGAACTCGCCCTCGCCCACGGCCAGGCCCACCCCGTCCAGGGCCAGCAGTTGGCCTTGACCGCCGCGATAGACGTGGCGGATGCCCTCGGCGACCAGCGTCGGCTCCACGCTAAGGCACGACCTCGACCACGAACTCGTTGCTGAACATCTCGCCTACGTCGGCGTCGCCGCCGACCAGCCCCATCTCGGCCATGATCTGCTGCGAGGCCCGCCACTCAGCCTCCACCGACCGGCCCAACTCGCCAGGCCCCGCCTGCCAAAACTCGACCGACTTTTGGAGGATGGCCCGGTTGACGGCCTCCGCCTCGGCGTCGCCGGTGGCCTCGGGCACGTGCTGGAGCGAGATCTCGAACGCCTCGTCGGGATGCTCCAGCGTATAGGCCAGCCCCCGCAGCGAGGCCCGGACCATGCCCTGCACCAACTCGGGCCGCTCGCGGATCGACGTCTCGTTGGTGATCAGCCCGTTGGACACCAGGTTGGCATAGTCGGCCACATAGATGACGTCGACCGGCTGGCCCGTCGCCTCCATCTGCACCGGCTCGTTCATGGCGTAGCAGAGAGCCGCGTCCACCTGGCCCTCGGACAGGGCCGCCACCTGGGTGTAGCCGATGGAGATCAGCTCCACGTCGCCTTCCGCCAGGCCCGTCTCGGCCAGCAGCGCCCGCCAGCCGATGTAGCTGGCGCCGTAGGTCGCCGGCGTGCCGACGCGCTTGCCGGCCAGATCCGCCGGTTGCTCGATCCCCGCCTCGGGCAGCGACATGACGCACACCGGAAAGCGCCGGTACCAGTTCATCACGTATACCACCGGCAGTTCCTGGCTGCGGGCCAGGATGACCTGGTCGCCGCTGGCGATGGCGAATTGCAGCTCGTCGCTGCCCACCAGCTTGAGCAGGTCGGTCTCCCAGCCATAGTCGAACTCGATCTCGATGCCCTCCTCCGTGAAATAGCCCTTTTCGACGGCCACGTAGAACGGCGCAAACTGGACGTTGGGCACAAAGCCCATGGCCAGCGTCACCGCCTGCGGCGAAACATCCCCGCCCACCGGCCCACAGCCGAGCACCAGGCCGAGGACAAGGCCAACACTCAACAACACAGTTACCCATTTTTCCTTCATCATTCTCCCTCCATCAGATTCCGGCGCCCAACCCCGGCGCCCCCCACTCGACCCAGATCTGGGCAGCCAGCATCAAGGCCGACAGCGCCACGACGACGGGCCAGGCCCACCGCCGCGTCGACAGCCCGGCCAGCGTGGCAGGCCAGAGCAAGTGCCAGGGCTGGCTCCGCACCGCCCCCAGCAGAAAAGCCGCCAGGGAAATCAGAAATGTCCACTCCAACAGCCCTTCGAAGCCCAACCCTCGCCGAACAGACCGCAGCAGCCATAGTGTGTAGCAGGCAGCAAAGGCCAGCAAGCCGATCCTCAGCCCCCAGAAGGTCAGCGCAGTCGTCGCCGCCACCGGGCTCGTCGGCTCAAGGAGGCGCTCCGCCGCCCCGGCGGCCCAGGCCGGCGATCCAAAGGGGAGCCAGACCAGCGCCGACACGACCACCAGGCCGGTCCCGCCCCGGGCCACGACCGGCCACAGCCCCTCGCCCTCACGCTGCGCCCGCTGCTGCCAGGCGTAGAGCAGGATGAGGGGCACGAACAAAAGGCTCACGTACTTGATCCACGCCGAGAGGGCCAGCACGCCGCCGGCCAGCGTCCACCGCCGCCGCCCAACCAGCCACAGCGACAGCAGGACGAGGGCCATCATCACCACGTCGTTGTGGCCGTCGCCCACGGCCATCGCCACCACCAGCGGATTCCAGGCAAAGAGGTAGAGGCCCTCCAGGGCCAACGCCGGTCTCGTCTCGCGGAGCAGGCGCTCCAGGAGCCAGGCGCTGCCCAGGTAGCCGATGGCCGCCAGCCCTTTCAGGTAGGCCAGCCCGCCGGCCACGTTCGACCCGCCCGGGGCCGCCGGTGCCGACAAGAGAACCCAGGCCGGCCCATAGGCCGACGGCTGCGCCATGTAGGCCGTTGGATAGTTCGTCCAGAAGGCGTCCTCCCCCACGGCCCGGGGCGCCTCCAGCAGCGGATTGCGACCCAGGTCGGTAAATTGGTGGGCCTGGACCAAATAGTTGAACAGGTCCGAGGTGATGGGCAGCAGCCAAAAGAGCGTCAGAGCAAAGACGATGGCTCCGCCCCAGACCACGCGCCGCGAGGCCAGTCCCCGCCGCACCAGCCGCCAGCCCACCAGGTAGGCGGCCACCAGCAAGCCCACGCCGCCCAGGCACAGGAAGAACGTCGGCCACTTCTCACCCAAGACGCGGGACCAGAAGGTCAATCGCCCGCCGTAGCGCCACCAAGGCAGCCGGACGGTTACGGCCAGGTAGACGGCCTCCATCAACACGCCCGCTGCCCCCAGCCACGCACCCCGTCGCACCGAAACCGCCCCCGTCAGCCCTGCCGCTTCCAGTCGAGCAGCAGCGCCTCGGCCGCCGAGACCAGGCCGTAGAGGCCCAGGGCGATGGTCATCAGCACGAATAGCGCGACGAACATCAGCGGCGTGTCGAACAGGCCCCGATTGGCCAGGTTCACCAAAAAGCCCAGCCCCCGGTCCGACTGAGCAAACTCGCCGACCACGGCGCCAATGACCGACAGCGTCACGCCCACCTTGAGCCCCCCCAGCAGCACCGGCAGCGCCGCCGGCACCTCCAGGTAGCAAAAGATCTGCCAGCGGCTAGCCTGCAAGGAACGCATCAGGTCCATCAGGTCCTCTTCCACCGAGCGCAGGCCGACGATGGTGTTGATCAGCACCGGAAAGAAAATCGTCAGGGCACAGACCAGCATCTTGGAGATCAGCCCAAAGCCGAACCAGACGATGAGCAGCGGCGCCAGGGCCACGATGGGCACCGACTGGCTGGCGACGATGTAGGGCGACAGGAAGCGCTCGACGAGTTTGAACTTGGCCAGCAGGTAGCCCAGCAGCATGGCCGCCGTCAGCCCCAGGGCCAGCCCGCCCAGGATCTCGATCAGCGTCACGGAGGTGTGGAACCAGAGAGTGCCGTCGGCCAGCACCGCCACGAACCGATTCCAGACCTGGCGGGGTGCCGGCAGCAAAAAGGTCGGATAGTCGCCCAGCCGCGCGATGAGGTGCCAGAGGCCAATCAAGACTAACATGGCCACCGGCACCAGCAGGATCTCGATCTTTGGCCCCGCGTAGTGCTGCCCTTTTTGACGTTCCAATGCTGTTTCCGTCATTGTCACATACTTTTCCAACAAACTGAGGGAATGTAGGGCAAATTGACAATTTGCCCCACGCGCCGCTCAGTCCATACAAAAACCCCGAAGGCGCATGGCCTTCGGGGCACTTTCCAATCGCGCGCACAACCTCCGTGCTGCACTCCGCGCCAACCACCCTCTTCCATCCGGACTCTACCGTCGGCCCCGGCTTTGCACCGGATCTGCTCCCGATTTCCGCTGCCCCTGGCAGCAGAGATGGGCGCTCGCGGGCTCGGCCCCGGTCGGGGGCCTTACCGCCGGTCGGGAATTGCACCCTGCCCCGAAGGTCTCTCGGTCGACCGGCTACATTATACCTCAACCGAGACCGCTTGGCAACTTGTATCCCAACTGGGTATTCGAAGCAGAAGCCAAAGGCAGGATGCCATCCCTACGCTCGTGGCGGCCCGCAGGGTACTTCGAAAGCCCCAACTTTCGGC
>CAYLZO010000054.1:0-6110 GCA_964387775.1 uncultured Anaerolineaceae bacterium
GTCGATCAGATGGGCCGTGATGCGCCCGATGAGGGCGTTGGTCTCAACATAGGCCACAGCCCACTCGCGGGCCACCTGCTCCCGGTGCCGGGCGTTGGCCTCGACCACCCAGGGGGCGAAGGGCAGGAAGAACGAGACGACCGAGCGCGCCCCTGGCAGCAGGTCGGCGGGCAGAAGGTGGCTCGGCTCGGTGACGCGGCGCAGGTCGGCAAAACGTGGATCGCCGGCAGCGGCAAAGGCGACCAGCGGCCGGCGATACTCGGTCTCGGTTTGGGCCTCGGCCACCAGCCGGCGGACGGCGCTGGTGACGAACTCGGCGAGCGCTTGCGGGTTCACGATGATGCCCACCTGTCGTGGGGCAAGTTTCTAACTTGCCCTACAGGGGCAGCCAGGTGCCGATGCCCTTTTCGACGGCGCGTTGATAGAGCAGCGGCGCGACGGCCATGTCGTCCAGGGCCAGGCCCAGGTTGGCGGTCATGGTCCGCTCCCGGGGCGTCTCGCGGCCCGGCTTCTGGCCCGTAACCAGCTCGCCCAGGTCGGCGTGGACGGGCGGGATGCCCTGGAAGTAGCCAACGCTCTGGTAGTAGCGCAGTTGGGCGTGGTCGTCGGTGCAGAACTTGTCGGCCTCCTGCATGGCCGCCGGCTGCCAGTAGGAGTCGAAATCGACCAGCGAGGCAAAGGCCCCGGCGTCCAGCCAGCCGGCCTGGATGGTGGCGTGGGGTTTCTTGAGGATCGGCCCGGCGGTGACGACCAGGTCGCAGCCGCTGACGGCCTGGCGGGGCGCGTCTACCACGACGACCTCCAGGCCAAAGCGGGCGCGGATCTCTTCGGCGTAACACTGGGCGGCCTTGTTGTCCACGTCGTAGGCCAGCACCCGCTCCAGGGGAAAGAGGACGTCCAGCGCCTCGACGTTGGTCCGGCCCTGGACGCCGCAGCCCAGCACGCCGACGACGGACGATTCGGGCTGGGCCAGGTACTTGGCCGCGACCGCCGTCGCCGCGCCGGTGCGTTTGCCCGTGATCCACACGCAGTCCATCACGGCCAGGGGCAGGCCGGTCTCGACGTCGTTGAAAATCAGCAGGCCGGTGATGTAGGGCAGGCCGCGCTTGGGATTACCGGGAAAGCCGCTGACCCACTTGACCCCGGCCGAGTTCAGGGCCGGGATGCAGGCCGGCATGGCGTGGATGAAATTGTCGCCGCCGCCAGGGTGGATGCCGGGCTTGGGCGGCATCTCGACGCGGCCCTCGCCCTTCTCGCGGAAGGCGGTTTCCAGGGCCTCGACGACCTCGGCCATGGTCACGCCTACGGCCTCGACGTCGGCCTGGGAGAGATAAAGTAGCTGGTTTTGGGACATGGTTCGCTCCTTCGTCAAAACAAGTAGGGCAAAATGCCATTTTGCCCTGCAAAGGTTATTCTTCTTCCAGCACCTGGCGTACCTGGGCGTAGAAGGCCAGGACGTGCTCACGCATGATGGCCTCGGCCCGGTCGCCGTCGCCGGTCTCGATGGCTTCTACCAGCTCCAGGTGTTTTTCGACGGCCGACGGCAAGAAACCCAGGCGCGGCAGGGCCAGATACCAGAGCCGTTGCGACAGGCCAAAGAGCCGCTCCAGCGAGTCGGCCAGGTATTTGTTGTGGGCCGCCCGGGCGACCGCCTGGTGGAAGCGGTGGTCTACGTCGAAGAGGCGGCGCTTGTCATCGGCGGGGGTGTTGGCCTGCTCCTGGCGCAAGGCTTCGAGCACGACCAGGTCGTCGTCGCTGGCGCGCTGGGCGGCCAGCCGGGCGCTGAGTCCCTCCAGCGTGAGGCGCATCTCGCTGAGCTGCTCCAGGTCGGGCACGTTGACGTCGGCCACGTAGAGACCGTGGCGCGGGGTGATGACCACCAGGTTGTCGTGGACCAGCAGCTTGAGCGCCTCGCGCACGGGCGCCAGGCCCATCTCCAGCTCTGCGGCCAACTCCTGCTCGTTCAGGGGCGCGCCCGGCTCCAATTCCAACGTCGTGATCCGCTCCCGGATCCGTTCGTAGGCGCGTTTGGTATCGACTCGTTCCAATTCCATATACACTCTCCCAAAATAGTCGGGGGCCGTGGGCAGCGAGCCCTGGAGACAACTGGGCATCCGCCGTCGCGGCAGGGCGGGGTGGGGCAGCGACTCGGCGCGCACCGCCTCACCCCTCGTTCTTGGCTTCTTCATACTTTCCGTTCCTGCGGTCTCGTTATGCAATAACACCGATTCCACTTTGTCATCGCGAGCCGCCCAAAAGGCGGCGAAGCGATCCCCGGTAGTGTGCCGGAGACTGCTTCCCTGGCCTGACCGCCCAGGACAGGCGTCGCTCGCTGCGCTCGCTCCTCGCAGTGACAGGCGTACTCCGGTAGCTAGCGCGTCAGGCGCGGGTTGCCGATGGCCTTGGCCCGGATGCGGTAGGTGTCCAGGCCGTCGGTTTGCTCCTCCACCGTCACCTCGGGGTTGTCGGCCCCGGAGCGGATAGCGGCGCCCAGGGCGCGCTCCCGGCTCAGCTCGCGGGCGTGGGCCAGGGCGTCGGCCAGCTCCTCGAACTCGTGGCGCTCGTCGTGGGCCTGGACGTAGTAGCCAAAGACCTCCAGGCCGTCCCTGGACAGCTTGGGATAGACCAGCAGCTCCTCCTCGACCATGACGCTGCCGGCGATGGCGCCCACGGCGTTGGCCACCCCGTGATGCTCGGGCAGGATCAGCTCGGTGTGCAGCGCCTCGGCCACGGCGGGAAGAAAGATGCCGGCCGGCGCGCCGATGCCGATGATGGGCGGGCGCAGGCGGAAGATCGTCTCCAGGTGGGGGTGGGCGGGGTAGAGGCTGTTGTAAAAGAACCAGCGGCCCGCGTCGTCGTCCTCGCCGCCCAGCGAGCGCTGCCGGTCGCGCAGCTCCAGCGGCTTTTCGCTCAGGAAAACGACCACGGCGTGGGCGATTTTTTCACTCATCTGGGTCCAGACCTGCCGGCGCAGCTCGTCGGGGTCCTTGAAGTGAAACTGGCAGAACACGCGCCAGGCGTGGCTCGACGCCTCGGTGTCCCAGACCTCGTAGCGGCCCTCGATGTGCATCAGGTCGGTGGCGGTCAGGCCGGCTTTGCCCACGATCTCCTGGCGCATCAACTCGCTCACGCCGACCTGGGCGGCGTGCAGCACGCCCAGGTGCTTGAGGATGTCGGGCACCGGGCGCGGGCCGTCACGCAGGTGCTCGGCCAGGTCGCGCTCGCGCTGGCTCTTGATCTGGCCTTCGTCGGGATCTCGCAGCAGGAACCAGTACTCCAGCCAGTCGGGCGTGGCCTGCGACCAGGTGCGCATGGCGAGGGCCTTGAGCTGCTTGCCCACGCGGGGAAAGCGGTGGGACAGGGTTGCCAGGGGCGTCACCCGCTCGGGGCCGACGACGATCTCTTTTTCGTGGCCCCAGGTGACGTGGCTGTCGCCACCCAGCGCAATCGACAGCAGGTTGGCGGCCTTGACCGAGGTCTTGTAGTCGCTGACGGTCGCCCCCTCCTCGCTGACCGTCACCTGGCCGTCCTGGATGAGGGCGACGTCGGTGGTCGTGCCGCCCACGTCCAGAATAAGCGCCTCATCCAGGCGCGACAGGAAGCGCCCGCCGATGGCGCTGGCCGCCGGGCCGGAGTGGATCGTCTCGACGGGGGTGCGAGCGGCGAACTCGTCGCTCATCAGCGTGCCGTCGCCGCGCACGACCATGAGTGGCGCGTCGATGTGGCGGCGCTCCATGGCCCGCCGCACGGCGATGACAAAGTCCTGGAGCACGGCCAGCAGCGAGGCGTTGAGGGCCGCCGTCGTCGCCCGCTCCACCGAGCCCAGCCGGGTGGAGAGCTGGTGGCCGAGCACCACGGGCAGGTCGCAGATGCTCGAAATGGCCTTGTAGGCCCGCTGCTCGTGCTCGGGGTTGAGCGGGCTGAAATAGGCCGAGACGGCCAGGGCGTCCACCTGGCCCTTGATCTCGTTGACCTTGGCCAGGATGGCGGGCAGGTCGAGCGCTTTTCTCTCGCGGCCGTAGAGGTCGTGGCCGCCGTCGAAAAAGTAATAGTTCGGCGTGGCAAACCGCTCGGCCATTTTGAACTTGTCGATCAGGTCCCGGTCGTAGCCGACGAGCAGCAGGGCGACGCGCTTGCCGCGAACCGAAGGTTCGGCGCCCTCGGCGATGGCGTTGGTGGCCAGCGTCGTCGAGATGGAGACCATCTTGATGGCCGCCGGGTCGTCGATGTGGATGCCCTCGATGACGTTTTCGATGCCGATGGAAAAGTCGCGCTTGGTGGTCAGGCTTTTGTGGGCGGCCAGGACCCGCCGCGTCTCGTATTCCAGCAGCACGCCGTCGGTGTAGGTGCCGCCGGTGTCGATGCCCAGGACTAGGTTGGGCTGTGAGTCGGTTTCCAAGGTGCTACCTCTCGATTGCTTACTTCAATGGACACTTGACTACCATGTCTCATTGCCCACTGCCGGTCCAGTCTCGATTTCCTGGTGTAGGTTGTCTTCATCTACCAGTGCAATCAGGGAGTCCAGCGTCCACTCCTCGTCAGCAGTCGCTTCTGCGGCCAGCCGTTCTGCTTGTCGGCGCAAGAAATACTTTAGCGCGGCTACCTCCTCTGGATCACGGGGGCCATCGTAGGCAGCATTCAGGGCTTCGAGCAGTTCTTGGTTGTCGCGCCACTGGCTGTCGCTTGGTTTCTCCATCTTGCTTTCCACCATGAATATAGCCCAAGGATCGGCCTTTGTCAACACCTTGAGGCAATCGGGAGGTGACTCAGACCTGACACCGGAACGGCAGCGGTACTCTGCAGGTCCCAGGAACAGGTTTGTCGAGGAACCGGTTTGTCATGCCTAGAACTTGGGTGTGCGTCCGGGGTTCCAAGGACCTGTCAGGTCTCATTTTGACAACTTGATGACGACGTCCGCCGGCAAGGCCAGCCCGGCCTCGACTTCGATGGTCTTGTGGATGCCCGCCGGCACCGGGCAAGCGGTGTGGGAGCAGTGTTCGGCCCTCAGCTTGAGAGTCCGCTTGAGAACGCCGATTGTGTGCGTGCTACTGCACCGTGAATTCGAGCGTACGATCCAGCTCACCGTTGAGGTAAAGATCCACTTTATAGGTTCCGCTGGGCCACAGACTGCTGTTGCTCAACTCAAATTGAAGGTTCCCGCTTCCGCTGGTCAGATCTGTCTCGTCAATAAAGGTGTTGGGTTCCACTCCTTCCGCCTGGACGGCGGTCCAACTTGCCTTGACGGTGGTGTCGTCGGGCGCGTTCGCCAGTTCTACCACGCAGTAGAAAACGTCATCTGGAGCAAATACGGTTGTCGGTTGGTTTCCCTCAGGGTCCTTGGCCATCTTGGCCTCTTTGATGTTGGCCGTGCTGGCGCTGAATTCACACGCGAACATGGACAACATCACCACTGCTATGACGAATCCGATCTGCAGTTTGTGCTTTTTCATCTTGCTTTCCTCCTAAATCAGATGTGAGATTGTTGGATTGCAGAAAACTACCGGTCAAAATTATAGCACATTGGGGACGTTTCCACAAGCTGTTCCCAACAGGCTGAACGAGGATCCATTACCCGATACGGGAGCCAAAGACAGTCCTGCAGAATTGCTGGGCCGCTGAGACTGTTGACCACCATGGTCAAACGAGAGACGAGGAAGTCTCCCAACCGAGGCGCCATTGACCCGGCCGGGAGACCTCAGACACATGCTAGACCTGACAGGTTCGCGGAACGTGAACCTGTCAGGTCTGATGGCCTAGCCAAAGATGTCAAAGTCGAGCTCTTCGTCCTTGTGGCGCTCGTCGGCCAGCTCGCAGACGCGCTTTAGCGCGTTGACCATCTTTTCGTCCATGAGCGGCTCGGTCTCGGTCTCCAGGATCTCGACCACCTTCTCGTGGACCCGCTCGCGGTAGGTCTTGGAGCCGGCGGCTTCCCAGTTCTCCCAGTTCAGCCGGTCGGTCAGCGTCGGCCGCCAGATCTCGGTCTTGAAGCGGGTGTAGGTGTGGTCGTGGTCCAAAAAGTGGCCGCCGGGGCCGACATCGTTCATCACGTCCAGCGCCCGGCTGTCGTCGGTGACGGGCACGCCGCGCAGGATGCGCTTCACCCGGTCGAT
>CAYLZO010000054.1:6120-10779 GCA_964387775.1 uncultured Anaerolineaceae bacterium
CGCCGAGCTGGTCAGTCCCTGCTCCAGGTAGCCGACGTCGTGGATCATGTTGCCGCCGATGAGGGCCGCGGTGGTGATGTTCATCGTCGCTTCCAGGGCGGCCTGCTCGTCGAACATCTTGGCGTCGGAGCAGCCAGCGGTCTCGTACTCGGGCACGCCCAGCCACTTGGTGATGTCGGTGTAGGCCGCGCTGAGCAGCGCCATCTCGGGCGAGCCGTAGCAGTAAACCGTCGTCTGCATGTCCATGTTGGACATGAGCCCGCCGATGATGAGCGGCGCGCCCGGCTTGCGGATCTGGCTGAGGACGATGCCGAAGAGGCTCTCGGTCAGCGCCTGGACGGCGGTGCCGGCCAGGGTGCAGGGTGCGGTGGCGCCCGCCAGCGGGCAGGGCGTGTAGACGAACGGAATCTCGTGGTCGCTGGCAAAGAGCAGCTTTTGGACCACCTCTTCCGAGTGGCTCAGGGGCGAGACCGGCTCGATGTAGAGCGAAAAGATCGGCCCCTTGCGCCATTCGTCCTTGCCGCCGACGCGGATGTAGGCCATTTCGAGCTGGTCCTTCAGCCCGTCGATGTCCACGGCGGTAATGTTGATCGGCTTGTTGGTGCCTTCGAGCATGGCCAGGTACTGCCAGCGGTCGTAGGTGCCCACCTGTACGTCCTGGACGATGCCCAGCGACATGTGAAAGTCGATGTTGGGCAGCGCCTGGGCGATCTTGGCAAAGTTGACGACGTCCTTGTAGGTGGCCCGCCGCCGCTCGCCGCTGTAGGGATCGATGGTAAAGGGCGTGTCCGACCCGGCGCCAAAGTAGAGCGAGTCCTTGTAGAGCTCCATCTTGTGCTTGCGGTCGGGGCCGATGACGACGACTTTGCGCGGCAGGGTGGCCAGCGCCTTGTCCACCAGCCAGGGCGGGATCTTGACCAGGGCGTTGTCGTCCTGCTTGTCCTCGACGATGGCGCCGCCCTCGTAGGCCACCTGCACGCCTTCCTCGTCATAGACGCGCACGCCGGTTTCGTACAGCACCGTCAGGGCCGAGTAGTAGATCGCCTCGATCTCGTCTTCGGTCAGCACCTGGAAGGTCGGCGTGGCGTTCACTTGGTAGTTCGTTTTTCGTACTTGCATGGTTTCTCTCCTATACGTATTCCGTATTCCGTATTTCGTATTCCGTATGGCCGCAGGGCGGTTTACGCAATACGCAGTACGCAATACGACTTAGCGCATGAATTGCTCCTGGCGGATTTCGCCACCGGGTGGGATGACCAGAAAGTCCTTGTCGATGGTCGATCCGTCTGTGCCGTTCGTGGCCAGGTGCTCGGCCAGCTCGACCAGCCGCTGCACGTACTCGTCCGAGCCGAGTTTCTCCTCGTAGCGCATGCCCCACCGCTCGCAAAAGCGGGCGACTTGCTTCGCCTGCGGGCGATAGGTCTCCAGGTCGGCCTCGTTGTGGGCCACGAGGACCAGCCGCTCGTAGTTCTGGTACTGCTGGTCCATGATCCACATCGCTTCCTTCTCGCCGTAGCGGGGCACGTACTCGTGATACTCTTTGAGCGGGTGGCTGCCCGATTCGAGCCAGCCTTTGCTCAGGTAGTAGGTGCCCGGCGTGGCCTGGAACTCGCGCATGTAGGCCCGGTAGGAGCCGAGCAGCAGGGCGATGCAGTCGTCGGCGCGGGGCACCAGCAGCGTGTGGGGACCCGCTTTGAGCCCCTTGAGGCCGGTGCCGCAAAAGCCGTAGCCCAGGACGACCAGGCTCGGTTGCTCCAGGCCGTCCAGGACCTCTTGCAGGCTGGCGGCCATTTTGCCCGGCACCCGGTGCAGGCCGTAATCCATAAAGGTCACTTGCTGCGCCAGGCCCTCGGGCAGCAGGCGCGCCAGTTGGTCTTGCAGCACCTGGCACGAGATTACAACGATGGGTGTTTCACTCGGTGATGGCATCTCCGCCTCGTGTGATTCCAATGCGTGTCATTGCGAGGAACGTCAGCGACGCGCCGGCCCGGCATCCCGGGGAAGCAATCTCCTATTGCGCTGAACAACCGGTTCCTCTTTACCAGATGGAGATTGCTTCGCTGCGCTCGCAATGACGGTTGCATCGTTTCTGCCTCGTGGAGCTAGGCCGCGCCGACGAATTTCTTGGCCAGGTCGGACCCGGCGGGCGCGTTGGAGCCATAGCCGTCGGCGCCGATGCGCTCGGCAAAGGCGGCATCCACCGGCGCGCCGCCGACCATGATCTTGACCTGGTCGCGCAGGCCGGCTTCCTCGATGGCCTTGATGGTGTGGGCCATGGCCCGCATCGTCGTCGTCAGCATGGCCG
Organism: uncultured Anaerolineaceae bacterium; assembly: GCA_964387775.1. Lineage (GTDB taxonomy): Bacteria > Chloroflexota > Anaerolineae > JAAYZQ01 > JAAYZQ01 > CAYLZO01. The sequence goes on from CAYLZO010000054.1 coordinate 8,426, forward strand.
ACATGCCCACCACGTCGGGCTGGTGTTCCTTGATGGCCTCGATGAACTTTTCGGGGTCGGCGTTAAAGCCGATGTCGATGATCTCGAACCCGGCGCCCTCGCACATCATGTTGACCAGGTTCTTGCCGATGTCGTGCAGGTCGCCTTTGACGGTGCCCATCAGAATCTTGCCGATGAGCTTGACGCCGCTGGCCACCAGGTGCGGGCGCAGCACGTTCAGCCCGGCCTGCATCGAGTCGGCCGACATCAACACCTCGGGCACAAACATGTCGCCGGCCTTGAAGCGCACGCCGACCTCGCCCATGCCGACCACCATGCCGTTGTCCAGGATCTCTTTGGCGGCCAGGTCCTGGTCGAGTCCTTTTTGAACCAATTTGGCTGTCTTTTCCGCGTCACCTTCCATGATCGCGGTGGAAATTCTCTCGTACACTCTACTCATCTGTGTCCTCCTACTCTTCCTTACCCCTCCCTGCTCCGCTTCTCCTTCGCCGGGGAGCAGAACGGGGGAGTTAGTCTTCCTTGACCCGCTCTTCGGCTTCGGCCAGGACCTTCTTGATCACCTTCTCCGTCTCGGGCTTGATGGGCGACGGCTGGTGCGTGGCCAGGATGTCGCGCACGCGGGCCACCGTTCGCTCCTTAAAGCTCGTCTTGCCCATCATCTCCCACTCTTCGTAGTTGCGGCGGTCGCACAGGTTGGGGTACCAGAACTCGTTGCGGTAGTAGCGGCGGGTGTGGGCCTCGCGCAGGTAGTGGCCGTTGGGACCGACGTTGTCGATGACGGGCACGGCGAGCGTGTCCTCGTTGACCTCGATGCCGCGCGTGATGCGCCGGGCGTAGCCGATGGCCTCGTCCATGGCGCAGAGCTGGAACACCGAGCCGGTCATGGCGCTCTCGGTGTAGCCCACGTCGTGGCACAGGTCGCCGCCGGTGAGGGCCGAGAACAGAACCGACATCGAGCCTTCGATGATGGCCTGCTCGTCGAAGGTCTTGGAGTCGGTGCAGCCGCCCGTCTGCCACAGGGGCAGGCCGGCAAAGTGGGCCAGCTCGGTCAGGGCGGCCATGTTCAGCGGCAGCTCGGGCGCGCCGTAGGCCAGGATCATGGAGCTCATGTCCATCGGCCCGAACACGCCTCCCATGAAGAAGGGCAGTCCCGGCTGGAGGGTCTGGGCCAGGGTCAGGCCCATCCACGACTCGGCCGCGCCCTGGGTGATGATGCCCGCCGACGTGATCGGCGCCGTGCCGCCCATGATGGGGCAGGGCGTAAAGATGAGGGGCACCCGGTGGCGGGCGGCAAAGATCAGCTTGTCCAGCGCCTCAAAGGTGCTGACCAGCGGCGACAGCGGCTCGCAGTAGTGGACGTAATTGGGCCGCCGCTCGAAGGCTTCCTGGCCGCCGGCCTCGGCCACGGCAATCTCGTGGATGCCGGTCGAGTCAAAGCGGTCGTAGGACCAGGCGACGATAGGCTTGCTGGAGTTGGGGAACATGCCCGCAAACTCGTAGAGCGCGCCCAGGTCGTGGTGCACGTCGTTGACGGTACCCAGCGATTCGACGAAATCGATGTTGGGCAGGGCGTCACACACCTTGGCGACGAGGGGCACGTCCGACTTGACGTAAGGCCGGCGCTCCAGCGTCTCGACGTCGATAAAGTTCGGGCACGTCGGCCCAGGGCCAAAGTGCGCCCGGCCGGGGCTGATGTGGATGTTGTGCTTCGGGTCGCCGTCGCGGGCCCAGATGGTAAAGCTGCGCGGCGCCTTGGCCAGGGCGTCCTTGACCATGTACGCCGGCAGGCGCACCCGGAGCCCATCCACCCAGGCGCCGGCCTCTTTTAGAATCTCTCGCGCTTCGTCGTGGTACACGTCGAGTCCCGTGTACTCCAGGACGTGGAGCACGCCGTCGAACAGCTCCTGCAACTGGTCGTCCGACAGAAGCTGGAAGCGTACCCCGGAATTGATCACATAGTTTGTCCTCATGGACAGAACCTCCTTTTCCTGTAGGGCAAATTGCCAATTTGCCTTACTAGCTTACGAATTTCTTGGCCAACTCGGCCGCGGCAGCGGCGTTCGAGGCGTAGCCGTCGGCGCCGATCTGGTCGGAGAACGCCTGGGTCACGGGCGCGCCGCCGATCATGATCTTGACCTGGTCGCGCAGGCCGGCCTCTTCCAACACCTTGATGGTGCTCTCCATGGCCCGCATGGTCGTCGTCAGCAGGGCCGACATGCCCACCACGTCGGGCTCGTACTCTTTGACAGCCTCGACAAAGCCCTCGGGGGCGACGTCCTTGCCAATGTCCTCGACCTCAAACCCGGCGCCCTCGCACATCATGCCCACCAGGTTCTTGCCGATGTCGTGCAGGT
>CAYLZO010000054.1:10789-23584 GCA_964387775.1 uncultured Anaerolineaceae bacterium
CGTGCAGGTCACCCTTGACGGTGCCCAGCAGCACCTTGCCGACCCGCTTGGTCCCGCTCTGGGCCAGCAGGGGATTGAGGATGTCCATCGACATCTGCATCGTCTTGGCCGAGCGCAGCACCTCGGGCACAAACATGTTGCCCGCTTTGAACTCGACGCCGACGTGGTCCATACCGGGCATCAGGCCCTTGTTCAGGATCTCTTCGGCGGTCAGGCCCTCGTCGAGGGCGTCTTCCGTCAGGTCTTTGATCTCGTCCAGGTCGCCTTCGATGACGGTGGCCGAGATCTCTTCCAAAATCTCACTCATGATGCTTTACCTCCTGGTGTTTGGTCAGTCTATCGTTTGTTGCTTCGTTACTCGGGTTCTCACGGTTGTGTTTTGTTGCTTGTGCCATCACCTCCTTGTCAAGGGGAATACAATGTCATTAAGCTAGTGTCATTGCGAGCGACGCCTGTCCTGGGCGGTCAGGCCAGGGAAGCAATCTCCTCCTGCGTTGAGCAAGCGGTTTCTCTCTCGTAGATGGGGATTGCTTTCCTTCGATCTGGCTCAGGACAGGCGCTTTGCTCGCAATGACACATTTCCTTAACTTCATGACATTGAAGGGAAATAAGCTTCTTACTACATCTTGCGTGCGTCGAGAATCTCGACGACGTGGGGCTGGATGGCCTTGATCAGCTCTTCTTGGCCGATGTCGGCCACCTTGAGCACACAGCCCCAGTGTTTGGGATCCTCGGCAACAAAGGCGTTGAGCGAGTGGATCAGCCCCCCTTTGGCCGTGATGGCGGCGCTGATCTGGGCCATCGACCCCTTGAAGTAGGGGGCCAGGAGCGTTACCCGCACACCTGCTTCCTGGGCAGCCAACAGCTCCAAAAAGACGTCGAACAGGTCCGACTCGGTGATGATGCCCACGATCTGGTCGCCTTTCATCACCGGCAGGCCGCCGATCTCGTTGTTGCGCATCAGGCTGGCCGCCTCTTCGATGGGGCAATCTTTTTGCACGGTGATGACCTTTTTGGTCATGACCTCTTTGACCTTGATCTGGTTCACAAGATAGGTGACTTCCCAGACGTTCAGCGACGTGGCCGACGACGGCGCGGCGTAGAGCAGGTCCTTGTGGGTCACGATGCCGACCAGCTTGCCCTTTTTGTCCAGCACCGGATAGCGGTGCACCTCGTCGTGGCGCATCTTTTCCAGCGCCTCGGCGATGGGAAAGTCGGGCGAGACGGTAATTACCTCGGATGTCATTCGATTTCCAACCAGCATGGCTCCATCCTTTCTGTGTTGAGGGTAAGGTTGAGGTTTCTGCGCTTAACCTTAACCTTAGCCTAAACCTTGGCTTCCACGTATTCCTGGAGTTGACGTGCCGTGATCCCGTCCAGCGGCGGGTCCTCGTGCTCGGCGACGAGTTGTTGCCAGCGGGCGCGGGCGCGGTCCACGGCGGTGGGCTTGCCGGCCTGCATCCAGGCCTCCAGGCCGCCCCGGTCGCAGAGATCCGGCTTCCAGAATTCCTTGCGGCAGCGCTTGACGGTGTGCATCTCCATCAAATAGTTGCCGCCCGGGCCGACCTTGGCGATGACGTCGTAGGCCAGCGTATCGTCGTCCACGACGATGCCCTGCTTGAAGCGGCGGATCATGCCGCACATCTCGTCGTCCAGCACCAGCTTCTCGTAGGAGAAGGCCAGGTAGGAGCTGAGGATGCCGCCGGCGTGCAGCACAAAGTCGACGCCGCTGTGGACCGTGGTCGTCAGGCTGAGCATCGACTCGAAGGCTGCCTGGGCGTCGGGATAACTGGCGTCGGTCAGGGCGCCGCCGCTGCGCGAGGGCAGCTTGTAGAAGCGGGCCAGTTGGCCGTGGGCGGCGATCATCTGCGACAGCTCGGGGCTGCCGATGGCCAGCGCGCCCGACTTCATGTCGATGTTGGTCGAGGTCGAGCCGAAAATCACCGGCGTGCCGGGGTTGATGAGCTGGGCCAGGGTGATGCCGGCCAGCAGCTCGGCGGTCTGGGTGGCCAGCGTGCCGGCCAGGGTGATGGGCGACGTCGAGCCGGCCATGGCCAGGGCGGCGACGACCACCGGCTGGCCCACCCCGGCGTACTCGACCAGGGCTTCCAGCATTTCGGTGCTGTAGCCCAGCGGTGTCAGGCTGTTGATCAGGCTGATGCACACCGCCTTGTCCTTGAGATCCTCGCCAAAGAGGATGCGGGCCATCTCCATGGTGTGCAACGCGCCGATCTTGCCCGCCGCGCTGCCGATGAAGGCCTTGTCCGAGTGGACCATGTGGGCGTGCAGCATGCGCACGTGGACCGTGTCGGCGTCGGCCACCTCCGGCTCGACGATGAGGTGGCCGCTCATGTCCTGGTTGGGCAGGGCGTGGGCCAGCTTGACCAGGTTGTGATAGTCGTCCATGGTCGGCGGGCGCTTGCCGACCGCGGCGTCGACCAGGAAGGGCGCGCCGTAGCCGGGGGCAAAGACGGGCGTGCCCTCATATCCGCTGCGGCCGACGGTGACGCTCCGCTCCGGATTGCGGGCGTGGATGGTGAATTGCTCCGGCGCGCTGGCCAGGGCGTTCATGACCTGGTCCTCGCTCAGGTAGACGCGTTGGCCGTCGGTCTTGACGCCGTGTTTCTGAAAGGCGGCCAGCGCCGGTTCGTAGGGGAACTGGACGCCGACCTCGGCCAGCAGTTTCATGCTGGTGTCGTGGATCTGTTGGATGTCTGCTTTCGATAGAATCTCTTGGAACATCTAGTGCTCCTCCTTGTGTTTCTGCACCTGTCATTGCGAGGCCCGTCGTTTGGGCCGCGCCGTCCCCTGTGCCTGGCCGCACAGGACAGGCCGGCATCCCGGGGAAGCAATCTCACCTTGGTACAGACGGGGATTGCTTTCCTTCGACCTGGCTCAGGACAGGCGCTGCGCTCGCAATGACAGGTTTTGTTAATGGCGCCCCCGCAAAAAGCTGTCGCCCTCGTAGACGACGCCTTCGGCGTAGCGCGTGGGACGCAGCGGATTGTCTTCGGGTTCCATCTCGCCGGTCACGAGCCGGGCGATGCGCCGCCCGGCCTCGGGCGAGAGCATGACGCCGGCCCAGTAGCCGCAGTTGACGTAAAATCCCGGCACCTCGGGCACCGGGCCGATGAGCGGCTGCTCGTCGGGCGTATAGACGTACTGCCCGGCGCTGGGGTGCAGGTCCTCGCCCTTGAGCGTGTCGGCGATCTCGTCCCAGAAGGGATTGAGTCTCACCAGCTTTTCCAGGACGATGGCGGCGAAATCCCACTCGGTGGGCAGTTCCTCGGCCGGCTCGCCCACCGGCTCGTCGGGATCGACCCAGGCGACGTAGGCGCCGCCGGTCTCGGGCCGCCAGTAGGCGTCCTCCACCAGGTCGATGGTCAGCGGCGCGTCCTGCGGGATCTGCGGCTTGGGCGCGACGAATACCTTCTGGCGACGGACCGGCTCCAGCGGCAGATCGACGCCCGCCATGCGGCCTACGACGCCGGCAAAGGGGCCGGCGGCGTTGACGACGGTCCGCGTGGCGATGGTGCCCCGCGTGGTTTCCACCGCGCACACGCCTTGGGCACCGCCCGGGTGCCCGGCGTCCTGCTCGATGCCGGTCGCCTTGGTGCCCACCAGGAACGTGGCCGCGCTGCCCTTGGCAAAGCCCTGGGTGGCCTCGTGGGTCGAAAGCCAGCCGTCGCGCTGGCGGAAGGTGGCGCCCACGACGCGGTCGGAGAGGTAGGGGAAGCGGGCCAGCAGCTCGTCGTGGTCCAGGAACTCGGAGTCGGTGGCGCCCAGGCGGTGGTGGGTTTCGACGGCGTCTTGCAGGTCGGGAATCTGGCTCTCGTCGTCGGTGACGAACAGGTAGCCCTGGTGACGGATCGAGATGTCGTAGCCGTCGATGCCGATGACGTCCGCAAAGTGCTCAAAGACCTCGATGCTGGGCAGGGCCAGCTCGGCCATGGGCGGCTCGGTAAACTGGGCGCGAAAGCACTCGATAGAGTTGGGCGTGGTCAAGGTCGACAGCCCATCGCGCATCTCGACCAGCACCGTGTCCAGCCCGGCCCGCGACAGCCAGAAGGCGGTCGCCACGCCGACGATGCCGCCGCCGATGACGACGGCGTCGGCGGTCGCCGGGAAGGTTTCGGCGCTAGGGACAAAGACTCGGCCCATGTCAACTCACCTCCCCCCTCACCCGCCGACCATGGGTCGCCACCCTCTCCCCCAGGGGCGAGGGAACTGGCTCCCCTCCCTTGGGGGAGGCGACCGAAGGGAGGGGGGAGGGGGAAAATCGCGTCGCCAGTACGTTTCTCTCCCTGGCAACATCTCTGAACATGGCAGCTAACCTCTCTTGCTCCGGGAAAACGTGCTGATGACTTTGGCCTTGGCCCAGTTGTAGAACCCGGCAAAGCCGTCGGGGTAGTAGACCATGACCAGGATCATGAGCAAGCCATAGATGACCAGGTGCAGGCCGGGGAGCTGGGTCAGGTTGGAGCGCAGGAACTCGATGAAAAAGATAAAGGGGAAGGCGATGGTCATGCCGCCCCACATGCTGCCCCGCCCGCCGATGTAGGCCAGGGCCAAAACCTCGACGGTCTTGGAGGTGTGCATCAGGGTTTCCGGGGTCAGCGAGCCAAAGTAGTGGGCGTAAAAGCCGCCCAGCCAGCCCGCAAAAAAGGCGGACAGGGTAAAGTTAAAGACGCGGTAGTAGGTGGGGTTGATGCCCGAGGCGCGGGCGGCGTCGAAATTCTGGCCGATGGCCTTGAAGGCCAGTCCATAGCGTGAGCGGACCACCAACCTGAGAGAGATGTAGACGACGAGCATCATGACCAGGATAATATAGAAGTAGGGGCGGTTGGACGTCGTCTCCAGGAAGGGGCGCGGCGCCATACCCAGCGAACCCCGGGTCAGGTCGGGCAGGTTTTTGACCAGGCCCAGGAGGGCGATGCCCACGAACCAGGCCATGATGGCGGCAAAGATGCCGCGCAGGCGAAGGGTCAGGATGCCCAGCCCCAGGCCGATGATCCCGGCCACCAGAGCGCCGATCCAGATGCCGAGCCAGGGTGAAAGGCCCGGTTGGAGGGCCAGCACGGGGCTGGTGTTGGCCAGGATGGCCGAGGTGTAGGCACCCACGCCCAGGATGGCGGCAAAACCAAAGTTGACGACGTTGATATAGCCGGCCGTAAAGTCAAAGGCTGCCGCCTGGGCGGCGAGGAAGGCGCCCATGATCAGCCAGCGCAGGATATGCTCCTGGTCAAAGGGCGGAATAAAAGGGAGCAAGGCTAGGACGATCAACAGAACCAGGCCCAACGGTGAAACACCGATGGAGCCTAGGCCGGCCTTGAACCGAGCCCAGAGTGTGGTTTGGTCATTCATGTGTTTTCTCCTCCCTTACTGTTCCTGGATGCCCTTGACTTCGGTGCCAAAGATACCCGAGGGGACGAGGATCAGGATCAAGATCATGATCACGGTGGGGAATACCAACTCCCAGGCGATGCCGATGTACTGCTGGGTCGCTGTTTGGGCCAAGGCGACGATAAAGCCGCCGACGATGGCCCCATAAACGTTGCCCAGGCCGACGAGCATGACCACGTACCAGGCCAGGTAGAGGGGCTTGAGGCCGACGGTGGGATAGGCCTGGAACATAAAGAGCAAGGCCGCGCCAGCCATGGCCGCCATTGCCGTAGCCAGGGAGAAGGTCAGGGTGTGGATGAAGCTGAGGTTGATGCCCACCAATTGAGCACCGGTCTCGTCCTGCGAAACAGCGCGGATGGCGCGACCGGTCCTTGTCCTTTGCATAAAGTAAGTCAGGGCCACGATGGTGATGATGGCGATGGCAAAGGCAAAGATGCGGTCCACCGAGACGCGCACGCCCAGGAATTCGATGGGATCGACGTTGTAGTAGCGGGGGATGCCGCGAAAGTTGGGTCCCAGGGTCAGGGTGACACCGTTGGTCAGCACAAAAGACAGGCCGACGGTCAGCAAGAAGGTGTTCATCACCCATCCGGTTTTGGTTCTCTTGCGCAGGGGAGCAAAGACCAACCGCTCGATGATCGCGCCGGCGATGGCCCCCACGATGGCAGCGGCGATCACCCCCAGGACCGGGGCCACAAAGGCCAACAAGCCGTTGGGATTGTCTTTCAGATAGCTGTTCAGGGGGTTGAATACAAAGTAGCCGACGTAGGCGCCGATCATGAACGATTCGCCGTGGGCAAAGTGGGGGATGTTCATCACCCCAAAGACGAGTGCCAGGCCGGCGGCCAGCAGCGCCCACATGCCGCCGGTGACGACGACATTCACGATCTGGGATGGCCCGGCGTCAATGGTGATCCAAATCGCCAGCACCAGCGAAAAGGCGACGACGATGACGGCTGGCAGATTGTCTCGCAATTCTATGGTTAGCGTGTCCAGGAATGAACGTTGGACTACGGGTCTTTCCATGGCTTCCTCCTCCTATTCCGTGTCGCCTAGATGCCCAGGTATGCGTTGCGGACGTGCTCGTTGGTCTTCATCTCGTGGCTGGGGCCTTCCATGGCGATACGTCCGTGCTCCAGGATGTAGGCCCGGTCGGTGATCTCTAGTGTGGCGTTCACGTTCTGCTCTACCAGCAGGATGGTCACGCCTCGGTCGCGCAACTCTAGCAGGGCGCGAAAGACGTCGTGGGTCAGGTGGGGGGCCAGTCCCAGCGAAGGCTCGTCCACCAGGAGCAGCTCCGGGTCCGACATCATGCCCCGGGCGATGGCCAGCATCTTGCGCTCGCCGCCGCTCATCGTCCCGGCCAACTGCTTCTCCCGTTCTTCCAGCCGAGGGAAGAGGTGGTAGACGAATTCGAGGGTGTCTAGTTGTTTTTGCTTGTCCTTGATGACGTAGGCCCCGAGGAGAAGATTCTCGCGCACCGACATGTCGGTAAAGAGATTAAGCCCCTCCGAAATGTAGCTGATCCCCATCCGGCTGACTTCGTGGGCTTTCAGGGCGCCGATCCGCTGGCCCTTGAAGAGCACCTCGCCGCTCTTGGGCGTCAACAGGCCGGCGATGGTCCGCAGGGTGGTTGTTTTTCCGGCGCCGTTGGGGCCGATCAGCGCGACGAACTCGCCATCGTCGACGTTGAGCGAGACGTCCCACAGGATCTGCAAAAAGTCGTAACTGGTGTTGACGTTGTTCAACTCTAGCATTTGCTCATCTCCTTCGCCTTGGCCTCAGTCCTCAGACACGACTTCTTCGCCCAGGTAGGCCTCGATGACTTTGGGGTCCCCCATGACTTCTTGGGGCGTGCCCTCGGCGATGGGCGTGCCGTATTGGATCACCAGCACGCGTTCGCAGATCCCGGTGATGACCTTCATGATGTGCTCGACGACGATCATGCCCACGCCGTAGGTGTCCCGGATCTTGAGGATCAGGGCCATCATGGCGTCAAGTTCGCCGGGCGTCAGCCCCGAGGCCAGCTCGTCGAGGAAGAGGAGCTGGGGACCGCAAGCAATGGCCCGTGCCAGGTCGAGGCGCTTGAGTTGCACGGCGTTCAGCCGCTCGGCAGGGCTGTGGATGTCCATCGGAAACTGGACGAATTCCAACGCTTCCTCGGCCCGCTGCCGGGGTTTCACCTTGCTGTCGCGGTTGGCTCCAAAGACGGCGCCGACCATGACGTTCTCCAACGCCGTCAGCTTGGGAAAGGGGCGCGGAATCTGGAAGGTCCGCGAGAGGCCCTTCAGACACATTTCTTCGGGGGGGGTGCCGGTCGTATCTTCCCCCTGAAAGCGCACCGTGCCCGCTGAGGGTTTATGCGTGCCGGCGACGCAGTTGAGAAACGTCGTTTTGCCGGCGCCGTTCGGCCCGATGAGGCCGATGATCTGGCCGGCCTCAACCTGTAGCGTGACTCGGTTTACGGCGGTCAATCCGCCAAAGTTTTTGACGACTCGTTCTGCCTCTAACAGCATCTGTGCTTACCTCCCCAGGTCGAGGTGGTGGGATGAGGAGAGCCCCATCCCACCACCTCATCGAATGTGCCTAGCTTATTGCGGCTTGGGCATCAGGTCCTGTTCGGCCCACTCGGGCGGGAAGATGACTTTTCCTTCGCCGTCAAAGTACTGAAGCACGGGGAAGATGTAGTAGCCCTTGCCCACCACTGGATCGGGGACGGTGTCGGGGCGGTACTCGTAGCGGCTCATGACGATGCCGTCGGTGTAGGCCCAGTCGCCGGTCCAGACGTTGTCCTTGACAAAGTTGTAGATGCTCTCGCTCGTTAGCTCGCCGGCCTCGCGGTAGGTGGCCTTGGCCACCGAGATGAAAAAGTTGGTGCCGTCGTAGGACAGGCCGCCGGCCGAGGGGCTGGGCGGGAAGCCCTGCTCCGCCTCGAACTGCTCGGCGAAGGCCTTGCCTTCCGCCGTGGCCCAACCGGGGATCTGGTCGATGACATAGTTGGAGGAACTACCGGTCAGGTCGTACCACTCGCCGAACCAGCCGAGGCCGTCGGCGATGATCAGGCTCTCCAGACCGACTTCGTCGGCCTGCTTGATAAAGGCCGACATGGCCGGGGCGGCCGTGCTGGTGCCGGCGATGAGGGCCGGGTCGAGGTCCACGAACTTGTTCAGAAGCGGGTAGAACTCGGTCTGGTCGATGTTAAAGTACTCCTCGGCCACCGTCTCCCAGCCCGCATCTTCGAGCTGCTCCTTGATGGCCGCGCCCAGGCTGCGGCCCCAGTCGGTGTCCTCGCCATAGATGGCCACCGTCTTGGACTCGGGGCTCCAATCGCCGTTGGCGATGGCGTCTTCCAGGGCCTGCACGTAGGACACGCTGAGCTTGCGTGGGGTGGGCCAGCCCTTGGTCATCCAGTAGCCGTACTTGTCGGGGTCGGAGGCAAAGGTCTCGTTGACCACCTCGGTGGCGCCAAAGCCAAAGAAGTGGGGCACCTGGTGCTTGGCCGTGACTTCCATGCAGGAGACGGCCACGGAGCTGTGCCAGTTGAGGATGCCGGCCTGGATGCCGTCCTGGACGATGGCCTGCTCGTAGGCCTGGGCCGCTTTGGCCGGGTCCGACTGGCTGTCGATCCACACCGGCTCGATCTTGTAGTTGCCGATCTGCCAGTTGATGTCGCCAAAGGCCATGTTGACCGAAGCCTTGAACTCGTCGCCGGTGCGGGCGCTCGGGCCGCTGAATGGCCCCAGGATGCCCAGCTTGAAGGTCTCGGTTGCCTCTTCCTGCTCCGTGCCGGATACCTCTCCGCCCTTGGGCGTCAAGGATTGCTCGGCCCACTCGGGCGGGAAGATGACCTTGCCTTCGCCGTCAAAGTACTGGAGCACGGGAAAGATGTAGTAGCCCTTGCCCACCACCGGGTCAGGGATGGTGTCGGGGCGGTACTCGTAGCGATCCATGACGATGCCTTCGGTAAAGGCCCAGTCGCCGGTCCAGACGTTGTCCTTGACAAAGTTGTAGATGCTCTCGCTGCTCAGCTCACCGCCGCCCTTGACGATCTGCTCGGCCATGGCGATGAAGGAGCGGCTGCCGTCGTAGGATAGGCCGGCGGCTGACGGGCTGGGCGGGAAGCCCTGCTCCGCCTCAAAGCGCTCGGCGAATGCCTTGCCTTCCGCCGTGGCCCAGCCGGGGATCTGGTCGATGACATAGTTGGAGGAGCTACCGGTCAGGTCGTACCACTCGCCGAACCAGCCGAGGCCGTCGGCGATGATGAGGCTCTCCAGGCCGACCTCGTCGGCCTGCTTGATAAAGGCCGACATGGCCGGGGCGGCCGTGCTGGTGCCGGCGATGAGGGCCGGGTCGAGGTCCACGAACTTGTTCAGAAGCGGGTAGAACTCGGTCTGGTCGATGTTAAAGTACTCCTCGGCCACCGTCTCCCAGCCCGCATCTTCGAGCTGCTCCTTGATGGCCGCGCCCAGGCTGCGGCCCCAGTCGGTGTCCTCGCCATAGATGGCCACCGTCTTGGACTCGGGGCTCCAATCGCCGTTGGCGATGGCGTCTTCCAGGGCCTGCACGTAGGACACGCTGAGCTTGCGTGGGGTGGGCCAGCCCTTGGTCATCCAGTAGCCGTACTTGTCGGGGTCGGAGGCAAAGGTCTCGTTGACCACCTCGGTGGCGCCAAAGCCAAAGAAGTGGGGCACCTGGTGCTTGGCCGTGACTTCCATGCAGGAGACGGCCACGGAGCTGTGCCAGTTGAGGATGCCGGCCTGGATGCCGTCCTGGACGATGGCCTGCTCGTAGGCCTGGGCCGCTTTGGCCGGGTCCGACTGGCTGTCGATCCACACCGGCTCGATCTTGTAGTTGCCGATCTGCCAGTTGATGTCGCCAAAGGCCATGTTGACCGAAGCCTTGAACTCGTCGCCGGTGCGGGCGCTCGGGCCGCTGAACGGCCCCAGGATGCCCAGCTTGAAGGTCTCTTCGGCTTCTGGCATCGGCTCCGTTTCTTCAGTTGGCTCGGTCTGCGCCGCTGTGGGTTCGGCCGTCGGCGCTTCGGTTGGGCCGCAGGCGGCCACCGTAAAGACGAGCGCGACGACGATCAATAGCGGTAATAGTTTCTTCATAAAGCTATCCATTCTTTCTTCCCTCCTCAAGTTCTTGATATTTACACATCGTGGTGCTTTCTTGTGCCCATGTTTGGGCCGGATATCGCAAATGAGCTATGAGGTTGTGACCACCTCCTTTCTCGTTCTTTCGAGTCCACGCAAAACGAGGGAGCGATCGCAATGTGCGATCAGCCCCCTCTCCGCGGAGGTTGCCTGATCCCGGCAAAGGCAGGTGTTCTGGCTTGGTCGGTGGTTGGTGGTCAGTGTTTAGTGGTCAGAGAACCTCTCTCTGATCACTGCCCACCGATCACTGTCCACCGAACTTACAGTTGCGGGACAGCGCCGGCCTCTGCGTGTCGTGTACGCACCACCGGACTTTCCCTTTTCAGCCCGAAAAACGGGTCACCTTTGCTCTCGGGTTGGCGTCTGTGGACTATTCGTTCAGATGGTTCACCTCGTTACGCTTGGGCAAGTTTCAGACTTGCCTTACTTGGCCTTCTGCCGCTGGCGGTAGGCTTTCAGGTAGCGCATGGCGTACTCGTCGCGGCCCAGTGCCAGGTCGGCGGCCAGGATGTAGGGCCGGACCTTTTCGGCGTCCACGATGGGGCAGTTCAGCCCCCGGGCGATGGCCATGCCCAGGAACACGCCGTTGAGCAGTTCCCGGTCGGGCAGGCCAAACGAGACGTTGCTGGCCCCCAGCGTCATGTTGACGCCCAGCTCCTCCTTGACCATGCGGATCGCCTCCAGCGTGATCCAGCCGGCCTGGGAGTCGGCGCCCACCGTCAGGGCCAGGCAGTCGATGAGGATATCTTCCTTGGCGATGCCGTGCTCGGCGGCCCGGTCGACGATCTTTTTCGCCACGGCCAGGCGGGCCTCCGGCGTCTCGGGGATGCCGTCGTCGTCCATGCACAGGCCGATGACGGCGGTGCCGTATTTGGCCACCAGCGGCAGGACGCGCTTCAGGCTGTCTTCCTCACCGTTGACCGAGTTGATCAGCGGCCGGCCGTCGGGGTTCATCTCCTGGTGCATGATCAGGGCGGCGGCCAGGGCCTCGCCGTTGGGCGTGTCGATGGCGATGGGCACATCCACGGTCTCTAGTACCAGCTTGACGGCCTTGGGCAGCAGGTCTACCTCGTCCACGCCGGCGGCGCCGACGTTGACGTCCAGAATGTCGGCCCCGGCCTCGATCTGCTCCAGCGCTTCCCGGCGCACGATCTCCAGGTCGCCGGCCACCAGGGCAGCCGCCAGCTTCTTCTTGCCGGTCGGATTGATCCGCTCGCCAAGAATGACTGTCGGCCGATTCTCTCCGATGACGACTTTTTTCTTTGTGCCTTTCAACACTGTCTTCATGAATTCCTCCACCTCCTTGTCTCAAAGTCTATTTGGTGCAAAGTAGAAAAAGCAGCCCTGGCTGTTGCCAAGTGCTGCTTTCGGTGTTAGAGGACAGATTTGATCTCCCGCTGAAACTCAGAGATGTGTTGTTGCAAAAGAGCCTCCGCTTGCGCTTCGTCCCGGCTCTTGAGTGCGTGCGTGATCTCGATGTGCTGCTCCATGGCCCCTCTCAGGCTGCCCAGGCGATCCAGCACGAGATGCCAGATCCGGTGGCTGAGGGCGTGGAGCCGGCGCAAGGTGTCGGCCAGGAATTCGTTATCGGCGGCTTCGTAGAGCAGTTCGTGGTATTGTTCGTCAATGGCCATCAGCGCCTTGCCATTGATGTGGGACGCCGTCTCCAACTGGCGGATGAGGGCGTCCATCTGGGCCAGTTGCTCTTCGGTGGCCCGTTGGGCAGCGAGGCGGGCACAAAACCCTTCGAGGTTCATGCGGAGCTCAAAGACCTTTTGTAGATCCGTGATGCTAATCTCGGCGACAAACATCCCGCGCCGGGGGGCGAGCATGATGAGGCCCTCGGAAGCCAGGCGCTGGAGTGCTTCGCGAATGGGCGTGCGGCCGAGCTGGAGATCTTCCATCAATGCCTGCTCGTCTATGGCCGATAGGGGAGGCAGTTCCAAGGTGATGATCTTTTGTCTGATGAGTTGATAGGCCTTGTCACTGAGTCGCACGTGCACTCCTCTCTGAGTGAACCTGGCAGGCTCCTCCACGTACTTCAGATTGCCACCAATCCCGGCCGGCGAAACAGAAGCGATGTCCTCGAACCTTCAACCAACGGATGCGCCGCGCTCAAAATACTCGAAATATATCTAGAATACATCCGTAGTATAGCACGTTTTTTCGGCCTTGTCAAGCCCGTTTTGGCGCGAGTTTCGACCCGAGTTTGGGCCGAATACGAAAAAGCCGCGCC
>CAYLZO010000055.1:0-23499 GCA_964387775.1 uncultured Anaerolineaceae bacterium
CCCGCGCGGTCAGCGGGCAGCGGATGGAGACCTCCTCGCCCTTGAGCACGATGCCGATCCACAGCCCTTTGCCCCGGATCGTCTTGACATGCGGGCTCTCGATCTCGTGCAGGCGGGCCATGAGATAGTCGCCCAGCTCGGCGGCGCGCTCGATGAGCTTCTCTTCGACCAGGACCTTGAGGGCCTCGCGGGCCACGGCGCAGGCCAGCGGATTGCCGCCGTAGGTCGAGCCGTGATCGCCCGGCTTCAAGAGGCCCAGGACCGCCTGGTCAGAGAGCACGGCCGAGACGGGATACATGCCACCCGAGAGGGCCTTGCCCAGGGTCACGACGTCGGCGCGGACGCCCTCGTGCTCGGCGGCCAGGAGCTTGCCCGTGCGGCCCAGGCCGCTCTGGATCTCGTCGGTGATGAGCAGGACGTCGTGCCGGTCGCAGATCTCGCGGGCCTGCCGCAAATAGCCCTCGGGTGGGACGACGACGCCGCCCTCGCCCTGGATCGGCTCCACGAGAAAGGCGACGGTGTGGGACGTGATGGCTCTTTCCAACGCCGCCGCGTCCCCGTAGGAAATCAGCTCAAAGCCGGGCGTGAAGGGGCCAAAGTTATCCCGGTACTGCTCCTCGGGCGAGAAGCTGATGAGCGTCGTGGTCCGCCCGTGAAAGTTGCCGTGGCAGGCCAGGATCTGAGCCCGCTCGTCCGGCACGCCCTTGACCTCGTAGCCCCACTTGCGGGCGACCTTGATGGCCGTCTCGACCGCCTCGGCGCCCGAGTTCATGGGCAGCATCATGTCGTAGCCGGTCAGCTGGCAGAGTTCCCGGGCCAGCAGGGGCAGTTGGTCGTTCCGAAAGGCCCGGCTGGTGAGGGCCAGGCGGGCAGCCTGTTCGACCATGACCTTGACGATGCGCGGGTGGCAGTGGCCCTGATTCACGGCCGAGTAGGCGGCCAGGAAATCCAGGTAGCGCTTGCCGTCCACGTCCTCGACCCACACACCGTCCCCTCGCGTGATCACCACGTCGAGGGGGGCATAGTTGTGGGCGTTGTATTGGGTTTCGAGGGTGATGTAGTCTTGGGTATTCATTGTCAACCTCGTGATGCGTGCTGCGCATTCCGTATTGCGTACGGAATACGAAATACGTTTTACGCAATTGTCTCCATGGTTTCGGTCAGGCCAATCCCCAGCCGGTCCAATTCGACCAGCACCGGCTCATAGATCTCGGGGATGACGGGGATGTGAACGCCGCTCAGGTCTGGGAACTGGCCTTGCAGAATCAGCCGCACGGCGATGGCCGCCGGCAAGCCCACGGTGCGCGACATGGAGGTGTCGCCGTGGGGGATGCCGAAATCGATCATCGTGGCCGTGATGGCGTCCTTGCGGTCCGGGTACTCGGCCACGAACTCGTGCTGCATGATGAGCATGTCGCGCTCGCCGGGCTGGTAGGCCATCTTGGCCTCCATGCGTGCCGCCAGGATGCCGATGGGTGAATCCTGGCCCTCGGGCAGCGGCTCGTCGGCAAAGAGGCCCAGCCAGGCCAGGTCGGTGATGGGCTTGGCATCCTCGGACAGGTCCCACCGCCGGGCCAGATGCTGGCGCAGGTCGGTGTCGGGGCTGACACCCAGGATCTGGGCCGTGAACTGGCGGAAGGTCGCGGGCTTGGGCGCCAGCGGCGTTTCGTCCAGCAGGCCCATCCCGGCGATTCGCCTGAGGGTCGCGCACCAGCCGAGGTTGCGCAACGTGCCCCGGAACATCCAGTCGGTGGGCTCGATGTCGTAGACGTCCTGGTAGGGCAGGCTGTCGCGGTTGGGATAGCCCTCGAATTCGCCCAGGCCGCTAATGGTCACCGGCCAGCAATGGTCGAACAGCTCCTCGCCCGGCACCTCGACGATCTCGCCGCCCTTTTGGAAGCGGGCCGGGTTCCGACCGGCCAGGAGCACGCCCATGGGGCTCCACGAGAACTTGTAGCTGAAGGGGTTGTCGTTGGCCTCGGGGGCGGGCAGGCCGCCGCACCACGACTTGAAGCTCGCGATCCTGCCCCCGGCGCCCTCCACTTCGTGGATGACTTTCATGGCCGACATGTGGTCGATGCCGGGGTCCACGCCGATCTCGTTCAGCAGGATGACGCCCGCCGCCTTGGCCTCCGCGTCGAGGGCGCGCATCTCGTCCTTGACGTAGGACGTCGTCACCATGTGTCTCTTGTGACGGACGCACATCTCGGCGACCTTGGGATGGTAAACGTAGGGCAACATGCTGACCGCCAGGTCGTGCTGGCGGATCAGGTCTTCCAACTCCGCGTCGTTTTTGACGTTCAGCGGCAGGGCTTTGCCCCGGGGATGGCCGTTGACCAGTGCTTCGGCTTTGCTTACCGTGCGGCTGGCCACGGTCACGGTGAACTCGGGCACGCCCAACAGGTAGCGGACGTGGGGTCGCGCCACGAGCCCCGCGCCGAGTACGAGTACCTTTTTCATGTGTCACCTCTCTCTATGGAATTTCATCGCTGGTTTTCACGTTTCACGCATCACGCATTGCGTGACTCGTGATGCGTGATGCGTTGGCGGCCGGCTAGTCCAAGAATTCCTGGATGTACTGGTAGTCGGGTGTGAGTTTGCCCCGGTGGGCGATGACGGCCCGCTTGATTTCGGGCGGCAGATCGAGTTGCCCGAAGGGAGCCCCATAGTCGCAGTGGGCGATGGCGGGGATGAAGGGCTTGAGGATCTGGCTGAAATCGGCCGACGCCTCGCGGGGCAGCTCGCTGGGCAGGATCTCGACGGCCAGGACTACGACGCCGGGTCCCTCGTGGCCGTCGGCGATCTCGTCGGTCAGGGGGTTGTAGACGTAGATGGGCTCGCCTGGCTCGGTGCTCTTGAGCGTGCACTCGATGGCGCCCTCCACGTCGCAGCTCACGTCGCCGATGACCCGCAGGCGGGGCTTGGCCTCCAAACCAAAGAGGGTTTTGAGATAGGATCGTGTCACCAGCCGAGGATAGGCTTCGCTCCAATAGATGGCGTTGACCAGAACCGTCAGATAGGGGACGTACCGCTCGAAAACGCCCTGATACCCTTCGGGATGATCGTAATAGTCCTGGAGCTCAAAGGCCAGGTCCGGCGATTTCGGCTCGACCATGTGCCACTCTTTAAACACGACCTTGTAGAGGTGGTGTCGCGAGGCTTCGCCCCCCGTCGCAATCGCCTCGAGCTCGCTCGGCTCGATCTCGATGACGGGCAGCAGGTCCAGGATCTCCTGGGCGCCCCGCGAGACGTTGCCATAGCCGGCGATGCCGACGGTCAGCGGCGCTATCTGCTCGGGCAAGCCCTCGGCCTCGATCCGGGCGGCGACGCCGGCCAGCGCCTCCTTGGCGGCCTCCAGGTCGTCGTACCTGTGCGTCTGGCGCAGGTCGGCGAAGGGGTTGTCGATGCCCTCCCAGGCCAGCCGCTGGCCCAGGGCCCAGAGGGTGTCGATCATGCCCGCCACGCCCGCGTGCCAGCCGAAAAAGATGAGGCGGCGCCCCTCGTCGTCCTCCACCTTCTCGTAGTCGATCAGCGTGCAGCCCAGGTCGAGCATCCGCCGCAACATCGGCATGTTGTAGGGCTGCCCCTTGATGACGTGGGCAAAAAAGACGTAGCATTTGTTCGGCTCAAAAAAGTCCCTGGGGATCTCTTTGATGCCCAAGACGACCGAACAAGGGGACAGGCTCTCCTGGATGGTGACGCCGGCCGCGGCGTACTCCTCATCCCGGTAGGCCCGAATGGGCGATGGCTGGACGATGACGTGGACGTCGTGTGCTTGCTGGAGTTGGGCGGCGTCTTGTGGGGTTACAGGCACCCGGCGCTCCCAAATGCTCTTGTCCTCACGGCGGATCCCGATCTGTGCCGTCATGGTTGTACCCTTCCTTTCTTCCTTCCTTGCACGCAGAGACAACAAAGGCCGGCGCCCCAGGCACCGGCCGTCCGAGCTCCGCCGCTGGGCAGAGTGCAATGCGCTGTGATCCGGCCACGTTGCCGATGCGCCCCCAGTATACGCGCAACGGGGAGCTTTTGTCAAATGCTATCCCAGAAGTCGCCAGGTTGGGGCCCAAATGGCGCCGCGTGCTTTAGCCCGAGTCGTCCAACAGCTTTTCCAACAGTGGGCGAACCGCCTCCACTGCGCGAGCCCGGTGGCTGATCTCGTTCTTGACGTCAGGGGGCAGCTCGGCCAGGGTCTGCCCGCCGTAGCCCTCCACGACAAAGACGGGATCGTAGCCAAAGCCGTGCTCGCCCCGGGGTTCGAATCCGATCCGGCCCTCGCAGGTGCCCTCGGCCGTATAGACCGGGCCGTCCGGCAGGGCCAGGGCGACGACGCACCGAAAGCGGGCCGAGCGACGCCCTTCGGGCACGTCGGCCAGGGCGGTCAAGAGCTTGCGGTAGCGGTCCACGTCGTCCGCCTCGGGGCCGGCGTAACGCGCCGAGTGGACGCCGGGGGCGCCGCCCAGGGCGTCGACCTCCAGGCCCGAGTCGTCGGCCAGGGTCGGCCGGCCGGAGGCCCGGGCAAAGGCCATCGCCTTGATCCGGGCGTTGGCCTCAAACGTATCGCCCGATTCCTCGACGTCCAGGTCCAGCCCCTCCTGGGCCGGAAAGGCGATCTCGATGGGCAGATCGGCCAGCAATTCCTCGTACTCGCGCACCTTGCCGGGGTTGTTGGTGGCAATCAGCAACTTGGTTCCCATCGCTCCCTCCTCGTCAATCGGACAGACTATACCATTGCTGTCCAAGAAACGCCAATCCCCCAGTGCCTGGGGTTATCCGCCGGGGATGATTTGCCATCCGTCGGCTGCCTGGGGTACAATAGGGTTGGCGGATGCTGGAGATGCCAGTCTTGGCTACGAGGTGAAGGATGGAGAGTCTATTCAGTTCCAGCGCAGGCGCGATTGCGGTTGTTGCCTTTGTGTTGTCCCTGCTGGTTTTGGGCGGTGTCGTTTTCGTGCTGGCCCGCCAGCAGCGGCTGCTGGGCCAGTACCAGCAGTTGATGGCCGGCACCTCGGGCGGCAACCTGGAGGAGGTGCTGAACGCCCACGTCGGCACCGTGCACGAGACGGCCGAGCGGGTGGAAGCGTTGGAAAAGATGCTCCGCCGCCTGGAAAAATCCGGCTACTATAGCTTCCAGCACCTGGGCGTCGTGCGCTTTAATCCCTTTCACGACACCGGCGGCGATCAGAGTTTCGCCATCGCCCTGGTGGATGGACACGGCAACGGCGTCGTCCTCTCCAGCCTCCACGCCCGCGACGTGACGCGGGTCTATGCCAAGCCCCTGCAAAAGTGGGAGTCGGGCCACCAGTTGACCGACGAGGAGAAACAGGCCATCGCCCTCGCCTATCAGAAACAGTCGTAGTCTGGGTTGACAAATCGCTGGGGCGGTGCTATAGTCTGGGCGTGAGCTGCGGGACACAAGGCCCGGCAGCCCACACAATCTGCAACACAAGGAGCGACCTGTGTTTGGACGAGAGAAAAAGCCGGTACCGCTGGATCGCATTGAGGTACACGTGGGTCCCACGGCCAATATCCACGGCGACCTGGAGTGTGACGGCATCGTCAAGGTTGACGGGGTCTTTCAGGGCAGCATCAAGACGGTGAGCAACGTCATCGTCAGCGAAAAGGGCCGGGTGGATGCTGACATTGAGGCCGAGAACGTATCGGTTTCAGGCCAGGCCAAGGGTTCCATCGTGGCCAAGGGCCGCCTGGAGATCCTATCCACGGGCAAGGTCTGGGCCGACGTCACCGTGTCCAGCTTTCTGCTGGACGACGGCGGCAAACTGCACGGAGGGCTCAAGATGTTCGGCACCGGACCCGAGCCCGACTCATTTCAGGTCCCCCCGCCGACCAAGGCCATCGCCGAGCCGGAGGAGCCGAGTTCGGCCGTTGAAGTGCCGCTTCCTGAGGAGGAGTAGCTTCGCGCCGCTCCATTATCCATAATCGCTGCGCCAGTCCGAGAAAGACCAGGGCTGGCGTTTTTTATTGTAGTCCTCTCTCCGCCCAAGCCTCCGTCCGTCCATTTGACAGGCTGTCCGTCAACGAGCTCCACGTATTCGAAAAGCCAGAGATGATTGATTTGCATTGGCCCCTTGGATGTAGTATAATCTGTGTGAGTTGAGGTGAAAGAATGATGATAATCCTACGGATAGTCACCATTCTGCAACCACTACGTTCATCGCAATGCCAAGAAAATCTTCATTGATCCTTCCACGTGGCCGAGGGTGGCTTGGGTTATCCCGGATTGTTGGGTGCAAGCGAGGGCCAGGGGAGCCGATGCCCAACCAGTTCGAAGCGTTTCAGATCCATATCCTGGAAGAGGCAGCCGACGTCTATCCCGTTGTAGCGCGAGGAAGCGAGGATGTCACCGTCCAGGCTGCCATCCCTTCGGAGCAGGTGGCGGGCCTCGAAGCCGAGCACTGGCTGGAACGCAGCCAGAGCGACCGTACCTACCTGCGAGAGTTGGGTAACCGCCTCTTCCGTATCCTCTTTTCTGGTGAGGTCCTTCTTGGCTTTCAATCCAGCCTGGCTGCGGCTCGAGCCCAGGGCCTGGGTTTGCGCATCGTTCTCACCCTGGATGCGCCCGAACTGGCCCGCTTGCCCTGGGAGCTGGTTTATTCCGGCCGCTTCGAGGGCTTTTTGGCGCGCTCAGCAGCTACGCCTATCGTTCGCCACCTGAGCAGCCCCAATCCCGCCCGGCCTCCCATCGAGGGCGACGCCCTGCGGACCTTGCTGGTCGTCGCCGAGCCCCGCGACCTGCCGGCGCTGAGCCGAAATCGCGAAGAGGTATTGGCCATTGTTCAGTCGCTGTCGGGTGGGAAGGGCGGGGCCCAGGTCGACGTGTTGGAAAACGCTACGTTACCCAAGCTCAAGGACATCCTCCGCGAGGCCGAGCAGGCGGAGCGCGGCTACCACATTTTCCACTTTGTGGGCCACGGCGCCAGCGACGAGCAGGGGGGACAACTCCTCTTTGAGGACCAAGACAGATACGCCGCGCCCGTTTCCGCCGAGCAGGTCGCCGAGTTGTTGGACGACACCTCGGTCAACCTCGTTTTCCTCAACGCCTGTGCCTCGGCCCGGGGCGGCGCGGCGGGTCTTCCTTTCTATCCCTTTCAGGGCGTGGCCCAGGCCTGCATCAACCTGGGTGTCCGGGCAGCCCTGGCCATGCAGGTCGAGGTGGTGGACACGGCGGCGGGCGATTTCGCCCGCGAGTTCTACGCCTCGCTCGCCGATGGCGAGGAAGTGGAAAAGGCCCTGCTCGACGCCCGCCACCTGGTCGGCAAGGCCGACGCCGCCGACTGGGCCGTGCCCGTGCTCTACTCCCGGGTGCTGGAGGGCTCGATCCTGGCCCCACAGATCCCCCGGCCGGCCAGGACGCCTGGGGAGTGGGTCCAGCACCTGCTGGACCTAGTTGGGGACAATCCATGGGCTGTGCTCCTGTTTAGCATACTCTCGCTCCTGGCCCTGATCCTGGGATTGTCCGTTGACGTCCGAGAAGCGCGGCAGCCGGGGGGGCTGCTCTATGCCCTCTGGCCGGCGGCCACCGCCACGCCTGCGCCGCTGCCGCCCATGGGCGGCGGGTTCAACGTCGCCGTGGCCGAGTTCGGCGCCCTTGACGAAACAGGGCAGTTGACGGTGACGCAAGAGAGCTGGGAGTTGAGCACTTGGCTTTACCAGGCCATCAAAGCGGAGCGGGATCGGCTTCCGGCGGCACAGACCTTTGAGATCCGGGGGCCGGAACAGGTGCGAGCTGTTTTGGGCAAGGACGCCGAGGCCCGAGCCGCCGACGCAAAGCGGGTCGCTGGGCAACACAATGCGACTCTGCTGATCTATGGCTTGGTCATCGGTGGTGACGGGAGTTATCACGTCGAGCCCGAGTTTTACGTCTCGGACGCGGCTTTTGGCTATGGGAGCGAGGTGGCTGGTCCCGACCGACTGGGCCTGGCCGTGCCCTTTGAGCCGCCCCTGGACCAGCCGGGGACCCTGGGGGGCATCAACGAAACGCTGGATGCCCGTGTCCGAGCATTGCGGCACCTCGTAGATGGCTTGGGCCTTTACTACCTCGAACGGTACCAAGAAGCCTGGGCTGCGTTTCGCCAGGCAGCCCTCGTCGATGGCTGGCTGGACCGAGAAGGCAAGGAGGTCGTGTATCTGCTGATGGGGGCGGCCAGGCTAAAGCTCTACGACACTCAGGAACCGGACGTGGAACACCTTCGGCAGGCGGCGGATAGCTTTGCGAAAGCCCTGGAGCTAAATCAGGCCTATGCGCGCAGCTATCTGGGATTGGGCTCCGTTGCCCTGCTGCAAGCTGTTCGGGACGAGGAAACCGGCGTGGACGAGGAGAAGCTATTGGAGGCTCGAAAGTGGTATTCAGACAGCCTGGACGTCCCCGATCAGCCGGGATCGGCTTACGTGCCGGTCAAAGCCTACTTTGGCCTGGGCCAGGTCTACCTGAAAGGACACGAACACCGGCTGCCCGGCTGGTCCGGCGAGCAGGCCCGGCGCTACCTGGAGCGCGTCATCGCTGCCTACGAGGAAACGCCCACCCAGGACTTGGTCTGGTTCGCCGGCCACGCCCACGCTCTCCTGGGCCGGCTTGCCGGCGATGTTGAGGACTGGGCCGGGATGTCGTCAGCTTGCCGCGAGGCGATCTCGCTGTTGAGCACCTTGCCGGACAGATCCCAGCAGGTTACAGTTGCACGCTACTGGACGTGGGTTGCTTTTGCCGAGGAGCAGCAGGGGCAACTAGATGCCGCCCGCGACGCCTACTGGCAGGCCATCCAGGTTGGCCAAAATGCTGTCTCTCCCGCTGAAGTGGGGGCTTGGCAGAGTGAGCTTGACCGTTTGGAGAAAGGAGTGCCCTGACATGAGCTCTGAGACGAAAGGCCCCAGACTCGATAGACGCCTGCTCTACGCCGGGCTGGTGGTCGTGATCCTTCTGCTGGGCTTGGCGCTGGGCGTGATGGCGCTGCGGCGCTGGCTGATCCCACCCCATCTCCCCGAGACCACGTCCACGGCGACCCGTAGCCCAACAGCCGTAGCCTGGTTGACTGCTACACCCGCTGCTGGCAGTCCCACACCGGCCATCCCTGCGTCGACGGCTACCGCAACGCCGTGCCCTCCCCCCCCAGCAGGCTGGTTGCCCTACACGGTAGGGCCGGGCGACACACTCTCCGAGTTGGCGGTGCTGGCTGGCGTCAGCCAGGAGCAGGTGATGCAGGTTAACTGCCTGGCCTCAGCGGACCTGCTGGTCGGGCAGGTGCTTTATCTGCCGCCTTTGCCCACGCCTACGCCCTGTGGCGCCGTGCCAGCTGGTTGGGTGCCCTACACGGTGCAGGCGGGCGACACGCTCTTTGGCTTGTCCTCCCTGGTCGGTGTCGGTCAGGAGCAAGTGATGCAGGTCAACTGCTTGGCATCACGAGAACTACAGGCCGGGCAAGTGCTCTATTTGCCCCCTCTGCCGACACCCACACCCACGCCTTGCGTGGCCTCGCCGCCGCCGGGTTGGGTGCGCTACGCCGTTCGCTCTGGCGATACCCTCTTCAGCCTGGCCGTGACACGAGGAACCACCACTGAGGAAGTGATGCAGGTCAACTGCCTGACCTCGGCCGAGCTCTGGGCCGGGGAGGAGATCTACCTGCCGCCGTTGCCCATCACCTACGAACCGCCGGCAACACCTTCAGCGCCTCCCCCCACCGAAGCGCTGGATTGCACCAGTGCGTTCAGTTGTTCTAGTACGGAACTCCCTACGTGGACAGTAGATGTCGCTGCCCCTGGAGATCCCCTGTACGAACCGTGCGCCGCTGAAAAGAACAAGCCTTGGATCAGCGTCATCACCGAAGATTTGCCAGGTGACGACCGCAACGACTTGAAACATGGCTGGCGTGCTCACTACTTTGCCTGCGAATTTGCCGATCCAGAGACGCTGACCGCCACTATGACCGGTCCAGGAGGCGCACGGCCCTTTGATGTAGAAGCCGTATCACCCGACCTTGACCCGCAGGATGGGCGGTTACAAGGGAGGGTGACCTGGGGTGCGACCTGCGACTTGCTTACTGGCACCTATACTCTGACCATAGAGAGTGAAATAGAGGAACAGGCTCACCTTACGTTCACACTGGATACTGCCTCCTTCCCCAGGATCCTGGCTGTGCCCCAGACTGGGCCGCCGGGCACTCTTTTCCAAGTCTACTACTGTGGCTACGATGCCTTTGCTGAGAAGGAGATAGACATCGACTTTTGGTACAAGACTGGAGAGTTGCCCGATGGCAAGTCCGAGTTCAGCCGGGCGACAAGCTGGACCGTATCAATCAATGCCGATGGCTGGGGCCAGAAAGAGCTGCGATCCCAGCCCGACGATCCAGTCGGTGTGTATGGAGTGCGAGGTCGGAGACCCGAGATCCAAGGTACGGACTTTGTCTGGCTGATCGATGACTAGTGGGCGCATTTGCCGCCAGGCAGGCAGACCGGAGTATTCTGATTGCTTGCTTGCGCACTGAAAGGAGTGTCACGAGATGGAAAACGACGAATCGAAAAGTGTCGTAGTACTGGACTCCCGCCGACCGTTCGATGATCTCAATGACCTGTACGTCGGTCACGTCAGTGAGATTAGAGGTTCCATCGAAATGGACGGCGATAGTTTCATCGATGCCCTGTTCGGTGGTGAGGTGTTGCTGTACGGTCACGTCGAAGAGGGAGGCTTCGTGGTCGAACGAATTCGCCGTGTGGCCCTGAGCGGACGGCCTCTGGAACCCCCTCCTGATGATCCCATCGGTATTCTCTCTCTATCGGGCCCCTTGATCCCGGTGGCACTGGAACCCGGACCGGCCGGCGCAGTGGACAACCTCTACCTGCAACTCCACTATCGGGCTCTGTCTCTGGAGAAAGCACGCTGCGTGAGTGAAGATGCCGTGTTTCCCCAGGTGAAACGGGCGATCGCGCACCTGCATTGGAGCGAGGTGGAGAGACTGAGCGAATCGACGGTACAGATCGAGTTGGAGCTGCCGGCCATCACGGTGGTCGATCCGAAGCTAGGTCAGAAGCCCGGCATCGTCGGGTCGATAACCTTGGAGCCGTTTGTCCTCACTTTCCACAAAGTCGGCAGTGGATCGGGCTATCGTGAGCTGAACAATCCGGCACCGAATAATCCGCCGCCGCCAGATACATCTTGCCCGGACGATCTCGACCACTGTCCTCCGCCAGACATGACCGGCCCGGACTGGTTGGAAACCGTAGAGCGGCGGTTGCCCATCAAGTTCATCAACCTGACCAAAGACTATCCTGGCGACGTGGTGGCGCTCTGCAATGATCAGATCGGTGGCGTGTGCGAGGTGTGGCGCGACAAAGCAGCCCTCGACTTGACGGTATGGCCGAACGAGGAAGACTTTTCGGATCATGGACCGGCTTCGCTTGTCTGCGGCGAAATCGACGAAGCAACCGCTGCCCAGAAAGAAGCCTGCCACGAGATCCCTGATTTCGCGGATGAGTATAGTCTCTTGTCTGGGCTGCGGGCTTCTGAAAGGATACCACCCACTCAGTGGGGCCATGTAGAGATCTACCTGGTAGATGCTCTTGACGACCGGCCTGAAGCACATCGCCAGGGTGGGGGGGCAACCCACGATTGTGGCCAGCCTACGGCTTTTTGCATCCTGCAAGCGGACAAAGCCGCGGCGAATAAGTACCTGCTTGCGCACGAACTGGGCCATGTGTTGGGCTTGAATCATCCAGAGGGATCCGCTGGAGCCCCATTCTCTGGTCCTTGTGCTGATCTCCCCACCGGTTCGTGGGAGTCGATCATGAAAGCCACGGGCAGCGTTGGACCTAATCTACAGGCGAACACACTGTACAACTGCCGTATCTTTGGTATGTCCATCGAGTGCTGCGATCCTGGGGAGAATGGGGGAGCTTGTGCGATTCTATCTCACAATAACATCGTCAAGACTACTATTGACGATGGCTATTACTTCCATCCAGATTCTGTAGATCATTTCGTTGGTGACTTCCCAGGCGACAACGGGATTGAACCTTCCATGCCCCTGTTCGGACAGGACCGCTGGAGCAACTCCAGCATCTGGAACCGTCGCAGCGCAGGGTCTGGGGAGACGGCCAACGGCCCCGAGCACGAGGACCCCTCCTGTACTGGCCCAAACCGCATGTACGTCAGGTTGGCATACAAGACCGAGGTGCGGGATCCTGTCTGCGTGGACCTGTACCTGGCCGATCCCGGCGTCTCTCCGGGCCATGAGCAGCTTGTACCGCTCAAGCCTCCAGGCCTCTCTGGAGCGCCGGGCCACCGGCTGTTCTTCGATCCTCCACCAACCCCCTCGACACCGATAATCAAACATATGGCATGGATGTGGAATGACGTGCTGGATGCTCATCCCGGGTATCCCAAGAACTGCTGCGTCTTTGCCATCGCCCACAGCGTCGATGAACCCCTGCCCTTTGCCGATCCCACGGCCGTCACCTTTGGCGACGTGTTCCCCCTGCTGGGCGCCGACAACGACGTCGCCCAGCGCAACCTGCACGTCCAATCCTGCACGACGACAGCCGATCTCCCCCTCTCGACACTCCTTCCGTGGGTGCAGTTGGCCAATCCGTTTGACGAGCTGGCGCCCGTCCGCCTGGAAGTGGCGGTCGCGCCGTCCGCCGAGCTGGAGGCGCTCGTTCTGGAGGTGAATGGCGAACCGCTCGACGAGCTCGAGTGGGAGGGGACCCTCCAGCCGGCGGATCGCCGGACCGTGCGGCTGCGGGCCACGCTGCCGGCCGGTGCGCCGGTGGGCACGGCGTTCCCCATTGACCTGCGCCTGTGGGCCGACGGCCAACTCATCACCGGCTACCGGCACGTGTTGCGCGTGGCGCCCCTGACCGAGACGGTGGCCCACGTCCTCGACACCCTCTTTGGCGCGCTGCGCGACGTGCGGGCCGCCTTCCTCGCGGATCGGGCAGACGAGCACGTAGACGTGATCCAGGACAGCCTGGAGATGCTGGTGGGGATGGCCGACGACGATCCAGAGAGGACCCTGGTCGAATTGGCTCTGTTGGGGGGGCGATTCCTGGGCGTGGTCAATGCCGTGGAAAGTTCGCCTCGGGCCGGCGAGCCAGGGCACGGCGAGGTGCCTTTTTTCCTTCAGCAGCTTGCAGATCGCCTGGTCAAGGTGGCGATTGGTGCCCCCCCTGAGCGGCTCGCACCGGACGTGCTGCCCGGCTTGCTGGTCGAGGAGATCCGGGAATGGGCCGACCGAATCCAGCAGCCAGCGGGTCGCCTGGCAAGGGGCTATCAATTGACATAGCTGAACCCCGGGCCTGGCCCCCCGGCTGTTTTGACTTTTAGCCCCGGATGGGCTATAATTGCGCCCGCATTAGGTAAAGATAAGAAAGGGGTCGTACAAATTGGCAAACACGAAATCAGCTATCAAGAACATCCGTAAATCGGAGCGAAAACGCAAGATTAACCAGGTCTATCGCACACGAGCGCGGACCTACATCCGCAGGACGCGCAGTTTGATTGACGCCGGCCAGCTTGAAGAGGCCGAGGCGATGGCCCGCGAGGCGGCCAGCGCCCTGGACCGGGCGGCGCGCAAGGGTGTGATTCACAAGAACAATGCCGCTCGGCGAAAATCGCGCTTGATGCAGCATCTGAACAAGGCCAAACGGTAGTGGTTACCGTGTTACCACTACCGGCCAAGCGGCAGACTGCCTAGCCGCCTGGCGGCGCATTCCCGTTGCCGGCCCATCTGGCCGGGATGACACTGCCCCACTGTTGAGCCTAGCCGATGGCGAGGCCGCCAGTGGGGTTTTTTCGCACAGTTGCCTAGCTCGATGGAGGGAGATTGACCCATCCACTGTACGTTGCCTTGATCTGGCACATGCACCAGCCCTATTATAAGGACGGCCAGACGGGCGAGTATCTGCTGCCCTGGGTGCGGCTCCACGCCGTGAAGGATTACCTGCACATGGCCGAGGTGCTGGCCCGGCACCCGGACGTTCACGTGACGATGAACGTCGTCCCGTCCCTGCTCGAGCAGTTGGTCGAATACGCGGACGGCCGGGCGTTGGACAGAATCCAGGCGCTGAGCCTCCGTGAGGGCTGGACGCCCGAAGAAAAAGCCTATCTCCTGGCCAACTGTTTCAGCATCCATTGGGACAATATCATCCGCCGCTATCCCCGCTATTGGCAGCTGCTCCAATTGCGCCAGCAAGCGCCCAACGAGGCCCTCCTCTTCACCGACGACTATTACCGCGATCTGGTGGCCTGGTTCAACCTGGCCTGGATCGATCCCAACTGGCTGGAGCGCGACCCGCTGCTCCGCTCGATGGTCGAAAAGGACCGGGGATTCATGGTTGAAGACGTGGCGGCCATCCTCGACAAGCATCGCGAGATCGTGGGCCAGATCCTGCCCCTCTACCAGCAGTTGGTGGAGCGGGGCCAGCTAGAACTCGCCGTTTCCCCCTACCATCATCCCATCCTGCCCCTGGTGATGGACAATCAATACGCCCGGCGGGCCAGCCCCGGCTTGAGGTTGCCCGGCGTCCCCTTTGCCCATCCCGAGGACGCGAGCGAGCAGATCCGCCTCGCCGTCGAAGCCTATTGCCAGCACTTTGGCTGCCGGCCCCGGGGCCTGTGGCCTTCGGAAGGCGCCGTCTGCCCGGAGATGGTCTTTCGCCTGGCGGAGGAGGGCTTTACCTGGTTTGCCTCCGACGAGGCGGTGCTGGCCCTCAGCGTGGGCGAGTGGGTGCACCGCGACGGGTACGGCCACGTGACCAATCCCCGGCTGCTCTACCAGCCCTACCGCACCCACGTCGGCGACCGGCCGCCGGCCGTCGTCTTTCGCGACCGCGTCCTGTCCGACCGGGTCGGCTTTGTCTACAAGCAGTTCGAGGGCCGCGACGCGGCGAAGGATCTCATCCATCGCCTCCACCGCATCCGCGAGAACCTGGACGACGCGCGCCGCCCCTATTTGGCGACCATCATTCTCGACGGCGAGAACTGCTGGGAGGAGTATGAGCACAACGGCGACGTCTTTTTGCACCACTTCTACCGGCGCCTGAACGAGGACCCCGACCTCAGGCCCGTGACCGTCAGCGACTACCTGGCCGAGCATCCGCCCCGCGCCGAGATCGCCAATCTCCACACCGGGTCGTGGATCAGTCACAACCTGGAGACGTGGATCGGCGAGCCGGAGCAGAACCGCGCCTGGGAGTACCTGGCCCGCACCCGCGACCGCCTCATCGGCTGGCAGCGGGAGTACGCCCTGGCCGACGTCGAGGTGCTGGCCCGCGCCTGGGAGGCGATTTACATCGCCGAGGGCAGCGACTGGTTCTGGTGGTATTACAGCCGCAACAATTCGGAGCAGGATCGCCTCTTTGACCAGGCCTTTCGCGGCCACCTGGCCTCCGTCTATACCACCATCGGCCTGCCGGTGCCCGACTGGCTGGAGACGCCCATCGTTGGGCTCACGGCGCCTACCCACTACCGTCCCGCCAGCGCCTACGTCACGCCCCACCTCTCGGCGCCCGAAGGCGTCTCGCTGGAATGGACCGGGGCCGGCTATCTCGACCCCCTCCCTTCGACGGGCGCGATGCAGCAGGGGTATACCGTCCTGCAACGGCTCTACTACGGCTATAACCCCGCAGACCTCTTTTTGCGGCTGGAGCTGAACGAGCCGCTGCTGCCCTACCGCGTCGCCTTTTACCTGGCCGTGCCCGGACGGCGCAAGCTCAACCGGCGGGTGCGCTTTGCCGACACCAATCCGGCCCTGGAGCTGAGCAACGTGGGCCTGGCCTGGGAGATCTGGGTCGAGCCCGCGTCGACCGGTCGCCCCGAAACGGTGCTCAACCAGGCCGACGGCCAGGAGGTCTGGCGTCAGGTCAAGACGCTGTCCACCGTGGCCGTGGGCGAGCGGGCGGTCGAGCTGGCCGTCTCCCTCGATGGGCTGGGCCTGCGCCTGGGCGACGCCGTCGAGCTGGTGGCAACCGTGGTCCGCGACGACGTTTTGGTCGAGGCCCTGCCCGCCTCCGATACGCTCAGCTTCAGCCTCCGCTCGATGTCTTGAATCTCGTCTTGAGGCTTTCTGCCCCAACTTGCCGTTCGTGGCGTTGTATGTTATCATTGCGCCGATTCCAACGTGGGAGAAACAGCGCCTTTTGAAGGATCGACTGTCACTCGTCAGTTTCATAGGGCTCGTGTTGATTATCTTGTTGGCCCTGGGCCTGCGCCTCTACCGGCTCGACGCCCAAAGCCTGTGGTACGACGAGGCATTTAGCGTCTACCTGGCCCGCATGGACCTGGCCGAGATCACGGCCCGCACCGCCGCCGACGTCCAGCCGCCCCTCTACTACTACCTGCTCCACGGCTGGATCACGCTCTTTGGCGAGGGAGAGGCCGTGTTGCGCGGGCTCTCGCTGCTCTTCGGCGTGCTGACCGTGCCCCTGATCTACCTCGTCGGCCGGCAGCTCTTCCGCAGCCGGCTGGCGGGCGTTTTGGCCGCCCTCCTCGTGGCCGTTTCGCCCCTGCACCTGTGGTACGGCCAGGAATTGCGCATGTACACGCTGCTGACCTTTCTCTGCTTGCTCTCCAGCTACTTTTTGTTGCTGCGGGTGGGCCGCACGTCCCCCCTCACCCCGCCCGCTGCGCGGCCACCCCTCTCCCCCCGGGGGGAGAGGGGGAGTGACTCCCCTCTCCCCCCGGGGGGAGAGGGGCCGGGGGTGAGGGGGGTGAGGGGGGATCTGATCCTCTGGCTGGCGTTCACCGCCACCAACGTCGCCGCCCTCTACACCCACTACTTTGCCCTTTTCGTCCTCGTCTTCCAGGCCGCGTACCTGGTCTTTGTCTGGCTGAGCCGCGAGCCCCGCCCGGCGCGGCTCCTACTCGGCGGGCTGGCCTCGGGCCTGTTGACCCTGCTGGCCTACCTGCCCTGGCTGCCCCACCTCGTCACCCGCTACGGCGCCGACGTCAGCTACCTGCCCGGCCAGCTCAAGCTCGACGAGATCCTGGTGGACATTGCCGTCTTTTTCGTCGGTGGAGAGTCGGTCTCTGAGACGATCGGCCTGGCCCTGGCCGCCGGCGTAGCCGTCATCCTGGCCCTCTGCCTCCTCGCACTCTGGCAGTGGCCTGCCCGTCCAAATCCCCGGCCCCCTGGTTCCCTGATTTCCCGGTTCCCTGCTTTCCCGATTCCCTTCCTCCTCCTCTACCTCCTCCTCCCGCCGGTCCTCATCCTCATCGTCTCCTACAACGCGCCCAAGTTCAACGCCCGCTACGTCATGGTCTCCCATCCGGCGCTGTTGCTGCTCCTGGCTGGGGGCCTGACCGCCCTCTGGCAGCGCAGGGGCGGGGTTCTGGGCAACGTCCTGCGCGCCGCCGCCGTGGGCTTTGCCCTGATTTTCCTGCTGGGCGCAGCGGCTTACGCCGACTATAACGCCTACACCCGCCCTGACTTTGCCCGGGCGGATTTTCGGGGTGCGGCCCGCTACGTGCGCAAGCACATCGAACCCGACGAGACGGTGATCCTCGTCTCCGGTCACCTCTTCCCGGTCTTTGACCTCTATGCGCCCAACCTCGACCGCCACTTGTTGCCCGACAGCCCCACGCTGGACACCACGCAGACCCTGGACTACTCGGTCGCCGGCGACCTCAACCGCTGGCTTGACGGCAAGCGCGGTGTGTGGCTGGTCCTCTGGCAGGACGGGGTGGTCGATCCCGTGGGCTACCTGGCGTCGATGTTGGCCGACGTGGGCCAGGAGCAGCCCGTGGACCGGACCTTCACCCAGGTGGAGCTGCGCCACTACCACTTGCCCGCCGGCGCTCACTTTGCCAGCGAGCCCCAGATCCCCCACCCGGCGGCCTTTAACTTTGGGGACAAACTCAAACTGCTGGGCTACGAGCAATCGGGCGAGCAGCAGGTGACCCTCTTCTGGCAAGCGCTGCAATCTCTGGACGCGGACTATCGTGTCTCGATCATCCTGCGCGACACGGCCGACCAGGCCTGGGGCCGCTGGGACGGCCGGCCCAGCGACTATGACTATCCCACGACCCGCTGGCGAGCGGGCCAGATCGTCCCCGGCCGCTACGACCTCATCCCCCTGCCCGGCACGCCGCCCGGCGACTATGGCCTCGACGTGGGCGTCTACACCGAGGCGGAGCCCGTCGGCCTGGACGTGCTGGACCCGGCCGGGGCGCCCCTGGGCAAGCGGGCGGTGCTGGGTGCGGTCCGGCTGGCCGTGCCCGCCGTCACCCCCGACGAGATCGAGGTGCCGCATCCCTTGCAGGCCGACATCGGTGGCGGCCTGCACCTCATCGGCCGGGATCTGAACCGGGCCGAGGCCCAGCCCGGCGACCGCCTGGTGCTGACCCTTTTCTGGTCGGTGGTTGACCCGCCTCAGGGCGACTATCGCCTGCGCCTCGTCGTCAACGACGCGGCGGGCCAAATCCTGGAGGCCGGCACCTTCCCTCCCACCAACTTTTGGCATCCGACCAGCATCTGGCTGCCGGGGCAGGCCTGGCGAGGACAGAGCACCTTCCGCCTGCCCATCTGGACCCAGCCCGGCGAGGCCCGCCTCTCGGCGCAATTACTGGCGCCCGGTGGCGAGGCCCTGGGGCCTGCCGCCGGCGTGGCCCCGTTGCGCGTGCTGCCGACCACGCGAGTGTTCACCCCGCCCGAGCCCCAGGCGCCGCGCCTGGCCAACTTTGGCGACCGCATCACGCTTTTGGGCGCCGACCTGGGGCCTGGGCCTGTGTCGCCCGGCGGTGCGCTGCGCGTGACCCTCTACTGGCAGGCCCAGGTGGAGATGGACGTCCCCTACACCGTCTTTGTCCACCTGCTGGGCGCCGATGGCCGGGTGGTGGCCGGCCACGACAGCCAGCCCGGTGACGGCGCACGGCCCACCACCGGCTGGGTGCCGGGCGAGTTCGTGGCCG
Organism: uncultured Anaerolineaceae bacterium; assembly: GCA_964387775.1. Taxonomy (GTDB): domain Bacteria; phylum Chloroflexota; class Anaerolineae; order JAAYZQ01; family JAAYZQ01; genus CAYLZO01. The sequence continues at coordinate 18,911 of CAYLZO010000055.1, forward strand.
ATACCCACCAGGTCCCCATCCCCGCCGACCTGCCGCCGGGCGACTATATCGTCGAGGTGGGCCTTTACGATGCCGGCGCGCCCAACTTCCCCCGCCTGCCGGTCTTGGACGAGGAAGGCCGGAGCGAAACGGACCGCGTGATCTTTGGACCGGTGCAGGTGAGATAAACGGTACTCTGGTCTAAACTTGACAAATGCTCCGTTCTCGATAAAATCTGCCCCGAGATTGGCTTTGCCTCGCTTTCCGACTGCGAAAGAAGTAGGGCCGGTGATGATGGGGGTAGATCCTCGCGTTATCACTTGCCGTTTACCACTCTCAGAGGAGAAAGGAAACGAACATGACCGCCATCGTGAACGTGCAAGACCTCGTCAAGCGCTACGAGCCCGAGGGCATCCTGGCCGTAGCCGGTGTTTCTTTCGAGATCGAGGAAGGGGAGATTTTCAGCCTCCTGGGTCCCAACGGCGCGGGCAAGACGACGATGATTTCCATGCTCAGTTGTTTGCTCCAGCCGACCAGCGGCGACGCCTACGTCGACGGTCATTCCATCGTGGACGATTCGATGGCCGTGCGGCGGACCATCGGCGTGGTGCCCCAGGAGATCGCCCTCTATGAGACCCTCAGTGCCCGCGAGAATCTCAAATTCTGGGGGCAGATGTACGACATGGGCGGCCGGGACCTGGACCGCCGGATGGACGAGGTGCTGGAGATCGTCGGCTTGACGGACCGGGGCGGCGACAAGGTCGAGACCTACTCCGGCGGGATGAAGCGGCGGATCAACATCGGTGTGGGGCTGCTCCACGAGCCGCGCCTCATTTTCATGGACGAGCCGACGGTGGGCATCGACCCCCAGAGCCGGCGCAACATCCTCGACACGGTCAAGGAGCTGAACCGCCAGGGCATGACCGTGCTCTACACCACCCACTACATGGAAGAAGCCCAGGAGCTGTCGGACCGGGTGGGCATCATCGACCACGGCGAGCTGATCGCCCTGGGCAACCAAAAAGAGCTGACGCAGATGGTGGGTGAAAACGAGACACTGCGCCTGCACCTGGGCGAGGGCCAGGTGGCCGAGCCCCTGGTCGAGGCGCTGCGGTCGCTGCCCGACGCCGTCCAGGTCTCGGCGGCCGACAGTCAGGTGGTGCTCATCGTCCCCGAGGCGGAGGATGCTCTGCCAGGGGCCATCGGCAAAGCCAACGAACTCGGTGTGCGCGTCCGCCGCGTAGACATCGAGGAGCCGAACCTGGAGGCGGTGTTTTTGCACCTGACCGGCCGGGCGCTGCGGGACTAGGTATCAGGAATCGGGTATCCGGTACCAGGTATCAGGGCAACCCGATACCCGATAGCCGATTCCCGCCCCAAGGAGACCACCATGAAAAAAGTGACAAATATCGCCTGGAAAGACCTCCTGATCACCTTCCGCGATCCGACGGCGCTGGTGCTGATGCTGGGCACGCCCTTTCTGCTGACCCTGGCCATCGCCTTTGCCTTTGGCGGGCTGACCGGCGGGGGGACGGGCGGCACCGGGCTCCAAAATGTCCCGGTCGTCGTGGTCAACCAAGACGCGGGCCAATTCGGCGAGATGCTGGTCGAGATCCTTCAGTCTGAAGACTTGGCAGACCTTCTGGAGCCGACCCTGGCCGACGACCCGGAGGCGGCCCGCGCCGCCGTAGACGACGGCGAGTCGGCTGCTGCCGTGATCATCCCCCGGGATTTCTCGGAGAGCATCTTGCCTTCGGGCCTCGCGCAGGGCGATTTCTCGGGCGCGACCGGCGGTGAGCCGACCGTGGTCGAGGTCTATTCGGATCCAACGGCGCCCATCAGCGCCGGCATCGTGCGCAGTATCGTGGACGGCTTTCTCAGCCGGGTGGCGGCCGGTATGGCGGGCGGGGAGGTGTCCATCACCCAGCTCATTGCCAATGGCTTGATCTCGCCGCAACAAGCCACAGAGCTAGGCCAAGAGATCGGTGAGCGGGCGGGTGCCAAAGCCGCAGAATCTCAGTTGGTCGTCGTCGAGGACCAGACTACCGAGGGCGGCGGAAACGGCTTCAACTGGATGGGCTACATGGCCCCCAGCATGGCCATCATGTTTTTGATGTTCACCGTCACGGCCGGGGGCCGCAGCATCCTGGCCGAGCGCGACGAGGGCACGCTGCCCCGGATGCTGGTCTCGCCGACGTCGGCAGCCCAGGTGCTGGGCGGCAAAGTGTTCGGCGTCTATCTCACCGGTCTGGCCCAGATTATCATCCTCGTCGCGGCCAGCGGGCTGCTGTTTGGCGTGCGCTGGGGAGACCTGGGTGGGGTCGTGTTGCTGACGCTGGCCCTGGTCGCCGGCGCCACCAGTTGGGGCCTGCTCATCGCCGCTTTTGCCCGCACGCCGGGCCAGGCCAACGCCGTGGGCACGGCCATCGCCCTCATCTTTGCCGCCGCTGCGGGCAACTTTGTGCCGCGCCAGTCGCTGCCCGAGTGGCTACAGGTCGCCAGCTACGTCTCGCCCAACGCCTGGGGCCTGGAGGGCTTTAGTGAGTTGGCTGCCGAGGGTGCCCTGGCCGACATCGTGGTGCCCATCGTGGCCCTGTTGGCCATGACGGTGGTCCTCTTTGCCGTCGCCACCGTGGGCTTTCGCCGCCAGTATGCCTGAGTGAGCGTAAGAAGGAGCACGCTATGCGCAAGATATTCCACATTGCCCGCAACGACGTCAAGATCGAGCTGTCGTCGCGCTGGACGCTGGTGTTCCTGCTGGTGCTGCCGGTGGTCTTTACGGCCGTCATCGGTGGGGCGCTGAGCAACATGGAAGGCGGCTCCGGCGGCGACTCTCGCTTTCCGCTGCTGGTGGTTGATGGGGACGATAGCGAGTTGTCGGCCGGGCTGGTCTCGGTCTTGGAGGCGTCTGACGTCGTCCGCCCCGCCGTTCGCTCCCAGGAGGAGGGGATGCGGTTGTTCGAGGAGGAGGACCTGCCGGCCCTGCTGACCATCCCCGAGGGTTTCGGTAATACGCTGCTGGCCGGCGAGCAGGCAGAGCTGGCCTTGCGCAAGGCGCCCAACGACAACCGGGTGCTGGCCATCGAACAGGCGGTGACTGCCGCGGCCAGCCGGGTGAGCAACGCCGTCGCCGCGGCCCTGGTCAGCGTCGAGGAGCGGGCGCGCCGTGAGCCCTTTGAGAGCGAGGCTGCTCGCCGGGCCTATTTCCAACAGGGACTGGCCCTGGCCCGGAACGTGCTGGCCGATCCGCTGGCCCGCGTCGAGGCCACCCAGGCGGCCGAGATGCCCCGACAATTCGCCAGCGGCTTTGAGCAGGGGTCGTCGGGGCAGGTGGTCACCTGGGTGCTTATTACCCTCATCGGTGCCGCCGAGGTATTCGTCAACGAGCGGCTGGGTGGCACGCTGCGCCGCTTGGTCGTCACGCCGACGAGCCAGGCGACGATCCTGTCGGGCAAGATCGCGGGCCGCCTGAGCCTGGGCCTGGCCCAGATGGTGATCCTCATCGGCGTGGGGGCGGTGGTGTTCGGCGTGAATTGGGGCCGGTCGCCGGCGGCGCTGGTGGCGATGGTCCTGGCCTTTGCCCTGGCGGCCGTGGGCTTTGGCGTGATGCTGGGCACCTTTGCCCAGACGCGGAGCCAGGCCAGCGGGCTGACCATCCTCTTTTCGATGCTGATGGCCGCCCTGGGCGGTGCCTGGTGGCCGCTGGAGGTCACGCCGCCGATCTACCAGACCGTGGTCAAGGTCCTGCCCACCACCTGGGCCATGATCGGCTTCAACGACGTTATCGTCCGCGGCCAGAACCTGGTCGGTGTGTTGCCCGAGGCGGGCATCCTGCTGGGGTTTGCCCTGGTCTTTTTCGTCGTCGGCATTTGGCGCTTTCGGTATGAGTGATAGCAGCGGATGTGCAGAATTGGTGGATCAACCGTCGGTTCCGCAAATCCGTTGCTCTTTTTTTGCACGGGGGCTCGATCTGTGTATAATATTCACTACCGGACACTTTTTCTGCCAGGTGCTTCAGAATCGCGGATCTGCAGAAAAACACGGATTGGACTCGTTGAATTGGACCACATAGTTCATCTGCTTCGGAAAAATCCGCGAGTTTCTGTTGATCCGCGGCTCTTCCGCCCGGCGACCATAAAAGTGTTCGGTAGTGAAGTATAATAGGGGTCATGTTGATGGATGCAGCGGGAGGTAAAAGACGTGCCTGTCTATCTGTATGAATGCGACTCGTGTGGCGTGCGCTTTGAGCGCCTGGAGCGCATGTCGTCCGAGCCCCTGGCCGACTGTCCCGAGTGTGACGGCGCGGTCCACCGGGTCATCCAGCCGGTGGGTATCATCTTTAAGGGCTCGGGCTTTTACGTGACCGACAACCGTTCGGGTTCTTCGCCCACGCTGAGTTCGGCCAAGGAGGCCGACAAGCCGGAAGACGCGACCAAGTCCGACGCGGGCGAGTCCAAGACAGAGACGACGCCGGCCGAGGATTCAGCGGATTGACTGACTTGGCGGGTGGGGAGGATGGAGGATAAGCGGGTCCCGAAGCAGGGTCCCGCTTTTTGCTGCTCAAGACTTTGCCCGCCGCTTTGACACGGACCCGACCTTGTGTTATACTT
>CAYLZO010000056.1:0-22307 GCA_964387775.1 uncultured Anaerolineaceae bacterium
GATGTACTCGGCGTAGCCGCCGTCGGTGTGCTTGCCGATCATCCGCCCCTCGGGGCAGAACTGCTCGTGGCCGGTGCGGCAATAATGGCACGCGCCGCAGGTGAGCAGGTAGTGCAGGCACACCCGCTCGCCGGGATGGAGATCGGTCACGCCCGCGCCGACCGCCTCCACGACGCCGGCCACCTCGTGGCCCAGCGCCAGCGGCAGCGGCCCCGCCGGCGACGCCCCGGCCCGGTAGTGCACGTCCGAGTGGCAGATGCCGGCGGCCTTGACCCGCACCAGGACGTCCTTCTCGCCGACGGCGGGCACGGGAACCTCGTGTAGCTCCACCGGTTTGCCGATTTCGACTAGACGAACTGCTTTCATGTTCTCCTCCAATGTCACGTCTGCAGAATGTATTCGATCTCGTCCCGAACCCCATCGGGCAGCGGCTCGGGCTCGTGCTCTTCGATGATGCGCACCGTCTTGTCGCGGAGGCGGTCGCCCAGGCGCGGGCGACCGGCAGCCACCCACTCCTCGATCCGCCGCCGGTCGAACAGCGATGGCTGCCACAGCTCGCGAAAGTGATTCAGCGTGTGCTTTTGCGTCAGGAAATCGCCGCCGGGGCCGACCTTATGGATCACGTCCAGGGCCAGCGCCTCGGCGTCGAGGGCCAGGCCGCCCACGAAGCGGCGCATCATCGAGATCATCTCGCCGGTCAAGACCATCATCTCCGGCGAGGTGGTCAGGCCGGCCTCCAGGTAGCCCACGTCGTGGACCAGGTTGTTGCCCGCCAGCAGCGCCACCAGGACGGAGAACGCCGCGTCGGCGGCCGCCTGCTCGTCCATGGCGTTACTGTCCGAGTGCCCGGCGTAGCCCCAGGTCGGCAGCCCGTAAAAGCGGCCCATCTCGGCCACGGCCACGCGGGCCAGTTGGAACTCGGGCGCGCCGTAGACGCTGATGGTCGTTTTCATGTCCATGTGGTGCAGCCCACTGCCGTAGACGAACGGCGCGCCGGGATGCCGGAGCTGGTGCATCACCAGGCTGGAGAGCACCTCGGCGTTGCCCAGGGCCAGCCCGCCGGCCAGCGTCACCGGGGCGGTGCCGCCCATCATCGGTGCCGGCGAGTGGACGATGGGCAGCGAATTCTCGGCCATGTAGAGCAGCTTGCCGGTGGCCGTCTCCGAGTGTTGGAGCGGCGTCGACGGCTCGGAGTAGAGGAGCAGCGTGGGGTTGAGGCGCAGGGCGTCCATGCCCCCGGCCCCTCCATCCGCTGCTGCGGCGGCCATGGCGGCGATGGCCTCGCAGTCGGCGCGGTCGTCGCAGACAAAGACGATGGGTTTGACCGTGTGCTCCAGCATCAGGGCGAATTGCCGGCGGTAGGCGTCCTCGGTGTCCACATCGGCGGGGATGCCCATCGACATGCAAAAGTCCAGTTCGGGCAGGGCGTCGACCACGTGGATGCAGTCCATCACGTCGGCGGCGGTAAAGCGCCGGTGCGCGCCCGTGCGCGGATCGAGGTAGTTGGGGCAGTCGGAGCCGGGGCCAAAGCTCACCTGCCGGCCCTCCAGCTGCACGGCGACCTCGTCGCTGCCCCGCCGGCAGAGGGCGATGCGCGACGGCGCCTGGACCAGCGCCCACTCGACCAGGCCCGGCGGGAACTTGACCAGGGCTCCTGCTGAGCCTGTCGAAGCGTTGTCAGCCGTCACCACGGCGTCGGTGTCGCGCAGCAGGGCCAGCGCCCCGTCGTGGAACACACGCACGCCGGTGCGCCGCAAAATCTCCAGCGAGGCGCGGTGGACGGCCTCACACTGCTCCGGGCTGAGCAGGGTTAGCCGGGGAAGGGCCATCGGCTCAAGCATCATCGTTCATCTCCTGTGTTGGTATGTAGTGCCATAACGATGGCATTATACTCCAAGAATCAGCACAAGACAAGTGGAGTGAGGAGTGCCTACCCAGCCGGACGCCGGCCCGCCACTTTTCGACCTACGCGCCGGGGGGGGTGAATCACAATGTTCGATGTCCGTTCTCTGGCCTGTCTGGTCGCTCGAAATCATGAGGGACTGCGAAAGTGTCAATCAATTGTGAATCATCCCGCGCCGGGGCATTGACAAATGAGGGAAAGTATGGTACCATTTTGTCTGTTAAAATATGTTTCTCCAGATGAAACACAGAAATGGATCAGCCTTCTGAGGAAAAGCAAGGGGCACAGGTGACGCAAAGGGATCAGGCTCCGGTTACTCGTTCGGTGGCCAGGGCCATAGCGATTTTACAAGCGTTCGACGAATCCAGGATCGAACTGGGCGTAACGGAGCTCGGCCATTTGACGGGCATTGACAAAAGCACGGTTTACCGGTTGCTCAGCGATCTGCAGCAGGGCGGATTGATCGAGCAGAATCCAGAGACATCCAAGTACTACCTTGGGTTCGACCTGGTCCGACTGGCCGGCCTGGCGCTTCGCCGCCTGGAATTGCCCCGCATTGCGCGCCCTCACCTGCGCGAGCTGGCCGGTCTCTCCCAAGAAACGGTCAACCTCTCGATCCTGACCAGCAGCAATAAAATCATCAACATTGACGGCGTCACCAGCCCGCGAATGGTGCGCAACGTGGGCTGGATCGGGCGCGAAATGCCCATCCACGCTGTTTCCGGGGGCAAGGTGATGATGGCCTACCTGCCTGAGGAGCGGCTGGACCAGATCCTTTTTGGGGAACTCGAACCCTTCACCGAGCATACGATCACCGACCCGGCCCGCCTGCGTGACGAGTTGGAAGAGATCCGGCAGGTGGGATACAGCATTGCCGAGGAGGAATTGGAAGTGGGCTTGAGCGCAGCGGCGGCGCCTATCTGGAACCACGAAGAGCAGGTAATCGCCATCATCAGTATCTCGGGGCCGGCGTTTCGTCTGCCCCGCGAGCGTCTGGTCGAATTGGGGATTGCGACCAAGCAGACCGCCCAAACGATTTCTGCGAAAATGGGATATATCGGGGAAAATTAGGATGGATGCGCCGTTCCAAGCTATGAATCAGACTGATTGAAGAAAGAGAAAGGCCATGTCAACAAACCAGCGACCACTGGAGGCACTGTGTCAGGCCGATCCGGAGGTATGTCGTCTCTTGCGACAGAGCACATCGGTGGAAGAAAGCCGCAAGGCCCTGTACGACTACCTGAACGGCCAGGAGCAGATCTTGTTATACGCGCGGGACGAGGCCATGCACGGCATCGAGCACGCCACCGCACGGGAGTGTCTCCGCGTGCTCAAAAACGTCATCGCACCGAGGAATGAGGCCCGGGCCGGCTTTAGCACGCTGGAGCACTTGTGGCAGTCCACCCACAACGGCGACGCAGGCAGCCAGCGGGCGAACGAAGGGTTTCTTTTAGAGTTCATACACCTCTTTAAGGGCATTCACGGCCAATCGGGACTCGCAGAAGGATGGCTCGGGCCGATCCTGGCAGAGGAGGGGATCGAGGCCGTGGACTTTGGCCAAATTGAAGGCCGGGCCGCGGGCGTGGCCCGCTCCGACTTTTTGGATCAGGCTGCTGGCCGGGTCTGGGCCCTCGTCAACCGGCATCCCACCGGCCTAGACCCGGACCTGGTTGCCCGGCGAGAGAAGAACAAGCAGCGCATGATCGGTTTTTTTGATGCCACGTCCCACCACTGGGACAACTATATCTGGCAATTGGACCACCTTTTCAAAGGGCGAGAGGCATTGTCCCGGCTGGAGCAGTTGATCCCAATGACCTCCGAGGAAAAGGAGGCCATCCGCCTGTGCACCGAATACGGCATCCCTTTTGGTATTACGCCCCATTACCTGTCACTCTTTGACTTTGATTCGGCCGACCGCCGGACCGATGCCCAGGTGCGCGCCCAGGTGATCCCCCCTATGCACTATGTCCGGCGGATGATCGAGCATCGCCAAGATCGGGAACACTATTTCGACTTTATGGGCGAACACGACACCGCCCCGATCCCTCTCGTCACCCGGCGCTACGCCTCCATTGCCATCTTGAAGGGCTACGACACCTGCCCTCAAATCTGCGTCTATTGCCAGCGCAACTGGGAGATCACCGGGCCGATGGAGGCCGGCGCCCTGCCATCGAAAGAGAAGTTGGACGCGGCCCTCGATTGGTTCGCCGGCCATCCCGGCCTGCGTGATGTACTGATTACCGGCGGCGACCCATTCTTCCTTGACGACGAACGGATCGCATACATGCTAGAGCGGCTGGCGGCCATGGACCACATCGTCAACGTCCGCTGGGGCACGCGCGCGCCGGTGACGATGCCGATGCGCATCACCGACGAACTGGCAGATCTGTTGGGCCGCTACGTCGAACCGGGACGGCGAAACGTCGGCGTCGTGACCCACATCGAGAGCGCCGCCGAAATCACGCCCGAGTTGGCAGAAGCGGTCCACCGCCTGCGACGCCGGGGCCTGTACGTCTATAACCAACAGGTGTTCACCCTGCACACCAGCCGCCGCTTCCAGACAGTGGCCAATCGTGTGGCCATGAAAAAGATCGGCATAGACCCCTACTATACCTTCTACCCCAAGGGCAAGGAAGAAACCAGCGACTATACCACCCCCCTGGCCCGCCTTTTGCAAGAACGCAAAGAGGAGGCGCGGCTGTTGCCCGGCGCCTTCCGCACCGACGAGCCGGTGTTCAACGTGCCGCGCCTGGGCAAAAATCACGTCCGCGCCTGGCAGGACCGGGAACTGATCGCCATCCGCCCCGACGGCCGACGGGTCTACCTTTGGCATCCATGGGAGAAGGGGATCACTCCGATGAAACCATGGCTCTACCTGGACAACTCGATCTATGCCTATCTGCAGGAGTTGGAGCGACTGGGCGAGGATCCAGAGGATTATGCCAGCATCTGGTACTATTACTGACGAAGCTTCACCTCAAACCGCCGAGGAACACACCTGTATTATCACTTACCGCTTTGCCACTGCCGGAGCTTGAAAGGAGGTGCAAGACAAAAAGATACAAGCGATTGATCGTGGTTCGATGCACCTGAATTGAACGGGAGGAGAAAAATGTCGCGTAAAATTGCTTTCAATCTCATCGTGATTCTGGCGATCGCCTCACTCCTGGCGGCCTGTGGCCCCACTCCAGAGCCTGAAAAGATCATCGAAACTGTAGAAGTCGAGAAGACAATCGTCGAGACCGTCGAGGTAAAAGTCCCTGTGGAAGCCACGAGACCTGCGGGCGAAACGATCCGCATCGGCGGCGTGGGGCCGCTATCGGCGCCGGGCAGCGTGGTGGGCGGCATCGCCATGCAGTTCGCCATGAACCTGGCCGTCAAGGACATCAACGAGCAGGGCGGCGTGCTGGGCAAACCCCTGGAGCTCATCTTTGCCGACACCGAGGGCCTGCCGGAGCGCGGCGGTGCGGCCGTCGAGCGGCTCATCACCGAGAACGGCGTCGTGGCCATCACCGGCGAGTACCACAGCGCCGTCGGCCTGGTGGAACTGGAGAAGTGCCACGAGTACGGCATCCCCTGCCTCTTTTCCGAGACCTGGTCCGACAAGATCACCGAGTCCGGCTACATGGAGGTCTTTCGCATCGCGCCGGCCTCGTCCATGAACAGCCGGGCCATGGCCGAATGGTTCGCCGCCGTCGGCGTAGAGAACGTGGTCAGCATCGTGGAAAACACCGACTATGGCATCGGCCAGAACGAGAAGGACCTACAGTTCTTTGAGGAACTGGGCATCAACGCGCAAGAGGTCTTTTTCGTCGAGCTGGGCACCGAGGATTTCCTGCCCATCCTGACCCGCGTCCAGGCGCTGGACCCCGTGCCCGACGCCATCCGCGTGGCCGTCACCGGCGAGACCAGCTTCAACCTGGAGCAGCAGATGGCCGAGCTGGGCATCGCCCCTTCGGAGCAAACCATCGGCACCGCCAACCAGGTCGCCATCCAGCCCGAGTTCTGGGAGAGCGTGCCCAATGGCGCCTATTACGTCTACTCCCTGGTCGGCTTGCCGCCCAACCTCTACAACGACACCACAAAGCACGTCGCGAAAGCCTACAAAGCTCAATTCGACACCGATCCACCCAGCTACGCCCTGGAAGCCTACGATAGCATCTGGATCCTGGCCGACGCCATCGAACGGGCAGGCACCACCGAGTCCACGGCCCTCATCGACGCCCTGGAGGACACCGACATCACCCTGGCCCAGGGCCGCTACTACTTTGAGTACACCAGCAAGAACCCCATCCCCGACGACGGCAGCGTGCCGGCCTACATGTGGCACCAGTGGCCCGACCCGGCCGTCCTTCTGCTCCAGTACTTTGAGCCGGGGCAGGACTGGAAAGAGGCGGCCGTCATCTGGCCCGAGGTCTACCAGACCCACGACACGGCCTACATCGAATACGAAGAGAAACCCGCCGCGGCCAAGCCGCCGCCCGCCCCGCCTGAAGGCGAGACGATCCGCATCGGAGGCGTGGGGCCGCTATCGGCGCCGGGCAGCGTGGTGGGCGGCATCGCCATGCAATTCGCCATGAACCTGGCCGTCAAGGACATCAATGAGCAGGGCGGCGTGCTGGGTAAACCGGTGGAGTTGATCTTTGGCGACACCGAGGGCCTGCCGGAGCGCGGCGGCGCCATCGTCGAACGGCTCATCACCGAGAACGGCGTCGTGGCCATCACCGGCGAGTACCACAGCGCCGTCGGCCTGGTGGAACTGGAGAAGTGCCACGAGTACGGCATCCCCTGCCTCTTTTCCGAGACCTGGTCCGACAAGATCACCGAGTCCGGCTACATGGAGGTCTTTCGCATCGCGCCGGCCTCGTCCATGAACAGCCGGGCCATGGCCGAATGGTTCGCCGCCGTCGGCGTAGAGAACGTGGTCAGCATCGTGGAAAACACCGACTATGGCATCGGCCAGAACGAGAAGGACCTACAGTTCTTTGAGGAACTGGGCATCAACGCGCAAGAGGTCTTTTTCGTCGAGCTGGGCACCGAGGATTTCCTGCCCATCCTGACCCGCGTCCAGGCGCTGGACCCCGTGCCCGACGCCATCCGCGTGGCCGTCACCGGCGAGACCAGCTTCAACCTGGAGCAGCAGATGGCCGAGCTGGGCATCGCCCCTTCGGAGCAAACCATCGGCACCGCCAACCAGGTCGCCATCCAGCCCGAGTTCTGGGAGAGCGTGCCCAATGGCGCCTATTACGTCTACTCCCTGGTCGGCTTGCCGCCCAACCTCTACAACGACACCACAAAGCACGTCGCGAAAGCCTACAAAGCTCAATTCGACACCGATCCACCCAGCTACGCCCTGGAAGCCTACGATAGCATCTGGATCCTGGCCGACGCCATCGAACGGGCAGGCACCACCGAGTCCACGGCCCTCATCGACGCCCTGGAGGACACCGACATCACCCTGGCCCAGGGCCGCTACTACTTTGAGTACACCAGCAAGAACCCCATCCCCGACGACGGCAGCGTGCCGGCCTACATGTGGCACCAGTGGCCCGACCCGGCCGTCCTTCTGATTCAGTACTTTGAGCCGGATCAGGACTGGAAAGACGCGGCCGTCATCTGGCCCGAGGTCTACCAGACCCACGACACCAACTATATCGTCCCGGGCACGACCCCATAGCAATACCGGGGCAGAATGGGTTCATCAAAGGAACAGCCCCGACTTTATGTTGGGGCTGTTCCTCAACCTCAACCCTGAAGCCAAAGGAGCTAGGGCAATCGTATTTGGACGCGGGATACGAAACTCGTCATTCTTAGTAGCGTAGCGACGCGCTGTCCCCCGTGCCTGGCCGCACGGGGCAGGCCGGCATCGGGGCAGAATCTCTCTTAAATTCATAAACTCCTGCGGCGGAAGTGAGATTCTTCGCTCCCTGCGGTCGCTCAGAATGACAAATGCGATTGCCCTACAAAGGAGGGCTGTTTACATGACGGTTCCCATCATCTGGCTGGTACTGGCGGGACCGGTATGGGCCCTGGTCGGCGCCTGGGGCCTGCCGCGGGTCTATCGGCGCAAGGGCCTGGACGACTCGCCGGCCCGGCTTGTGGGCGGGTTGGGCGGCTTGACCCTGGGTCCGCTGCTTCTGGCGCCCCTGTGGCGCTTTACGCCAGACCTGGGCCGTTGGTATTGGGCCGGCGGCACGGGCATCTTGGCCGCCATCGAGCTGTTCGGTCTGTTCGCCATCACCCAGTCTGACAACTTTTGCGTCACGAACGCCAGTTACGTGGCCAACCAGGCGACCAATGGCCTGGTCATCGGCTCCATCTATGCCCTCATGGCCGTGGGGCTCACGCTGATCTACTCTGTGCAGGGGGTCATCAGCTTCGCCCATGGCCAGTTCTATATGCTGGGCGGCTATGTGTCCTACTATCTCTTGCAGCTCTTTGCCGAGCGGCTGGGAATGCCGATTAATCCTATCTGGGGCGTGCCGGTCGCCGGGCTCGTCACCATGCTTATCGGTTTTGGTTTCGAGCGGCTGTTCCTGCGGCCCATGCACCTGGGCCGCGTTGAGCGCGCCGGTGAGTATGCCATCCTGGTCACCTTTGGCTTTGGCTTCTTCCTACAGTACACGGCCCTGGCCATCGTCGGCCCCTTCTCCCAGAAAACAGACGCCTATCTGCAAGCAGGCAGCCTGCAATTGGGACCGCTGGTCATGATCCCCAATCGAGTCGTCGCCGCAGCCATCGGCGTGGTGCTCATCAGCCTGCTGCTATACCTCCTGAACCGCACCTGGACCGGCAAGGCTTTGCGGGCCGTGAGCATGGACAAGCAAGCCGCCGCCGTCACCGGCATCAACCCCCTGCGGATGAATACGCTGGCCTTTGGCATCGGCACGATGCTGGCCGGGATGTCCGGCGCCGCGCTGATCCCGGTCTTTACCTGGGTGCCCTGGGTGGGCATGACCGCTTCGACCCGTTCCTACGTCATCATCGTCCTGGGCGGTCTGGGCTCGGTGCCGGGCGCGCTGCTGGGCGGCCTGATCATCGGCTTGGTGGAGGCGCTGGGCGCCGGCTGCTACCCCGATCCGAGCAAAGGCGCTGCCTACAAGACCGCCTTTGGTCTCATCATCTTTGCCCTGATGTTGCTGGTGCGGCCCACCGGGTTGTTCGGAAGGGAGCCATCATGAAACGCTTGCTACAACCCCGTTGGATCGCCGCCGCGGGGCTCGTCGCGTTGCTGGCGACGGCTCCCTTCCATCTGAGAAACTCCCCGTATCAGATGTCCGTCGTGACCGGCGCCTACTTTTACGCCATTCTGGCCTCCAGTTGGGCCTTGCTGGCCGGCATCGCCGGGCAATTCTCTTTTGCCCACATGGCCTTTGTGGGGATCGGGGCCTACACCGCCGGGCTGCTGAGCCGCGATCTGGGCACAACACCGCTGGTGGGCATCGTCGCCGGGACGCTGCTGGCCGGCCTGGTCGGCACGATCATCGGCATCCTCTGCCTCCGGCTCCGCGCCGCGTACCTGGCCCTCTTTACCATCGCCTTTTCCGAGATCTTTCGCATCTGGCTCCTCACCGAGTTCCAGTTCACCGAGGGCAGCAACGGGCTGCAACTGAGCAAGCTGTGGGAGGGGATCACCGGCGTGCAGGAATACTATGTCATGCTGGTCCTGCTCCTGGCGGCGATGGGGTTCATGTACTGGCTGGCCGGTTCCCGCTTCGGGCTGTTCGTCCGCTCCATGCGCGAGGACGAGGAAGCGGCATCGGCCATGGGCGTGAACGTGGTGCGCTACAAGGTGCTGATCTTTGTCATCACCAGCCTCATCGTCGGGCTGGCCGGATCGGTGTTCTACCACCAAGTGGGCATCGTCACACCCAACACGATGGAGATCCTGCAGATGTCGCTGGTCATCGCCATGGCCGTCATCGGCGGCATGGAGAGCCTGCTCGGTGCGGCCGTCGGCGCCTTTTTCAGCCGGGTCAGCCTGGAGCTGTTGCGCGAGATCAATGTGCTGGGCCTCCACGTCGAGCTAGGCGCCTGGCGCTACGCCGCCTTTGGCCTGCTGCTGGTCTTTACCCTGCGCTTCGCCCAGAACGGCTTGCTCCACCCCATCATCGACCGCCTATTCATGCAGCGCGCCCGGGAAGAGACGGTGGCCAAGCGACTGCGGACCCCCGATCCGACGGCGACGGAGGAGGAGTCATGATCGAACTTGACGTGCGCGACGTGTTCAAAAGCTTTGGCGGCATTCAAGCGCTGAATGGCGTCACGTTTCGCATCCGGGGCAACGAACTCATCGGCCTGATTGGCCCCAACGGCGCGGGCAAGACGACGCTGACCAACGTGATGGACGGCGTCTACAAGCCCACCACCGGCCAGGTGTGGTTCAACGGCGAGCGGATCGACGGCCTCCCGCCCTACGAAGTCGCCCGCCGCGGCCTGGGCCGCACCTTCCAGGTGACGCGCGCCTTTCGGCGCATGACGGTGCTGGAGAACCTGCTCGTCCCGGCCATGGCCCTGCATCCTACGGCCAGGCAGAGAGACTTTTACAAAAAAGCAATGGAGGTGCTCGAATTCCTGACCATGGAGCACCTGGCCAACGAACTTGGCCGGGGCCTTTCGGGCGGCCAGCAAAAGCTACTCGAGTTGGGCCGCCTGCTGATGCTCGATCCGGACATTATCATCCTGGACGAGCCCTTTGCCGGCGTGCACCCCAAGCTGATGGAAAAGATCTACGAATACATCGAGGTGGTACACCAACAAGGCAAGGCCTTTATCATCATCAGTCATGACATGGAGTCGATCTTTACCCTCAGCAAACGCCTGCTGGTGCTGAACTTTGGCGAGCTGATCGCCGACGGTGATCCAGAACAGGTAAAGCGCGACCCAACCGTGATCGAGGCCTACCTGGGCAAGGAGGAGGAGGCGGAAGAAGGAGAAGCCGTGGTCATGGGCCCAGGAGACACGGAACAATCGGAGGGGGTCGATGCTCGAGATAGATGATCTGTACGTAGGCTATTACAAAGATCTGAACATCCTGCAGGGCGTCTCGATGACGGCTCAGACAGCCCAGATCACGACCGTCCTCGGCGCCAACGGCGTGGGCAAGTCCACACTGCTCAAGGCGATCTATGGCTTTCTAAAACCCAACTCCGGTCAAGTGCTCCTGGAAGACAAAAGCCTCATCGGCATCCCGACCCACGAGCGGATCGGTATGGGCATCTCGTACATTCCCCAGCAGCCGGGCATCTTTCGCTGGATGACCGTCGAGGAGAACCTGGAGCTGGGCGCATGGACCTTCAAGAAGGACAAGGCACGCATTCAGCGCAAGCTGGAGGAAAATTACGAACGGTTCCCCGTGCTTAAGGAACGTCGCAAGTCCAAGGCTGGCGAGCTGTCCGGCGGCATGCAGCGTATGGTCGAAGTCGGCCGCACGCTGATGACCGACCCCAAGGTGATCCTGGTGGACGAACCGACCGCCGGCCTGGCCAAGCTATTGTCGGAAGAGGTCTATGAGATGCTGGTACAGCTCCGCGACGAGGAGGGCATGACCATCGTCTTGGTAGACCAGGAGATCCGCCAGGCGCTCAAGATTGCCGATTATGTGTACGTCCTGGAACTGGGGCGCAATCGCTTCGAGGGGCCGGTAGAAGAGTTCACCGACCTGAAGAAAGCATTCTGGGTCTAACGGCCGGGCACCAACAACAAAAGGAGGACAACCATGCTTGTAAAAGAAGTGATGACCCCGCACCCAGTGACCATCGAACCCAACATGTCCGTGACCAAGGCGCAACGACTGATGAAAGAGGGCAACATCCGTCACTTGCCGGTCGTCCTTGAGGACAAGGGATTGGTAGGTTTGATCACCCGCGACGCCTTGAACCGAGCGTTGCCTTCAGAACTCTCCAGTCTGTCCATTTGGGAGATCAACTATCAGCTCTCCCGGATCAAGGCTCGTGATGTGATGATCAAAAAGATCATTTCGGTGACCGAAAAAGTGACCGTCGAAGAAGCAGCCAGGATCATGATCGACAAAAAGATCGGATGTCTACCGGTCATGCGCGACGGAGACTTGGTCGGCATCGTCACCGACATCGACTTGATGGAGGCTCTCTCTAGCCTGATGGGCTGGCGCCAGCCGGGGGTGCGCGTCACGGTGCAGGTGGCCGACGAGAGGGGCGAGCTGGCCAGGGTGGCGACGGCCATCGCCGGCGCCGGTGGGCTCCTGGCCGGAGGAGGATCTTATCCTGCTGCCGAACCGCTCAAGGCCAACATCGTCTTTAAGGTACGCAATGTGCCCTTTGAGAAACTGAAAGCTTTGCTGGCAGAGATGGAGAGGGTCGAGATCCTGGACATCCGCGAGAGCCCCGGCCACGCCTGAAGACCTGGTACTGGGCCACGAAAGTTTTGTGGTCAGGTACTAGCAAGCAGGCCTAGACGGGTCCCGTCTGAGCTACGGTACGGATCGCTTGCCCCAGCGTCTCTACGATGACGCCGACCTGCTCCTCGGTCACGATGTAGGGCGGTGCAACCACCACGAGATCTCCACGCGCGCCATCCACGCTGCCGCGACCGGGATAGAGCAGCACGCCCATATCCCTGCAGCGTGCACCCACACGGGCGGCAAATTGGACCCCTGGCGGGTAAGGCTCCCTGGTTTCTCGATCCACGACAAATTCGACGGCCCACATCATGCCCATACCCCGCACGTCGCCCACGCTGGGCAGCTCACCTAGCGCCCCACGCAGCGTCGCGCCCAGGTGTCTCCCCACACGCGCCGCCCGGGCGACCAAGTCGTGCGCTTCCAGGTAATCCAGCGTGGCCAGGGCCGCCGCCACGCCCACGGCGTGGTGCGAAAAGGTCCCGCCGTGGTTAAAATCGCCGTGGGCCCGGCGAATCGTCTCCACGTCGGCGCCACGCACCGCCGTGATCGACAGTGGAAAATAACCGCCCGCCGCCCCCTTGGCCAGGCACAACACGTCCGGCCGGACGCCAAATTGCTCCACGGCGAACCAGGCCCCGGTGCGCCCAAAGCCGGTCAGCACCTCGTCGGCGATGAGCAGCACGCCGTAGCGGTCGCAGATGTCGCGCACCAGCGGCCAGTAGCCGTCAGGCGGCACGATGCCGCCCAGCGTCGCGCCACCCACCGGCTCGGCGATGAACGCGGCGATGCGCTCCGGCCCCTGGCGTTGGATCTCGGCTTCGAGTTGGCGGGCGCAGGCCAGGTCACACGCCGGGTACGTGGAACCGAAGGGACAGCGGTAGCAGTAGGGCGGCTCGATGTGGGGCATGTCCTGGAACAGGGGCGCATAGAGACCACGCATGGCCGGCTTGCCCGAGACGGCCAGCGTGCCCAGCGTTGCGCCGTGGTAGGATCCCCAGCGGGCGATGATCCGGTCACGCTGCGGTTCGCCCCGCGCCACCTGGACCTGTCGCGCAAACTTGATCGCCGTCTCTATTGCCTCCGACCCGCTGGAGAGGTAGAAGAAGCGGGGGGCCGGGAGCGGCACTTTGGGGGCCAGCCGTTCGCTGTAGGTCTCCAAGGCAGTGGTGGTGAATACGTTTCCGTGCACATAGGCCACCTGGGCCGCTTGCTCGGCGATGGCCTCCACGATTTCTTGCACACCGTGCCCGACGTTGACCACCAACGGCCCGCCCGAGGCATCCAGGTAGCGCCGGCCTTCTGTGCCATAGAGATAGACGCCCTCGCCCCGCTCGATGACGGGGTAGTCGTGGGCCATTTTGCGGTAAAAGACGTGTCCCTGCGGATGTCTAACCAAGTGGTTCTTCACCCCCGCCGAAAGACCAGCGACATTCCCAGCCCGCCACTGATGCACAGCGTCGCCAGGCCCAGCTCTGCGCCCCGCTGCTGCATGGCGTGGAGCAGCGTCACCGAGATGCGCGCCCCTGTGCAGCCCGTGGGATGTCCCAGGGCCACCGCCCCACCGTGGACGTTGCGCCGGGACGGTTCCCAGCCCAGCTCCTGCTCCACAATCAGCACCTGGGCGGCAAAGGCCTCGTTCAATTCGATGAGGTCCAGGTCGGAAAGCGTCAGCCCGGTCTTGGTCAGGACCTTGCGGGTGGCGGGCACCGGCCCCAGGCCCATCCGCGCCGGATGCACGCCCCCGCTGGCAAAATCCACCAGGCGCGCCAGCGGCTCGATGCCCAGCGCGCCGGCCCGGTCGGCGCGCATCAAAACCAGAGCCGCCGCGCCGTCGGTGATGCCGCTGGCGCTGGCGGCCGTAATCGTGCCCCCTTCTTCGACCTTGCGAAAAACCGTCCGCAGACGGGCCAGCTTTTCCAGGCTGGTGTCCGGCCGGGGCCGCTCGTCGCGGCCAACGACGATCACCGCCCCTTTGCGCCCCCGGGTCGGCACCGGCACCACCTCGGCGTCAAACGCGCCCGCCTCCCAGGCCGCCACGGCCTTGCGATGGCTCTCCAGGGCAAACGCATCCTGCATCTCGCGCGTGATGCCATACTCCTCGGCCAGGCGGTCCACCGTCTCGCCCATGACCATATCACACAGAGGACAATCGTAGCCGTCGCGATAGTTGGCGTCCACCAGCGTGTCGTCGCCCAGGCGGTAGCCCCAGCGGGCCTTTGTCAGCAGATAGGGGATCTGCGACATCTGCTCCACCCCGCCGGCCAGGACCACTTCGTTCTCACCGGTCATGATCGACTGGGCCCCCAGGGTGATCGCCTTGGTACCCGAACCGCAGGCCTTGTTGACCGTGTAGGCCACCTTCTCCTGGGGCACACCGCTGCGCCAGGCGATCTGGCGGGCGACGTTGGGACCGATGCCTGCCTGTCGCGCGCAGCCGAACACGGCCTCGTCAATCTGGCCAGGGGCCAATCCCGCCCGCTCGATGGCAGCCCGGGCGACGATCTCACCCAACTCGGCAGCCGATACGTCCTTCAGCCCTCCGCCAAAGTTGCCGATGGGCGTGCGGACGGCAGAGACAACAACGACATTGTACATATCAACCCCTTCCCACGCGATACGCAATATACAACACGTTCACCCGGTATAAGCCCCCTCGGGGTCCAGTTCCTCGCGGATGAGGCGCAGTTCCTCCGCCGTCGGCGGCTCGGTTGTCTTGAGGTCAGGCGCAATCTTGAGCGGCCAGCTCACCTCGGCCCGCACCTCCTCGACCATCACGCCGGGATGGACCGAGGACAGGACCATCTCGCCGGTGTCCGGGTCAAAGCGAAAGATGGCCTTGTCGGTGACTACCAACTGCGGACCGGCCCCCGGCATGCCCAGCGCCGCTCGCCCGCCCGGCTCGCCGGTCACATGGCCGGCGCTGGTGCAAAAGTCAATCTGCTCGACAAAGGCGCGCCTTTTCAGGCGCATGATGACGAATACCTTTTTGGCGTGGATGGCAATCTCGCAGGCGCCGCCGCTGCCGGGCAGGCGCACCTTGGGCTGCTCATAGTCGCCGATGACGGTCGTGTTGATGTTGCCAAAACGGTCGATCTGGGCTGCGCCCAGAAAGGCCACCTCGACTCGGCCTCCCTGGAGATAGTACATGAACAAATCGGGCATAGGGCAGACCAGCGTCGCGCCGCTGACCAGCGTCGGGTCGCCGATGGACAGGGGCAACCGCGCCGGTCGCGAGCCAAAGACCCCCGACTCGTAGACCAGTTCCAGATCGGGCGCAACGGTGTGGCGCGCCAAGTTACAGGCAATGTTGGGCAGCCCGACCCCGACAAAGACCACGCGCTCCCCCGCCAACGCACGCGCCGACAACGTGATCATCAATTCCGCAGGAGTATACTCTGTCATCCTTCCTCCTCCAACCACAAAGGACAGAAGATAGAGATAGAGAGCACTTCTCTCTATCTCTATCGATATTCTCCATAGTTGACCGGCTGGGAGAGGGCCTCGCCGGGGGCCAGGCGCTGCCAGATGCCGGGCTCCTGGGCCTCCAGTTTACGCAGGTAGGCGGCCCGGTCGGCCACACCATAGACCCACTCGTCCAGCCAGGCCCGAGTCGCTGCCTCATCGCGCGAGATGCGATCCCAATCCAGGTAAAACTGATTGTCGCGGTCGTAGTAACCCTGAGCATATGAGGGGTGCGCACCGTAGGGCTCGTGGACCACAGCGTCCACCAGCAAGCCGGGAATGACCGTGCGGTTCGGATCGCTGCGAATGACGTCCTCGTCGACGATCTCTTCCACGACAACGATCACGCGCTCGGCGGCGAAAGCGACCTCCTTCTGCACCCCCAACAAGCCCCAGATTTGCGTATTGCCGCCGGCATCAGCCCGCTGGGCGTGGAGGATGGCTACGTCGGGATTCAGGGGCGGCACGGCGGCAACGGTCTCATCGCCGTAGGGGCTCTCCACGAACCGGATGCGGGGATTCACCTGGGGCTGATCGGCGCCCAGGTAGCTGCGCAGGGGCATGAACGGCAGCCGGGCCGCGCCGGCCATGTAGCGGCTGACCATGCCATGATGCGAATATTCCTCGATCTCGAGCGGCTGAGGGATCCCCTTTTCCACCGCCCGGCGCACGCAGTGGAGCGAGCCCACGCCGGGATTGCCCAGGTAGCTGAAAATCATCTTGCGGGCGCAGCCGGCCGCGATCATCTGATCGTAGATGAGATCCGGCGTCATGCGCACCAGCGTCAGATCACGCCGGCCTTGGCGGATGATCTCGTGAGCTGAGGCGAAACAGATAAAGGCCGTAAACCCCTCGATGGCCACCGAGTCGCCATCGTGGACGTAGCCGGCGATGGCCTCGCGCATGGTCGTCCTCTTCATCGTCATCCTACTTTCGTGTCAATACCCCGTATTGCGTATTGCATGACCGAACACGCAATACGCGCAATACGCATCAGACAGAATTCTCGACTTCTGCCAGCGCTTCAGCAAAGATGCCAAAGGCCACGTCGGCCTGTGCCTCGGTGATGATGAGCGGCGGCGAGAAGCGCATCGAGTTCGGCCCACAGGGCAGCAGCAGCAGCCCCCGCCGGAAGCAGGCCAACATGAGCGCCTTCGTCTCGGCCTCGGCCATCTCCCGGGTCTCTTTGTCTCGTACCATCTCCACACCGATCATCAGCCCCAGACCCCGCACGTCACCGAGGAGGCGGCTCTCTTTGGCCAACGTGCGCAGCTTGCCCAGCAGCCGCCGGCCGACCCGATCCGCGTTCTCCAGCAGCCCCTCCCCCTCCACGACGTCCAGCGTGGCGTGGGCCGCCGCACAGCAAACGGGATTGCCGCCAAAGGTGCTGCCGTGCGCGCCCGGCGGCCAGGTCATGACCTCGTCGCGGGCGATGGTGGCCGAGACCGGCATCCCCGAGGCCAGCGCCTTGGCCAGGCAGACGACGTCGGGCTCGACGCCCCAATGCTCAATGGCGAGCATCTTGCCCGTACGACCCAGGCCCGACTGCACCTCATCGGCGACCAGGAGAATGCCGTATTTGTCGCACAGGGCGCGCAGCCTGGACAGCCAGCCCGGCGGCGGCACGATGTAGCCGCCCTCGCCCTGCACCGGCTCGACAAAGACGGCCGCCACCTCGTCGGGTGGAATCGTCCGGGCAAAGAGCACATCCTCGATGTAATCCACACAGGCCAGGTCACAATCGGGATAGGCGAGATTGTAGATGCAGCGGTAACAATAGGCGTAGGGCACGTGGACGATGCCCGGCACCAACGGCCCGAATCCGCCGTGGTAGACCGGCTTGCTGGCCGTCAGCGAGACGGCGCCCATCGTCCGGCCGTGAAACGCCCCCAAAAAGGCAATCACCCGCGAGCGGCCGGTGTGGTGACGTGCCAGCTTGAGCGCCGTCTCGATCGCCTCGGCGCCCGAGTTGCCCAGGAACACCCGTTTCGGGCCGCGACCCGGCGCCAGCGCCCCCAGCCGTTCGGCCAGGGTGATGTACAGTGGCTCGTAGTAGTCGGCCCCGCAGATGTGCAACAGGCGCACCGCCTGCTCCTGGATCGCCTCGCTGACCCGGGGATGGCAATGTCCCGTAGAACAGACGGCAATGCCGGCGGCGCAGTCGAGAAACCGATTGCCGTCCACATCTTTGACGACGACGCCCTGGGCCCGCTCGACGGCCAGCGGATAGGCCCGGGGCAGCGAAGGACTCACTGCGCGGTCGCTGCGCGCCACGAGGGCCTGCGCCTTGGGCCCCGGCACCTCAGTGACCAAGTGGGGAACTCTCGGATCAGACACCGTCATCGAACTCAACCCAATCCCAGCGACTCGAGTTTGTCGGCCGTGGGCACGCCGTTCTCGTCCCAGCCGCGCAGCCGATAGAACTCGGGCAGCATCTGATCCAAGTCAGCCACGTGCCCTTTGCCGGGACCGCCAGGCAGAGGTTCCTCCAGCATCCGTTGGGGCAAGGTGTCATCGGCCCCGGTAAAGCCCGCTTTCAGCAGGAACATCCGCTCCAGGTTGAATATCCGCTCGCCGGCCTCCATCAGGCTCTCCTCGGTATAGCCAATGCCCGTAGCATAATTCATCAGCCGGGCCAGGCGGGTGGGCCAGAGCCGCATATCGGGCTCGAACAAATAGCGGACGGCCAGGAACACGCACAAGCCGGCGGCATCAATCAGGGCAAAGGCGTCCTCGTAGCGAGAGACCAGGCGGGGCTTGCCCTCAGTGGCCAGCGGATCGAGCTTTTCGGGTACGCCAAAGACCTCCGAGTAGGCGATGTCGCCAGCCATGTGCGAGGCGCCGATGTTCGATGTGGCGTACAGCAGCCCCATGCCCTTGGCTCCGCGTGGGTCGTAGCCGGGGAGTTCGAGCTTTTTGGCCGTGACGGAAAGCTCCGGGCACCCGTACCGGCTCGCCAGGCGATAGCTGCCCTCGGCCAGCAGATCGCCAAAACCCCGGCGATACGCCGTCTCTTCGATCAGGGCGATGACCGCGTCGGCGTCGCCAAATCGCAGCGGCCGCCCCACGTCGCTCTCCAGGAGGATGCCCTTTTCGACCATCTCCATGGCGCACGAGATCGTCACGCCGGTCGAAATCGTGTCCAGACCCAGTTCGTTGCACCGATAGTTGGCCTTGGTGATCGCCGCCAGGTTGTTGATGCCGCACGAACTGCCTAGCGCGGCGATGGTCTCGTACTCGGGTCCTTCGCCCTGGCCCGCATACTCTGGATCGTCCACTTGGGTGTCGCGCCCGCAGGCGATGGGACAGCCAAAGCAGGGCTTGGCCCGGCGCAGGTACTTTTCTGTCAATATCGGACCATCGATCTGTTCGACGTCCTCGAACTGACCGCTCTGAAAGTTGCGGGTGGGCAGGATGCCCAGCTCGTTGGTCACCGGCGGCACATAGGCCGTGCCGTACTCGCGCAGCGACGAGCCCTTTTTCACGTCCGCCCGGACCTCAGAATTGACCTGCCGGCACAGCGCCTTCATCTCTTCCGGCAGGGCCAGGGGCGTTTGTATCGTGCCCCGGACGACCACGGCCTTCAGGTTCTTGCTGCCCATGACTGCGCCCACGCCCGACCGCGCCGCCGCCCGATGTTTGTCGTTCATAATGGCTGCGATCTTGACCAATCGCTCACCCGCCGGGCCGATGCAAGCCACCCGGGCCCTGGGATCGGTCTCTTCCAAGAGGACGTCCGTGGTCTCGTGGACGTCCTTGCCCCACAGATGTTCCGCCGGGCGCACCTCGGCTTCTAGTTCGGACCGGCCTCCCGAGCGAGTCCCCTTGACCCACAGGTAGACCGGCCGCGAGGCCCGCCCCTCAAAGAGAAAGAGGTCAAAACCGGTGCGCTTCACCTCGGTCGGGAAAAAGCCACCCGAGTTGGAGCAGGCCAGTGCCCCGGTGAGGGGGGATTTGGTGACCACGGTGTAGCGGTTGCCGGTCGGCGCAGGCGTGGCCGTCAGCGGCCCGGTGCCGAACACGAGCATATTCTCCGGGGCGAGCGGGTCCACCGTCGGGTCCATCTCGCCCCACAGGTATTTGATGGCCCAGCCCCGCCCCCCAATAAAATCCCCGGCAACCTGGGGGTCCACCTCCTCGACGTGGACCCTCTCGTCGCTCAAATTCACTCTCAAGATTCTCCCATGCCAGCCAAACATCGTCAGACCTCCATTCTGCGGTATGCGCTATCCTCCCGCCATCGCCGGGAACACGGCGACGACGTCTCCCTCTCTCAAAAGATCATTGAACTCAGCGTGCCGGCCGTTGACCAATACAACACACGACTCGTCCTCTGGCAGACCCGAGGAGGCCAACAACTCGCCCACGCGGGCGTGGGACGGGACCTCCACATCGACGGCGCTGCCCTGCGCGCCCGGGGGCAGGTAGCGGCGAAACGTGGCAAAGAGCTTCAATCGCACCTTCATCGCCGGTACATCACCACCCCACCGAGGACCGCCATCACCACCTGTGCCTCCGCGATCTCGGGCGGCTCGCCGACGAGGCGGTGGATGCGGGCAAAAACCTCGGGATCGAGGGTCGGCCGGCCCTCGGCGTCGCGGGCGTGGACGTGGATCAGGCCCGCGCCCGCCGCGCGACAGCGCACGGCCGTCTCGGCGATCTCGTCCGGCGTGACGGGCAAGTGCGAATTCATGGCCTGGGTCGGCACGTTGCCCGTCGCCGCCACGGTGATAATCAACTTTTCCACAAATCTCTGCCCTCTCCTGAATTGAATTCAAGGTGCACTATACACCAGGGGCCGCTTGCTTGTCAAGCCGAAATGTATTGCGTATTGCGTAAAACGTAAAGCGTAACGACCTCAACGTTTACGCTTTACGTTTTACGCTTTACGCTTTACGTTTCCCGCGCCTCCGCCGCCGCCAGAATCGCCTCGATCTTGGCCGCCGCGCCTTCGGGCAGCGGGGGTGGCTGGTGGGTGGCCAGGATTTCGCGCAGGCGGGTCTGGACGCGCTCGTACATCGTCCGCGCACCCGATGCCTCCCACTGCACCCAGGGCTGGCGGTCCATCAGGTCGGGGTGCCAGATCTCGGCGCGGCAGCGGCGGGCCGTCTCCTTGGCCGACATGAACTCGCCGCCGGGGCCGATGCGGTCGATGAGGTCGAGCATGAGCGCCTCGTCGCTGACGTCGATGCCGCGCATCACCCGCCGGGCCATGCCGATGATCTCGTCGTTCATCACCAGCGACTCCAGCGAGCCGAGCCCCGCGCAGTCGAGAAAGCCGACGTCGTGGACCAGCGTCGCGCCGCTCAGCCCGGAGAGCAGCACCTGGAGCGTGCACTCGATGGCCGCCTGGAGGTCGAGCACCTTCGACTCGGTGGCGCCGGCGGTGCCCATGAAAGGCAGGCCCAGGTAGCGGGCTATGTCGGCCATCGCCGCGCTGTAGAGGCTCATCTCCGGGCCGCCGTAGGTGGGCCAGGCGCCGCGCAGGTCCATCGCCTGGGGCACCCCACCGATGCAGACCGGCGTGCCACGCTGCTTGAGCTGGAGGATGGCCAGGCTGGCCAGCGCCCCGGCCAGGCTGACAACGAGCGTCCCGGCGCCCGTGACCGGCGCGGTCATGCCCGCCGACCCGCCGCCGATCATGACCACGGGGATACCCCGCGCCGCCGCCCAGAGGCCGTTGGCCAGGTCCTCGTTGGCCTGGACCAGCGGCGACTGGAAGGTGGCGAATACGCCGAAAAAGGGCCGGTGGCGGAACGCCGCCTCGCTGCCGGCCACGGCCAGGGCCATCTGGTAGATGTCGTCCAGGTTCTCGGGTGAGTAGGCCCAGGCCAGCAGCGGTTTGCCTGTGTTGGTCAGCATCTCGGCGAACTCATAGACCGGCGCCAGCGCGTAGGGCACGTCGTCGATGAGGCCCAGGCCCATCACGTAATCGAGGTGCGCCAGCGCGTCGCAGACGCGGGCCGTCAGGCCGGGGTCGCTCCGGCGGACCAGGCGTCGCTCGCCGCTCTCGGGATCGACAAAGTACGTGCAGGTCGGGCCGGGGCCAAAGTGGACGCGGTCGGGCACCAGTTGGATGCGGTGCCGGCGGTCGCGGCCCCAGAGTGTGAAGGAGCGCGGGTTGGCGGCCACGGCCTCCTGGATGACGTGGGCCGGGATATAGACCCGCACGCCGACCAGGCGGGCGCCCGCCGCCTCTAGCAAGTTGCGGGCCTCGGTGTTGAGCACGTTGACGCCGGTGCGCGACAGCACCTCCAGGGTCGCCCCGTACAGCTTCTCGATCTGCCCGTCCGACAGCACGCGGAACTGGGGCGTTTGCTGAGCGTGATAGTTTGTGTCCATGATTTCCTCGTTATGTTTATGGTCTTAGTTAGTTATTGCTCCCGTCATTGCGAGCCGCGTCGTTTGCGGCGACGCAATCCCCGATTCCTCACAGAAAGCCAGGTCTCTGGGCTCAGCCGGGGATTGCTTCGCTCGCTGCGCTCGCTCGCAATGACGCCCATTCTGTCATTGCGAGCCGCGTCGTTTGCGGCGACGCAATCCCCGATTCCTCACAGAAAG
>CAYLZO010000056.1:22407-23456 GCA_964387775.1 uncultured Anaerolineaceae bacterium
CCATTCTGTCATTGCGAGCCGCGTCGTTTGCGGCGACGCAATCCCCGATTCCTCATAGAACGCCGGGGCTCTGGGCACGGACGGGGATTGCTTCGCTCGCTGCGCTCGCTCGCAATGACAGGGCCTCATTTGCGGGCGGTCAGGGCAAACAGACCGTCTGTGACGTCGGCCTCGCCGCCGGTCAGCGACGGGTAGAACTCGATCCCCTCAAAGCCGCGCTCGGCCAGCAAGGCCCGGTACGCCTCGTCGGTGTAGGCCTGGAAGCTCAGCGCGTAGCGCGCGACCGCGCCGCTGGCGGCGGCGACGACAAAGTAGCGGTTCGTCGTCGTCTCACTGTCGGCATCCCAAAAGTTCTCCTGGAGGCAGAGGTGCGGCCGTTCCGAAAAGAGCGCACCCGGCGACGAGTACCAGGTGGCGGGCGCCCGGCCCATGTCCCGGACGGCGGCAAAGGTGTGGGGCTCCAGCAGGAGCAGGCCGCCACCGGCCAGCGCCCGGTGGGCCTTGTCCAGGATGCGCCGGGCGTCGGCCGGGCAAAAGACGTTGAGCTCGCCATAGATGAGCATCACCAGGCCAAAGCCGCGGCCGTACTCGGCGGTGCGGATGTCCTCGTGCCTGAACGTGCACGACAGGCCCCCGGCCTCGGTCTGCTCGCGAGCATAGGCGATGGACGCCGGCGAGTAGTCGATGCCGACGCAAGCGTGGCCCAGCCGGGTCAGGCGGCTGCTGTACAGGCCGGGGCCGCAGCCCAGGTCGAGAATCCGCGTGGGCCGCTCCGCCAGCAGATGGCCGTGAATCCAGGCCACGTGCCGGTCGATGGTCTCGAAGCGGCGGCTGGCGGCGTCGTGGGCCTGGCTCAGGTGCTCGCGCAGCATCCGCCGGCTGAACCCCGGCTCGTGCCACGGAATATTATCCCCCTCCCCCCACGGCTCAGGCGGCGACACACGCCTCACCACATCCAGCAGCGACATCTCTACCCCATCACGCATCACGCATCACGCACCACGCATCACGCATCACGCACCACGCACCACGCACCACGCATCACGCAT
>CAYLZO010000057.1:0-14241 GCA_964387775.1 uncultured Anaerolineaceae bacterium
CGGTACGGACGCGGCGACCCAGAACGTCGAAGAGTTCCACGGTTACCGTTCCGGCCCGGAGAGCATCTGGCAGGCCCTGCGCGAGCTGGGCGCCGAGCGTCTGGGGCACGCCGTGGCAGCCATCGACGACCCGGCACTGATGGACTACCTGGCCGAACACCAGGTCGGCATCGAATCATCTCTGACGAGCAACGTGCAGACCAGCACCGTGCCGAGCTACGCCGCGCACCCCATCCGCTCCTTTGTCGAGCGCGGCCTGCTCGTCACCCTGAACACCGACGATCCCGGCATCAGCGCCATCGACCTCCGCCACGAATACGACGTCGCGGCCCCCGCCGCCGGCCTGTCCCCCGGGCAGATCCGCCAGGTCCAGCGCAACGCCCTGACCGCCGCCTTTCTCTCTGACGAGGAAAAGGCTAGCCTCCTGACGGCCAAAACGTAAGCCGTTCCTCGGACGGTTCCCAGTTCCCGGTTCTCAATTCAATCCGAAGGTTGACGCCCTCAGAAAAGTGTGGTATATTCCTGCATCGCTTAACAGCCCACAGTAAAGGATCTTGATCTCAAGGAGGATGTTCTGATGGAAAGCGTGACGAACCGCACGCAAAGGGATGTCTCCCGATTGGAGCAGGAACGCGAGGAGATTCTCCAAAAGCTGGAGAATCTACGCGTGGACATGCGCAACATGGCCGAACCCTCGGCCGACGAAACCGACGTGGACGCCTACGAGCGTGAAAGGATCTGGGCGCTGATGCAGACCCTGAAACACAAGCTGGAATCCATCGACCACGCTTTGGAGTCGGCGCAAAACGGCACTTACGGGATCTGTGAGAGTTGCGGGGAACGCATCGATCCGGCCCGCCTGGAGATCTTGCCCCAGGCCACCCTCTGCCTCAAGTGCCAGCGCCAATTTGAGCGACGCAACCGCCGCCGTTACTAGGGTCTGTGCCCCACGTCACAAGTCCACTTTCCTTTGACAAAGGCAGATCGCTATGCTATACTATCGCCGCTTTTGAGCGAGGCGTCGTTTCGGGGACGAAACCGCCCGGCTGAAACACAAACTTGCAGAGAGCAGTCAATCACACGCCAGGCTCACGAGCCTGGCGTTTATTCTGACAGAGCAGGCGGTCGGGCATAGATTCTGCCTCGAATCCAAAATCGAAGATCCGCTATCAAAAATCCATAGAGGGGGTTTCTATGA
Organism: uncultured Anaerolineaceae bacterium; assembly: GCA_964387775.1. GTDB lineage: Bacteria > Chloroflexota > Anaerolineae > JAAYZQ01 > JAAYZQ01 > CAYLZO01. Next base: position 1,199 of record CAYLZO010000057.1, read on the forward strand.
CAGAAAGACAGATGGTCACCATTGATGGCAACGAAGCGGCGGCCTACGTGGCCCACAAGATCAACGAAGTCATTGCCATCTACCCAATCACGCCCTCCAGCCCGATGGGCGAGCACGCCGACGCCTATTCGGCGGAGGGGCAGACGAACATCTGGGGCACCGTGCCCCTCGTCGTCGAGATGCAGGCCGAGGGCGGCGCCGCCGGCGCGGTTCACGGCGCGCTCCAAACCGGCGCGCTGACGACGACCTTCACCGCATCGCAGGGCCTGCTGCTGATGATCCCGAACATGTACAAGATCGCCGGCGAGCTGACGCCCACGGTCTTTCACGTCTCTGCCCGGAGCGTGGCCTGCCAGGCCCTCTCCATCTTTGGCGATCACAGCGACGTGATGGCCACCCGGGCCACCGGCTGGGCGCTCCTGGCCAGCAACTCGATCCAAGAAGTGCACGACTTTGCCCTCATCTCCCAGGCCGCCACGCTGCCGGCCCGCGTGCCTTTTATCCACTTTTTCGATGGCTTTCGCTCCAGCCACGAGATCAACAAGATCGAGCAACTGACCAAAGACGACCTGCGGGCCATGATCGACGATGAGGCCATCATGGCGCACCGCAGCCGGGGCTTTACGCCCGAGCGGCCCTTCATCCGGGGCACGGCCCAGAACCCCGACGTCTTTTTCCAGGCGCGAGAGACGGTCAATCCCTTCTACCTCAAGACACCCGGCATCGTCCAGGCGCAAATGGACAAGTTTGCCGAGCTGACCGGCCGCCAGTACCACCTCTTTGACTACGTCGGCGCGCCCGACGCCGAGCGCGTCATCGTGCTCATGGGCTCGGCTGCCGAAGTGGCCCACGAGACCGTCGAGTACCTGGTCGAGCGGGGCGAAAAGATCGGCCTGGTCAAGGTCCGCCTCTACCGGCCCTTTAGCATCGAGCATTTCGTCGCGGCGCTGCCCGAGACGACCCAGGTCCTGGCCGCGCTGGACCGCACCAAGGAGCCCGGCGCCGCCGGCGAGCCCCTCTACCAGGACTGCGTCACGGCCGTTGCCGAGACAGGCCGCCAGATCCGCGTCATCGGCGGGCGCTACGGCCTGAGCAGCAAGGAATTCACGCCGGCCATGGTCAAGGGCCTGTTCGACGAGATGGAAAAGGACGCGCCCAAGAACCACTTTACCCTCGGCATCCACGACGACGTGACCCAGACCAGCATCCCCTACGACCCCGCCTTCAACATCGAGCCCGACGACGTGGTGCGAGCCATGTTCTACGGCCTGGGCTCCGACGGCACCGTCAGCGCCAACAAGAATAGCATCAAGATCATCGGCGAGGACACGCCCAACTATGCCCAGGGCTACTTCCAGTACGACTCGAAAAAGGCCGGCGCCGTGACCGTGTCGCACCTGCGCTTCGGCCCGCGCCCCATCCGCCAGACCTGCCTGGTCAACTCGGCCAACTTTGTGGCCTGCCACCAGTTTTTCTTCCTGGAGCAGTTCGACATGCTGGCCGACGCCGAGCCGGGCGCCACCTTCCTGCTCAACGCGCCCTACGGCCCCAACGAGGTCTGGGACAAGCTGCCCAAGCAGGTCCAGCAGCAGATCATCGAGAAGGACCTGGAACTCCACGTCATCGACGCCTACCGCGTGGCCAAAGAGACCGGCATGGGCGTGCGCATCAACACCATCATGCAGACTGCCTTCTTTGCCCTGTCCAGGGTGCTGCCCCGCAACGAGGCCATCGCCGCCATCAAGGACGCCATCAAAAAGACCTATGGCAAGCGCGGCGAGGCTGTCGTAAAGAAGAATTTCGCGGCGGTGGACATGACGTTGGCCAACCTCTTCCGCGTCGAGACGATGGAACAGGCCACCAGCGACATCGAGATGCCGCCCGTCGTTCCGGCCGAGGCGCCCGAGTTCGTCCAGGAAGTGACGGCCACCATCATGGCCCGCAAGGGCGACTCGCTGCCCGTCTCGGCGCTGCCGGTGGACGGCACCTATCCTTCGGGCACGACCCGGTGGGAGAAACGCAACATCGCGCTGGAAATCCCGGTCTGGGAGCCCGACATCTGCATCCAGTGCGCCAAGTGCGCCATCGCCTGCCCCCACGCCACCATCCGCTTCAAGATCTATGACCCGGCCGTGCTGGACGACGCGCCGCCGACCTTCAAGTCAGCCGAGGCCCGGGGCCGCGAATTCGACGGCATGATGGCCACCATCCAGGTGGCGCCCGAGGACTGCACCGGCTGCGGCCTGTGCGTCGAGGTCTGCCCGGCCAAGGACAAGAGCGAGCCCAAGCGCAAGGCCATCAACATGGCACCCCAGCCGCCGCTCCGCGCCCAAGAGCGCGAGAACTATGACTTTTTCCTGGGCATCCCCGAATTCGACCGCACCCAGGTCAAGACGACGTCGGTCAAGGGCTCGCAGTTGCTGCGGCCCCTGTTCGAATACTCGGGCGCCTGCGCCGGCTGCGGCGAGACGCCCTACATCAAGCTGCTCACCCAGCTCTTTGGCGACCGGACGCTCATCGCCAACGCCACGGGCTGCACGTCCATCTATGGCGGCAACCTGCCCACCACGCCCTACACCACGGACGAAAACGGACGGGGGCCGACCTGGTCCAACAGCCTCTTCGAGGACAATGCCGAGTTCGGCTTTGGCTTCCGGCTGACCCTGGACAAGCAGACCGAGTACGCCCGCGAGCTGGTCGACGGCCTGCGCGACGCCCTCGGCGACGACCTGGCCGACGACCTGCTCGGCGCCGAGCAGGTAACCGAGGCCGACATCGCCGCCCAGCGCGCCCGCGTGGCCACGCTCAAGGAAAAGCTGGCCGACGTGGACACGCCGGAGGCCAAGCAGCTCCTGAGCATCGCCGACGTCCTGACCAAGCGCTCGGTGTGGATCGTGGGCGGCGACGGCTGGTCCTACGACATCGGCTACGGCGGCCTGGACCACGTCCTGGCCGCGGGCCGCGACGTCAACGTGTTGGTGCTCGACACCCAGGTCTATTCCAACACCGGCGGCCAGATGTCCAAGGCCACGCCCCGGGCCGCGGTCGCCAAGTTTGCGGCGGCCGGCAAGCCCCTGCCCAAGAAGGACCTGGGCCGCATCTCGATGACCTACGGCAACATCTATGTCGCGCAGGTGGCCATGGGCGCCAACGACACGCAGACGGTCAAGGCCCTGGTCGAGGCCGAGTCCTACGACGGCCCCAGCCTGGTCATCGCCTACAGCACCTGCATCGCCCACGGCATCAACATGCGCGAGGGCTTTGACCAGATGAAAAAGGCCGTGGACTCGGGCGCCTGGGTGCTCTACCGCTACGATCCGCGCCTGGCCGACGAGGGCAAGAACCCCTTGCAGCTCGATTCGCGGGCGCCCAAGATCCCGCTCCGCGACTATGCCTACAACGAGACCCGCTTCCGCATGCTGACCCAGACCGACCCCGACCGCGCCGAGATGCTGCTCAAGTTGGCGCAGAAGGACGTGGACGAGCGCTGGCGCATGTACGAGCAGTTGGCGTCATTGGAGTGGTAAATTGGGAAATTGGTAGATTAGGAAATTGGTACATTAGTTAGTCCCCAATCTACCAATCTACCAACCTACCAATCTACCAATCTACCAACCTACCAACCCGCAGAAAGGAACGAACAATGGTCGACCTAACCACCACCTACATGGGCCTGGAGCTCAAGAATCCCGTCGTGCCCTCGGCCTCGCCGCTTTCGGCCGAGCTGGACAACGTCAAGCGCATGGAAGACGCCGGCGCCGGGGCCGTCACCCTGCACTCCCTCTTTGAGGAGCAGATCGAGACCGAGGCCGAGGCCCTGGCCTACTACCTGGAGCGCGGCACCGAGATGTATCGCGAGGCCCTGACCTACTTTCCGCCGGTCCAGGACTACCGGCGCGAGCCCGACGAGTACCTGGAGCACATCCGGTTGGCCAAAGAGGCCGTGGACATTCCCATCATCGCCAGCCTCAACGGCATCACGCCCGGCGGCTGGACCAGCTACGCCAAGCGCTTCGAAGAAGCTGGCGCCGACGCGGTAGAGCTCAACGTCTACTTTATCCCCACCGACTTTCACCTGATGAGCTACGACGTCGAGGACCTTTACGTCAAGTTGCTCAAGGGCGTCAAGAAGGACCTCTCCATCCCGGTGGCGATGAAGCTCAGCCCCTATTTCAGCGCCATGCCCCACATGGCCTCTATGCTCGACGCCGAAGGCGCCGACGCCCTGGTGCTGTTCAACCGCTTCTACCAGCCCGACCTGGACATCGAGGCGCTGGAGGTCAGGCCCAACCTGGTGCTCAGCACCTCGGCCGAGATGCGCCTGCCGCTGCGCTGGGTGGCCATCCTCTACGGCCACGTCGACGCCTCGCTGGCCCTGACCACGGGCATCCACACCTCCGAGGACGTGATCAAGGCCCTCATGGCCGGCGCCGACGTGGCCAACGTCTGCTCGGTGCTGCTCAAGACCGGCGTCGACCGCGTCGCCGACCTGCTGGGCGGCGTCACCGCCTGGATGGAGGAGCACGAGTACGAGTCGGTGGCCCAGATGAAGGGCAGCCTCAGCCAGCAAGCCATCGCCGAGCCGACGGCTTTCGAGCGGGCCAACTATATGAAGACCCTGCTGAGCGTGCCTTCGACAGTCACGATCTAGGCCAGATAGACAGGCCCGGCCCTTGAGGCCGGGTCTTTTTTTCTGTCGATCAACCCAAGGCGAACACGTATCTATGAGCCGCGGACTGGGCCGAATTGCTCAAACTTGCACTCTGTGATAGAATGAGGTATCAATTGAGGTGACATTCGATACCACAGAGGAGAGAGCGATGTCATTAATCGGCGTCCGCGAATTGAGAGAAAAAACCAGTGAGGTGATCCGCAGGGTGCGCGAAGAGCGTGCCGAGTACGTGGTAACGTACCAGGGGCACCCGATCGCCGTGATCTTGCCCCTCGACGTCGAACGAGCCGAGCGGGAAATGGCCGAGGCTGGTAAGCGGGCCGTGATCGATAGCTGGGAGCGTTACGAGCACCTGGCTGAGGAGATCCGCCAACTCTGGCCGGAAGAGATTTCCAGCCAGGACGTGCTGGACGCCATCCGGCGCTGAGGGCTTTCCATGTACACCGTTGATGCCAGCGTCCACATCAGTGCGCTGAATCCCGTCGAAGCCGAATCCGCCTCCAGCCGCGCCTTCTTGGCCCAAGTCAGGCAGGATCGGTCGCCACTGTACAGTCCAACACTACTAGCCGTAGAGGTAGCCGTGGCCCTCGCCCGGATCTTGGGCGATGAGGAACGCGCCGTCGCCTTGGCGCTGGCAGTGCGCAGCCTGCCTAACCAGACCCTTGCGCCGCTGGACGAAGCGCTCGCGGATCGAAGTGTTCGACTGGCGGCGGCTGCTAGTTTACGCGGAGCCGATGCGGTCTATGCTGCCGTAGCCCAGCGCTACGGTACTCAGTTGATTACTCTCGACAGACAGCAGTTGGAGCGCTTGGCCCCTCTGATGAGAACGGCGCGGCCTGCCGATGTGTTAGGTCAAACGCGACTCTAGCGGATGAAGAGAACCCCTTGAACCTGCAAAAGCTGAGCGACCTCAACGAAAAACGCCGCGAGATCCGCCCCCTGCTGGCGGCCCACGATCCAGGCGACGCGCTGGCAAGTTACTACGCCCTGTGGCACGATCCGCGCCGTACCCGGCTCACCCTGCACCGCGACGCCGAGGGCCGCGCCGACGGATTCGTCGCCGTCTGCCAGACCGGCGCCGACCTCTTTCGCCCGCTGGTGACGCTCCGCGCGCCAAACGCTCAGGCCGCGGGCGAATCGCTGCAAAATTCGCTCACGGCCAACCGCCTCTACCAGGTCATCGTCCCCGTGACGCTGGCCACCGCCGTCCGCGAGCACCTGGACGTCACCCGCTCGCGCCTGCTCCACGTCTACCGGCTCGACCTGGCCCGCTTCCAGCCGGTGATCAACGTCCTCGTCCAGCGCGTGGACGGCCCCGACGGTTCGGCTTCGCTCACCACAGGCGGCGCGCCCCGCTTTCAGATCGAGTCCCAAGGGAGGCTGGTGGCCATGGCCGGCACCAACTGGCGCTCGCCGGCCTTTGCCGAGGTCTTTGTCTACGTCCATCCCAGTGGCCGGGGGCGGGGCTGGGGCCGGTCGGTCGTCTCGGCCTGCACCAACGCCCTGCTGGAGGACCACCTGCGGCCGCTCTACATGGTCGAGCCGGACAACGAAGCCTCGATCCGCATCGCCGAGGGGCTGGGCTACATGGACACCGGCCACCGCCAATTCGTCGGAGAAGGACAACTGAAATAGAAAAAGCTCCCCCATCGTGGAGCCTCATTCAGATCAAAGGCCAGGAGGCCGGCGTCTCAACCGGCTTCTGCGTCGCGTCGTTCATAGAGAACCACCCCTTCGCCAAAGATGTGTTCGGTGTAGAATGGATTGCCGTCCGCCACGTTGCGGGCGACTTCTTGCGGCGTGCGTACGATCAGGTCCAATCCAAAGCGGCGATCCAGGAACAGCCGATCCAACTGGCCGCGCACGTGGCGGTCGGACAACGGCGTATCGTGCACGACCAGCAGATCCAAGTCGCTGGCGCCCTAGGCATCCCCGCGCGCCAGAGAGCCGAACATTACGATCTGACGCGGATCGATCGCTTCGACAATCTGCCGCCGAACATAGTCTATGACCTCCGGAGTCACTTCGGTGACTTTCGTGACTTTCTCAACCACTGTCCAGCTCCTCTCTACCCCTCTACAAGGTTCATTATATCCTCGGATAGGCGCGAGGTCAACCTTTCTCAGCCATCCTTCATCACGTCCATCGCCGCGCCGTTCGGCTCGACCACGCGGTCGCCCTCCAGCCGCAGCGAGACCACCTGTGACACGCTGTCGTCGCCCATCGACACGCCGTAAACCGTGTCCGCCGCCTGGATCGTACCCCGGTTGTGGGTGATGATGATGAACTGCGTCCGCTCGGCCAGCGCCTCCAGCGCCCGGCGGAAACGCCGGATGTTGGCCTCGTCGAGCATGGCGTCCACCTCGTCGAGGATGCAGAACGGCGGCGGGCTGACCTCCAGCAGAGAGAAGATGAGCGCCACGGCCGTCAGCGAGCGCTCGCCGCCCGAGAGCAGGGCCAGCGCCTGTTGCCGCTTGCCCGGCGGCCGGGCTACGATCTCGATCCCGGTCTCGCTCACGTCGTCGGGATCGGTCAGCATCAGGCGGGCCGTGCCGCCGCCAAAGAGTTCGGCAAAGTTGTCCTTGAAACGGGCCGCCACGGCCTCAAAGGTCTCGTTGAACTCGCGGCGCATCACGTCGTCCAACTCGGAGATGACCTGGCGCAGGCTGGTGGCCGCCTCCTCCAGGTCGGTGGCCTGGGTCGTCAGAAAGGTGTAGCGGTCCAGCACCTCGCCGTACTCGTCCGGCGCATTGGGATTGACCGAACCCATCCGCCGCAACTGGGCCTTGATCTGGTGGATCTCTTCCTCCAGGCCCTCGGGCAGCACCTCGACCAGGGGCAGCGCCGAGACCAATTCGCCCAGCGGCAGCGGCGGCTGCTCGGCCAGACCCTCCGTCGGGTCCATCTCGACCAGGCCAAAATCGTCCATGATCTGCCGCCGCAGGCGCTCCAGGCGATCTTGCTGGCGGCTGTGGGCCAGCGTCGCCTGGGCGTGACTGCTCTCCGCCTGGCGCAGGCGGGCGCGGAGCGTGGTCTCTTTTTCTTCGAGCCTGTCCCGCTCCGCCTCCAACTCGGCTACTTGAGCCTCGGCCGGTTCTATCCTGGCCTGTAGCCCAGCCAGCCGGCCTTGGACCTCGGCTTCCCACCCGGCCAGCCGCTCGATCTCGTCGGCGAGCGAGACCCGTTCCTGCCGCAACTCGCCGATGCGCCGCCGCTTGGCCTCGATCTGGCTCTGGAGCTGGGACCGGCGTTCGCGCAGGTTCTCCAGCGCCGAACGGCGATGCTCCCACGCGCCCCGGGCCACGGCCACGGCCGTCCGTGCTTCCGATAGCCGCTGGTACAGCCCCTCGCCGCGAAGTTGGTCGAGCTGCCCCTCGATCTCGGCAACCCGGCTCTCGGCGGCCGACTTCTCCGCCGTCAAGCGGGCCAGATCCTCGGCCAGCGCCGACCCGGTCTTGGCGAGTTCGCGCGCCTCTCCGTCGAGTTGGGCGAGCAGCCCCTCCCGCCAGGCGATCTGTTGCTCGGCGCGTTCGGCCTCGCGCTCCAGATCGCGGTATTCGCCCCGCACGCGCTCCTGCTCTTCCTCGGCCTCTCGGCGCCGTGCGGCAAGCGCCGTCATCTGCTGCCGGACCCGCGTCTCGACCGCCTGCGCCTCGGCCAACGACGCCTCGATCCCCTGAACGCGCGACCGGGCCGCCTCCAATTGGCCGGGCAGCTCGCGCCACTCGCGCTCGCGGGCCAGCATTTGCCCGTGGGCCTGGCCCTTGCCCTCGCCCCCCGTCACCGAGCCGCTGGAGCGCAGCACCTCGCCGGCCAGGGTTACAATCTGGAAGCCGCCCCGCAACCTGCGGTGAGCGGAGTCGAACTGGCGGTCAAATACACGCCGCGCCGCCTTCAGGTTTTGGGCGACGAGGGTGCGCCCTAGCAGCATCTCGACTACGGGCGCGAGGCGCGCCTCCGCCTTTACCAGATCGGCGGCGACCCCGACCATGCCCCCGTCACCGGGCGTGCCCGCGTCGCCCGGCAGGTCCAGCCGCTGCACCGGCCGCACCGTGTCCAGCGGCAGAAAGGTCGCCCGGCCGCGCTGCCCCTGGCGAAGGTACGCGATGGCCGCCTCGGCGTCGGGCCACGACTCGACGACCAGGTCCTGCAAATGCCCGCCCAGCGCCACCTCAACGGCGACTTCGTACTGCTGCGGGACGTGGAGGAGTTGGGCCACGGTGCCGATGATCCCGGAGAGCGTGTGGCGTGTGGCGTGTGGCGTGTTGCGTGACGCGTGCTGCGTGCTGATAGCTGATGGCTGACGGCTGATAGCTGATGGCTGACGGCTGATAGCTGATGGCTGACGGCTGACCGCTGCCTGCAGTACCGCCCGGACGCCGGCGTGCAGGCCCTCACCCTCGGCACGGAGGCGGGAAAGGAGGTCGTAGCGGGTCTGGTAGCGTTCGACCTCGCGCTCGGCCTCGGCCAGGAGGGTGCGGAGGTCGGCCTGGCGGGCCTGGGCGTCGGCCAGCGCCGCGTCGAGATCCGCCCGCTCGGCGGTCAGGGCTGCCTGCTGCGAGCGGACCCGGGCCAGTTCGGCCTCCACGGCCTGCATCGTCTCGGCCAATTCACCGGCGCGGACCCGCTGGCCGGCGAGGACCGCCCGGTGCTCGGCCTGTTCTTCGGCCAGGGCGGCCCGCCGCTCGTCCACCTGCGCCCGGCGGTTCTCCACGTCCCGCACCTTGGCCGCCAGATCAAAGAGCCGGCTCTGCGCCTCGCCTGCCTCGTCGGAAAGCGCCGCCCGTTGCGCCTCGTGGGCCTCCAGCTCGGCCTGGGCGTGGACGACGAGGGTCTCCTCGTCGCGAAATGCAGCCAGCGCCTCGGCTACGTCGCCCTCGGCGTCGGCGATCCTCCCAGCCTGGGCCTGCGCCTGGGTCTCGAGGCCGACCACCTCGGCCTGGAGCTCGTCGCTCTGCCGGGCCAGCAGCCGGGCGCGTTCCTGCTTGACGGCCAGGTCGCGCTGCACCTCCTCCATCCGGCGGTGGAGGTCACTGCTCTGGCGATGCCAGCCGCCCAGTTGCTCGCGCAATTGCGATTGCCGGACGCGTAAAGCCGCCATCTGCCGGCCCAGGTCTTCGAGCGCCTCCTGCCGCCGATCCAGCGCCGCCTGTCGCCGGTTGAGGGCGTCGCGGGTCCGGCGTAGATTCCGCTGCTCCTCCCGCCAGCGATAGCCGTACCAGGTGCGCAGCAGCCCCTCCAACTGCTTCGTGAGAAGGCCGTGGTGCTCGGCCCGCTCCGACTCCCGCTCCAGGCGGCGCAGGCGGGGCGCGATCTCGTTGATGATGTCGTTGACGCGCAACAGATTGGCCCGCGTCTCTTCCAGGCGGGAGAGGGCCTCGGCGCGCTTGGCCTGGTAGAGGCTGATGCCCGACGCCTCCTCGAATAGCTCGCGGCGATCCTGGGGGCGCTGGCTCAACACCGCGTCGACCAGCCCCTGGCCGATGACGGTGTAGGTCCGCCGGGCCAGGCCCGACGTGGCCAGTAGCTCGGTGATGTCGCGCAGGCGGACGCGGCTGCCGTTGAGCAGATACTCGTTCTCGCCAGAGCGGTAGGCGCGCCGGGCAATCTCCACTTCGGAGAACTCGATGGGCAGCCAGCCGTCGGCGTTGTCCAGGGTCAGCGAGGCCAGGGCCATGCCCATCCGCGCCCGCTGGGCGCTGCCCGAAAAGATCATGTCCTCGGTGCGCTTGCCTCGCAGCGAGCGATAGCTCTGCTCACCCAGTACCCAGCGGATGGCGTCGGCCACGTTGCTCTTGCCACTGCCGTTCGGCCCGACGATGGCCGTGATGCCGCCGTCAAAGACGAACTGGGTGCGGGTGGCGAATGACTTGTAACCTTGTAGTTCAAGGTGTTTCAGTCGCATCCAAATGCCTGCTCAAGATGTCCAAGGTGAGAACAGTATAGCGGCTTTCACGGGCGATGTCAATCGCCCACGGGCACGGTGTTGCGCACCCAATCGAGCCTCCGTCACGGCAGCCAGCGAGGAAGCACGCCACCTTCGGCGACGAACACGGCCTCTCCCGAGAGGAAATCGAAATACCAGACCGACACGTCGGGCACGAGCTGCGGCCCCTCCGACAGGTCGGCCCGCAGATAGGCCAGCGCCCCGCCGTCCGGGCGCCAGGCAAAGCCGAAATGGTCGGCCATCGGCGCGTTCAGCAGCTCGTACGCCTCGCTGGCGTCGGGCCGGGTCAGCCAGATCTGGCGGCCGGGCGTCCAGCGCGCCTCGTCCAGGAACTGGCGGGCCAGCGCGATCCAGCCCCCGCCCGGCGACCAGGCCGGCGCCGTGTCCTTGACGAAATCGTCCGGGCCGCTGAGGTCGAGCAGGGTCTCGGCCGCCAGATCGATGCGAACGAGCCGCACGGCCAGGAACTCGTCCTCGTGGTCCCCGGCCTCGCCCTCTGGCGCGTCGGGATCGGGTCCGCCCAGCAAGAGCAGGTCGGGCACGACCAGCCGGTTTCCCTCGGGCGACCAGGTCGGCGCTGCGCCCCAATCGTTGCCGAACTGCTGTAAAGCCCCGGTGCCCAGGTCATAGACCTCTACGCCGGGCAGGGCCGGGCTCACGTAGGCCAACTGCCCGCCCGCCGGACCCCAGACCGGCGAATGGGCGGGCACGTCGTAGTCAAAAAGGGGGCGTTCCTCGTTTTTTTCCAGATCGAAGAACCAGATGCGGCTGGCCTCGGGGTCCAGGTTGGGCGCCTCGCGCCAGATGTCGCGGCGCTCGTAGGCGATCAGGCCGCCCTCGGGCGACCAGGCTGGATTGACGCAGGCCGCCTCCGGGCAGGCCAGAAGCTGGCGTTGGTTCGCGCCGTCGCGGTCCATGCGCCACAGGTCGGCGCCGCCGTCTTTGCGGAGGACGCTGTAGACGATGGCCTCGCCCTGGGGATGCACGGCATAGTCCCACACGCCGGGCGCGTGGTCGGTGAGCTGCCGGGGGGCGCCGCCGTCCAGGGGCGCTACGTAGATCTGCCGGGCCTCGCTCTCTGGATCGACGCGGCCCAGGTAGAGCGACCGGGGTACCCGCGTGCGAAAGCGCCAGGTGCGCTCCGCTTCCAGTTCGTCGCCGGCCTGGCTCAGGACACCGGCTTCCAGGCGGGCGGTGTAGGTCGTACCGGGGGCCAGCGCGACCCGGGGCCGGAAACGGGCCTCGGTGCCCGCCCACACCAGGCGGCCGTCCACCTCGGGCTCGAGCCGGAAGTGGGCTTCCACCGACGCCCGGTCCATCGGCTTGGAGAACGAGAGGCGGATCGGGGCCGTGATGGGCACGTCCCCGGCGCCCTCGGCGGGCGAGACAGCCTCGATGCGGGGAGCGCCCAGGGACGAGCAAGCGGCCAAAGCCGCGAGGGCTAGAGCCAAAACGAGCACGGCCGGCCAAGCAAACGGCCAAAGTCGCCGCATCGGGGGTAATCGCCAGCGAGACGGGGAGATGGTCAGTATCCCTTCCGCACAAAGGTGCCGCCCGGGAAAAAGACGTAGGCCCGGCCGGTGGCGCCGCCGTCGCTGTCGCGAAAGATCATGCCCCGCTCGAAATCTTGCACCAGCGGGTCGCCGTAGCCGGGGCCAAAGCCGGCCTCCTCGCCCAGCCCCCAGCCGATGGGCGCGCTCTCGGCACCCTGCATGCACCACACCGCGCCAAAGCCGCGCTTGGGCTGGACCTTGCCCGGCGGGGGCGAGGCCGAGCACGAATACTCGGGGTCCCCGTCCGACCAGACGTCGCCAAAGGTCTCGTAGGTGCCGCTCCTCGAGCCCGCCTCATAGACCACGTAGGCCCGGTCGTTGTCGGCCCGCCAGAACATGTGGCCATTGTCGAACGCCTGCTCGGCGTCCTGGATGGCCTGCGGATTGGCGTAGAGCGGGCAGCCCAGGCGGTGCTTGTAGGTCTGCCACAGCCCGGCGAAAAGGCCCTGGGCCTGCACCGGGCACGGAGTGGGCGAGGGGGTCGGCGTCGGGGGCGGGGTGTTTGTCGGCGGGACGGGCGTGTGGGTGGGCGGCACCGAGGTCGCCGTGGGCGGAAGAGGTGTGTCGGTGGGCGGGACCACGGCCTCTGTGGGCGCCTCGGTCGGCGGCGGGACGGTGTCGGTTGGGCCGGCGTCCGTCTCGGTAGCGGCCGGCGGCGCCAGCGTGGACGTCGGCTCCGCCGTGTCCGCGCCGACCTCGCCGGCCTCCGTCGCCGTCTGCCAGACGACGGCCTGGGCCGGGGTTGCCGTTGGGGTGCCATCGCCGCCACCGCCCAGGACCAGGGCCAGCAGCGCGCCGAGCAGCACCACCAGGACGAGGGCCAGCCCGCCCATGATCCACACCAGTGGCGAGCGCTGGCGGCGTTCGGGTG
>CAYLZO010000057.1:14251-23444 GCA_964387775.1 uncultured Anaerolineaceae bacterium
GCCCGTGTCCGGCGCTCAGTCGACCGTGCTGGCCGTTCGGGTGCCCGCTCTCGGGGACGGGGCGGCCGGGGTGCCACGGAAACCGGTTGGGCCTGGCCAGCCAGCGCCTTGCGCAGCGCCCGCCCCATCTCGGCCCCTCGCTGGAACCGCTGTTCCGGCCGCTTGGCCACGGCCTTGAGCACCACCGACTCGACGCCGGGCGAGAGGTCGGGCTTGACCTGGCGCGGCGGCGGCGGTTGCTGGTGGACGACGGCGTAGAGGGTGGCGTGGGGCGTCGTCGCCTTGAAGGGCACGCGGCCGGTCAGCATCTGGTAGAGCACGATGCCCAGGGCGTAGAGGTCGGTGCGGTGGTCCACGTCGCTGCCCTCGGCCTGCTCGGGGGCCATGTACTCGGGCGTGCCGACCAGCATGCCCGTGCGCGTCAGTTGCTCCGCCTCGGACACGGCCTTGGCGATGCCGAAATCGGTCAGCGTCACCCGGTCGTCGGGGCCGACAAAGATGTTGGCCGGCTTGACGTCGCGGTGGACGAAACCCCGCTGGTGGGCATAGTCCAGGGCCGCCGCCATCTGCTCGACGATGCGCGCTGCCCGCTCGGGGGCCAGCGGCCCCTCCCGCTCGATGACCTGCTTCAGCGTCTGGCCCTCCAGGTACTCCATGACGAGGTAGTAGACGCCGTCCTGCTCGCCCACGTCGTGGACGACGACGATGTTGGGGTGGCGCAGGCCCGCCGCCGAGCGCGCCTCCCGCAAAAAGCGCTCGACGAACTGGCGGTCAAAGGCGAGCTGGGGCGGCAACACCTTGATGGCCACGTCGCGGCCCAGGGAGGGCTGGTAGGCGCGATAGACGACGGCCATCCCGCCCCGGCCCAATTCCTCCCGGATCTCGTAGTTGCCCAGCGTCCTGCCGGTCAGGTCATGCATGGTTTCTCCCTATCCAAAATAATCGCACCCACCGTGCGCAGCTCGCAATGACACCCTACTCGGCCCAACTCGGGTCCACGTCGCGGTACTGGCCCTGGACCAGGGGCACGGGCTGGCCGCCGCTGCGGCGCACGGCCAGGATGTTGGCCGCGTCCTGGCCATCGCTGCGGCCGTTGCCGTTGGAATCACGCACGCGGGCGAAGGCGATCCATTGGCCGTCGGGCGACCAGGCGGGGGTGATGGCCCAATCGCCGGAGGTCAGTTGGCGCAGGTCGCTGCCGTCGGCCCGGGCGACCCACACGTCGCCGGCGTCCTCCTCGTCCACGGCGCCGTTGCCGTTGGTGTCCTGCGTGTTGCGGATGAAGGCGATCCAGTTCCCATTGGACGACCAGACCGGCTTGACGTCGCAGGCCGGGCCGCCCAGCCACAGCGTCCGGCCGCTGCCATTGGCGTTCATGACGTAAATGTCCCAGTCGCTGGTCCCCTTAAAACCCTCGGTAAAGATGATGCGCCCGTCGGGGGACCAATCGGGCCACTGGTCCTCGGCGGTGGTGGAGGTGCGCTGGGCGAGCTGCCCGTTGGTCTGCCGCACGTGGATCTCGGAGTTGGCCACGCCCTGGGTCAGGGCCGTGGTGGAGAAGGCCAGCCGCTGGCCGTCGGGCGCCCAGCGGGGATAGTCGTCCCAGGCGTCGGTGGTGATCCAAGCCGTCTGGCCGCCGCCGCTGGCGTTCATCACCCAGATGTCGTAGCTGCCGGACCGGTTGCTGGTGAAGGCGATGCGTTGGCCGTCGGGGGACCAATCGGGCAGCCAGTCGTTGGCGTTGTTGTTGGTCAGCCGTTGGGGGCTGCCGCCGGGGAGGCTCACGACGTAAATCTCGGGGTTGCCGTGGCGGTTGGAGGTGAAGGCCAGCCGCCCCGTGGGGCCGTCGGGCGGCTCGGTGGGCGGCGGCGGGGTGTCGGTTGGCGGGATGGGTGTGTGGGTCGGTGGGACGGCCGTGTCGGTGGGCGGCGCCTCTGAGGGCACGATGGCTGTGTCGGTCGGAGCAGGCGCTGTGACTTTGGCGAGCTCGGTCGGACTTGCGCTGGGCGTGGCCGTGCTGGCGGGCCCGGCTGTGGGCTCGGGCAAAGACTCGGTGGGAGCGACGCCGGTGGCCGTCGCGGTGAGGGTGGTGGTCGGCTGGGCTGCATCTGTTTGCCCGGCGACGGCCTGCGTCGCCGTGGGGGTTTCCTCCCCACCGCCCCCCAGCAGCAGCGCCAGCCCGCCGACGAGGAGCAGCAGCACGAGCGCGATGCCGCCCACGAGCCAGACCAGGGGGGACCGGCGGGGACGGGCCACCGGAGCGGGCGTGGCGGCGGCCCTGGGTGCCTTGCCGCTGCGGGCTGCACGCAAGGCGGCGATCATGTCGCTGCCCCGCTGGAAGCGCTGCCCCGGCTCCTTGGCGATGGCCTTGACCACGACGTCGGCCACGGCGGATGGCAGGCGGGGGTTCAGATCGCGGGGCGGCGGCGGCGGCTGGTTGACGACGGCGTAGAGGGTGGCGTGAGGCGTCGTCGCGTGAAAGGGCGCCTTGCCCGTGAGCATCTGGTAGAGCACCACGCCCAGGGCGTAGAGGTCGGTGCGATGGTCCACCGGCCGGCCCTCGGCCTGTTCGGGGGCCATGTACTCGGGCGTGCCTATCAGCGCGCCGGTGCGGGTCAGGCGCGTGCCGCCCGAGGCGCGGGCAATGCCAAAATCGGTCACTTTGGCGTCGCCGTCGGCGGTAAAGAGGATGTTGGCCGGCTTGATGTCGCGGTGCACCAGGCCCCGGCTGTGGGCATAATCGAGGGCGCTGGCCACCTGGCCCAGGATGCGCTCGGCCTCGGCCAGGCTCATGGGGCCGGCGTCGATCCGCTCCCGCAGCGAGCCGCCCTCGACGTACTCCATGGCGATGTAGTGGACGCCGTCGGCCTGGCCAATGTCGTGGATAATGATGATGTTGGGGTGATTCAGTTGGGCCGCGGCCTTGGCCTCGCGGTCGAAGCGGGCCAGGAACTCGGGCTCGTGCTGAAAATACTCGGGCAGCACCTTGAGGGCGACAAAGCGCTCCAGGGAGGGCTGCCAGGCTTTGTAGACGACGGCCATACCGCCCCGGCCCAGTTCCTCGACGATCTGGTACTGGCCGATGGTCTTGCCGCGCAATTCCATTATATCCTCCGCGTCAGAATATCTCGAAAGTCCCGCTGGCGATCATCTCCCCTTCGAGATACAACTCCACGCGGTAGGTGCCGAGCGTCCACTTGCCCGGCTCGCCCCAGCCCCAACCCTTGGCGTGCCAGGACGTCGTCCAATCGGGCTCGATGTGGTGGTTGCCCGTGAACTCGGTGAACACACTGCCGTCGGGGTAGTAGTATACGATGTCCAGCGCGAAATCGATCCGCCGGTCGTGCTCCTCATATTCAAGGTAGAGTTCGTAATAGACGTAGCGCGCCTCGGCGCGGGCAAAGCGTTGGCCGTATTCCCGCTCGTCGCGGGGCGGCTGCTCCTTGGGCCCCTCAAAGAAGCGCAGCGCTTCGACGTTGGCCTGCAGGGCCGGAATGTCCCAGTCGGGCGTCGGCGTTTGGGTCGGCGGCGGCGCAGCCGGCGGCTCAGTGGGCCGGGGACTGGGCGTTGGTGTCGCGCTGGGCGCGGGCGTTGCCGACGCAACGGGCACAATCACCACCTCCGTTGCACCGGCGCCCGGATCCACCGCGGCCGAGGTGACGACCTGGGTCACGATCTCGGGTGTGACGACGAAGGTCACCAAGCCTGACGGGTCCCCGTTGCCATCGGGCGGCGGTCCGTCGTTCAGCAAGAGCCAGACCCCGCCGCCCACCAGGGCCAGGAGCACGAGGGCGATGGCTCCCAGCAAGACCCCCACCGTGCCCTGTCGCCTGGGCTGAGCGGGGCGCTCACGCGTCACCGGCCCCGTCAGGGGCACGGGCGAGGGGGAGCGCCGCTCCCGAGGTGGGAGCGGGCGCGTCTGCTCCTCCACGACCTGCTCCCGGCGCAGCGAGCGGGCAAAGTCGCTGGCGCGCTGAAAGCGGGCGGCCGGATTCTTGGCCAGTGCCTGGTCCAGGATCGCCTCCAGCCAGCCGGGCGCCGACGGATTTACGCGCCGCAGCGGCGGTGGCGTCTCGTTCAGATGTTGATAGACGACGGCCATCGGCGTATCGGCGCGGAAGGGCGGGCGCCCGCCGACCATCTCGTATAGGACGACGCCCAGCGAATAGATGTCGGTCCGGCCATCGACCGCGTGCCCCTCGACCTGCTCGGGCGCCATGTACTCCGGGGTGCCGATGGCGGTGCCGGTCCGGGTGAGCTGCTCCTGCTCGTAGAGCGCCTTGGCGATTCCAAAATCGGTCAGGAGGGGGCGGCCGTCGGCGCTGAGCAGGATGTTGCTCGGCTTGACGTCGCGGTGGATGAGACCCCGCTGGTGGGCATAGTCCAGGGCCTCGGCCACCTGGGCAACGATGGAAATCGCCCGCCCCATATCCAGCGGCCTGCGCCGCATCAGGTCCTTAAGCGAGCCGCCGGGGGCATAGTCCATGACGATGTAGTAGACGCCGTAGGCCACGCCCGCGTCGTAGACGTGCAGGATGTTGGGATGGCTGAGTTTGGCCACGGCCAGGGCCTCGCGGCGAAAGCGGGTGACGAATTGCTGGTTGCGGGCCAGGTCGCCGCGCAGCACCTTGATGGCTACGTAACGATTCAACGACTCCTGGTAGCCCTTGTAAACGACGGCCATGCCCCCTTCGCCGATTTTTTCGCGAATGGTGTAGGGGCCGATCCTCTTGCCGATTAGCTCGTCCATTGCCCTCTTTCTAGGTCCTTCCCAAATGGATCGGGATTGAGGAATCCGTAAGTATCACGCGGGCTAGCGCCCGGATGACTCTTCGTCATCGTCCACCGTCGGCGTCGGGTCCGGCGGCGGAGGTGGCTCTTGGGGCGGCGCCTCTGCACCCAGGTAGGTGAAGGCGCGGGGTTCCGCCTCGGGGCTGGTGCGCCTGTCCCGGACCGTGTCCACCACGACGACGCTCCAGCGGTAGGGGCCGGCCCCGCCATCCGTAATCCGGGGCACCAGGTCCAGGTCGATCTCTTGCTGGGTCTGATCGGTGTAGGCGGCGGCCCCATTGTGCTGGGCATCGCCCTGCCGCCAGATCAGGACCTGGAACTGCTTGTCACCGGTGAGCGACCCGGCATAGCTCCAGCGGAAGGTCGTCCTGCCCCGCAGTTGGGCGCCGGCGTTGGGCTCCAGCAAGGTGGGCGCCGGATCGGTGGACCTGGGCGTGCGCAGGGGCGACCGCGGGCTCGGCGGCAGGGGCGTGTTCGTCGGGCGGGGCGTGGGCTCTGTCGTCGGCGTGAACGTGGCAGCCAGCGTGGCCGTCGGCTCGGAGGGCGTCGCCTCTGCCGGTTCGACCGGGGCCGGCACCGTGTCGGTCACCACGGGGGCCACCTCGGCGGTGGCTTCGGGCGAAGGGGTCGGCGCCAGGGTGGCAGAGGGCGGCAAGGGAGTCTCGGTCGCCAGGGGCGTGGGCGTCGCTGTCGGGGTTCCCCCCCACAGGCTCGGCCCGACAAAGAGGGCGGCCAGGGCCAGGATCACGACGACGGCCAAGCCGGCCAGAACCGGAACGAGCGGAAAGCTCCGGGCGGGCTCTGCTTCGGCAGCCAGCGGTACCGGCGCAACCGCCGGCTCGCGAGGTGCACTGACGAGGAGCAGGGTGACGTTGTCGCTGCCTCCCCGCTCGTTGGCCTGGGCCACGAGCAAATCGGAGGCCTCCTCAGGCGGATGCTCCCGCACGATGGCCGCAATCTCGGGGTCCTCCACCGGTCCCGTCAGGCCATCGGTGCAGAGGAGCAGGGTATCGCCCTCGCCGATCTCGCCCTCAAAGAGGTCCACCTCGACGGCCGGCCGCGAGCCCAAGGCCCGCGTCACCAGGTTTCGCTGGGGATGGCGGCGGGCCTGTTCGTATGTTAGCAGGCCGGCGCGCACCTGCTCGTCCACCCAGGAGTGGTCCTCGGTGATCTGGGTGATGCCCTGGCGGTTGATGAGGTAGGCCCGGCTGTCGCCCACGTTGGCCACATAGACCTTGCGCCCCAGGAGGACGGCCGCCACCAGGGTGGTGCCCATGCCCGCCTTCGAGGGATCGGCCTGGGCCTGGTCGTAGATGCGCTGGTTGGCCGCGCGAAAGGCGCGCACCAGGCTGGTACCGATGTCGTGGCCCGTGTCCTTGTAGTACTCGTTGATGACGACCTCGACCGCGCCGCGGCTGGCGACCTCGCCGGCCTGGTGGCCGCCCATCCCATCGGCGACGAGGTAGATGACGCCTTTCTTCGCCCGCTGCTGGGGATCGGGCGGGACGTAGTGATCGACATAGTCCTCGTTGTGGGGCCGCAGGCGGCCCACGTCCGTCCGCTTGGCCACCTCCAGGCCCAGGGGGCGGACCTCGGTGACCCGCTGGGGATCTACAGGGACGGCAGGCTGCGGCTTTGGCTCGCCTTTATCGTTTTGACTCATAGACACCTCACTTGATTTTGCCCAAGAGGTAGTGGTTACACGTTGACTGATGGGGGGCGGGAAAACCCCGCCCCCATCAGTCAACACCTTACCACTACCTGCCAAAGGCTGGACGAAGAATCTGGTCTCACCCTCCCGGTCGTCGGGCCAGGGCATTTTACCCCAATCCCGGACATAAAGCAACTGGCGCTCGGCCCAATCTCCGACCCCCTACCGGCGAGGTCAGGCGCCGCCGATCCTGCTTTAGAGCAGCGTGTAGGCCGCCAACAAGCCGAGAAGGGTCAGCAGCACCACAGCGATGATGGCCAGCAGGAGGAGCAAAATCCAGGTCCGGGCGCGGGAGCCGGACCGGGTCGCAGCCCCGGTCGCGGGAAAGGGCCGGGCGATCACGGGGTCTGTGGGCGTGAAGGAGCGACCGGGCTGGGTGCGCTCGGGGTCGGGGTGCAGGAGCTGCCGTCCGCAGCGCCGGCACTGCTCGGCGTCGGACCGGTTGGGCGCCCCACAGTAGGCGCAAAAGACCTGGGCACCCTGGGGCAGTAGGTTCCCCTGGGGCGGCGTCCGCTCAGCAGCCGAGTCCCAACCCTGTAGAAAACGCAACTGGGCGTCGCCCAGGGCAACGACGTCGCCGTGGCGCAGGTATTGGGCCCGCGCCAGCCGCTGGCCGTTGACGTAGGTGCCATGGGTGCTGCCCAGGTCCTCCAGGATGACGCGATCCCCCTGGTGCCACACCCAGGCGTGGCGCCGCGAGGCAAACATGGCGTTGAGGACCAGGTCGCAGCGAGCGCTGCGGCCAATGGTCATCTGCGAGCCAATGGACGCCCAGCGAACTCCACCTCGGTCTTGGACAACAAAATCAGCCATCGCCTGTACTTTCAGTCGTGTCTTTTGTCTTTCGCCATTTTGTCGATCGTCATTCTGAGCGACCGGAGGGAGCGCGCAGTCCCTGCATCCAGAGGAAGAATCTCGGTTATGTCACAAGAACCAGTTTGGCACAAGTGGAGATTCTTCCCCGATGCTGCACGTCGTTAGTGCCGCTGGCAGGACGGCGCGTCGCTTCGTTCCTCAGAATGACCTGCCGTAAGGGTGCCAAGCGCACAAAGTCTTTACTCAGTTTCTTGGCGCCCATTGCGTCCTTGCGGTCGATTCCACCTAGAAAAGGATCAACCCGGCCAAGAAGCCCAGCCCGACGATGGCCAGGACGAACAGCGCGACGGCTACGAGGAACACGGGCGAGCGCAGCCCCTCGGTTTCGCCGACCACCGCCCGGCGCAGGGTGTCCACGACGAACCACCACGTCGCTGGCCGGCCCAGGGCGGCCAGCGCGCCGAGAATCCCCTCGCCACTGGCCACGCCGCCGACGCCGACCACGATGACACTGACATTGTCCGGGCCGCCGCGCTCGTTGGCCCGCCGGACCAGGGCCTCGGCGGCGGCCTGGGGCGACTTGCGGCCGACGACGTCGCGGATCTCGTCGTCCGAGACGGGGCGGGTCAGGCCATCAGAACAGAGGACCACGCGGTCGCCCGGTTGCAGTTCGATGGGCGGAAAGAGGTCCACCTTGACGCTGGCCTTGGTGCCCAGCGCCCGGGTGACCACGTGTTGGCCCGGCAGGCCGTGGTCGCGCGTGAGCTGCCGCAGGTTGCCCTGGCGCAGCAGGTAGGCCCGGCTGTCGCCCACGTTGGCGACCCAGAGTTCCGTGCCCCGGCTGACGGCAGCGACCAGCGTCGTCCCCCACCGATCCCTGGCCGTCGCTCCCGACCCCCGCTCGTAAAGGCCGGTGTTGGCCGCCTCAATGGCCTGTCGCAGGGCGGCAGCCACGTCCGTCCCCGGGTGGTCCACATAGTCGCGGATGACCCGGTCCACGGCGTAGCGGCTGGCCAGGTCCCCACGCTGGTGGCCGCCCATGCCGTCGGCCAGGACAAAGAGGCTGCCCTTGCGGGCCAGCCGCCGGTTGTCGTCGGGCTGAAAAACCCCGAGCCAGTCCTCGTTCTTGGCCCGCACCCGGCCCGGATGGGAGAACTGGCCGACCTCTAGCTGCAAGTTCACACACTCCCCTGGGATAGCACGTGGGTAGAGGCAAGTCTGAAACTTGCCCTACGATGCTACTGGCCCGTCACGTCCCAGATGGTGACGACCAGCTTGGGCGGCTGGCCCAGCAGGTCTTTGGGCGCCGCCGAGACCGACACCCTCCAGGAGGCAGGATTTTCCAGGGGGGGCTGGACCTCGATGGTAAGCGGCGTCTGGCCCTCGATGGACTCGGGCAGGGGCAGCTCCAGCTCGCCGCCGGCGCCCCGGGCCGATTGGCTCCAACTGCCCTTGACGGCGACGCGGGAACCGTCCAGCGCCGCGATCTCGATCCGGTATCGATGGCCGGCGTGCAAAGGTTGGCTGGTGATGATGGCGGGCAGCACCGCGCCTTGGCTCTCCACCTGGGCCACCGCCACCGGCTCTTCGGCCACCGGCGCGGGCGTGGCCTCGCTGGCCTCCTCCAGCGGGGGATTCTCGACGAGGGTGGCGCTGGCCTGGGGCGTCGCCGCCGGCCCGGCGGTCGTTGCGGCCGGGGTGATGCCCCCTGCCTGCTGGCCATCCTCGTCGCTGGCGATCAGCCGGGCGGCCAGGAGGCCGATGCCGACCAGGGCCAGTACAATGATCACCCCCAGCACGATGACGAGGGTTCTTTCCCTGGAACTCATGCCCGAAAGAGCCATGACTGTCCTCCTTTCTTCTATCCGCTAGAAC
>CAYLZO010000058.1:0-23231 GCA_964387775.1 uncultured Anaerolineaceae bacterium
GCGTCTCTCCCACCGCCTCCCAGGTTCCTATACTTGGCTCCCCTGAAAAAAGGGAAGCAGGGTACTGTATGTTGTGCGCGCGCGGAGCGCGCGCACAACATACAGTAGTCCCTCTACCTTTTTTCAGTAGAGTCATACTTCGATATCCACGATTTTGCGGATGATGGCGTACCCGATGCCGATCATGATGGCCGAGACGCCGAGCATGATCCACCCGCAGGGATCGGTAAACATGCGGCCCATGTAGGTCTTGTTGATCAGGAACAAGATAAGGCCCAGCACGATGGGCAGGCCGGTCAGAATGTAGCCCGAGATCATCTGCTGGGCGGTGAGCACCCGGATCTCGCCCTTGATCCGCACCCGCTCGCGGATGGTGTGTCCGATGGTGTCCAGGATCTCGGCCAGGTTGCCGCCGACCCGGCCCTGGATGTTGATGGCCGTGATCATCAGGTCGAGGTCGTCGCTCGGCATGCGGCGCAGCATGTTGTTCAGCGCCTCTTCGTAGTGCAGCCCCAGGGCGATCTCTTGGGTGACGCGGTGGAACTCTCCGGCGATGGGGTCGGGAAGCTGTTCCGCGACGGTGTCCATGGACTGGACGATGGTATAGCCCGAGCGAAGCGAGTTTGCGAGGAGGGTGATCGAGTCGCCGAGCTGGTCGTTAAAGGCGTTTAATCTGCGCCCTTTGCGCATGTTCACATAGATGCGGGGCACAAAAAAGCCCACGACGCCAAAGAGCAGGCCGATCAGGGCGGAGCCAAAGATGAGCCGGGCCAGCAGAAAAAAGAAGACGACGGCGAGCAGCGTCAAGGCCATGAATTCTGCCACGCGCAACTTGAGATCCGCCTGGGCCAGGTCGGTACGGATGTTGGCCGCAAAGCCCCGCCGGGCGACAACGTCCTCCAGTTGGTCCATGGCCGAACGCCTTTTCCTCCTGGGGGCCGCTTCTTCGGCGTCTTCCCAACTGGCGTACCGGTCGAGGCGTTCCTCGATGGCCTCTTCTTCGGCCTGCTCGCTGCGGCTCAGGCCAAGGAAGAGGAGCAACACGGCCAGGGCGACGACGAGGGCCAGAATGGCCGGATTCATCAGAAACTGCAAGGATTCCATCTACACACTCTCTGTTCCAGCGTAAATGTTCGAGAGTCGAATGGCTAGAAGCGCCGTCCAACCCCAAAGATCGTCGGTGGCAGGTGGATGTTGGCCGCTTCGATGATCTCGATGAACTTGGGCCGGATCCCCGTCGGCCTTAGCCGGCCGATGACTTTGCCGGCCTCGATCCCCTGTTGTTCAAAGACAAAGACGTCCTGCATGACGATGACGTCGCCTTCCATGCCCTGCACCTCGGTGATCTTGGTGACCTTGCGCGAGCCATCGCGCATCCGCTCCTGGTGGACCACCAGGTTCAGGGCCGAGGCGATCTGCTCGCGGATGGCCCGCAGCGGCAGGTCCATGCCGGCCATGAGGACCATCGTCTCCAGGCGGGCCAGCGTGTCGCGCGGGCTGTTGGAGTGGGCGGTGGTCATGCTGCCGTCGTGGCCCGTGTTCATGGCCTGGAGCATGTCCAGGGCCTCGGCACCACGGCACTCGCCGACGATGATGCGGTCGGGGCGCATGCGGAGGCTGTTGATCACGAGCTGGCGCATGGTGATCTCGCCTCGCCCCTCGACGTTGGGCGGGCGCGTTTCCAGGGTCAAGACGTGGTCCTGCTGGAGCTGGAGCTCGGCGGCGTTCTCGATGGTGATGATCCGCTCGTCGTTGGGGATAAAGGCGGAGCAGACGTTGAGGGTCGTCGTCTTGCCCGAGCCGGTGCCACCCGAGATGATCAGGTTCAGCCGGGCTTGGACGCAAGCTTTAATGAACTCAAGGGCCTCCGGCGTGATGGTGTTGTACTCGACCAGAGTCTGGGCCGTGATAGGAATGCGGGCGAATTTACGGATGGTCAGGATGGGGCCGACGAGTGACAGGGGCGGGATGACGGCGTTGACGCGCGATCCATCGGGCAGGCGGGCGTCCACGTAGGGCTGGCTCTCGTCGATACGGCGGCCCAGGGGCGAGACGATGCGGTCGATGATGCGGAGGACGTGATCGTCGTTTTCGAACTTGAGATTGGTCGCCTCGACCCTTCCGGCCCGCTCGATGTAGACGGCGTTGGGGCCGTTGACCATGATCTCTGTGACCGAGTCGTCGGACAGCAACGGCTCGATGGGGCCGTAGCCCAAGATCTCGGCCACGATCTGCTCCAGCAACCGCTGGCGGTCGGCCCGGCCCAGGATCAGGTTCTCCTGGGTGAGCAGGGCATCGTACATCTCTTCGATGGTCTGTCGGACTTTGTCGGTCTTGGTGACGTCCATCGTCGGGTCGAGTTCGGCGATGAGCTTGTTGTGGATGCGGCTCTTGAGGTCCTGGAAGGTGTCGCGCGCCGGGGCCACGGGAGCCCGGCGGATACGCAGGTCTTCCAGCCGGGTCGAACGCTCCTCCTGTTCCGGTTGGTTCTCGGCAGGTAATTTCTGGTTTCGCTCAATCCGTCGCAATAAGGACATTTTTCAACTCCGTTTACTGGCTACCATCTATCGTTTCAAGCGGCTGAACAGCCCTCCCCGCCTCTTTTCCCTCGGCGGGGCCGGCTCTTCCTCCTTCACCTCTTGCACCAACTGAGGCTCCAGCCGGGTGACCTCCTTCTGGGCCAGAGCCAGGATCCCCTCGGCCAGTGGGTGATTGGGCTCACTCATGATGAGCGGGAGGCCCTGGTTGATGGACTGTCGGACGATCCTTGGTTCAAAGTCGAGTTGAGCCAGGATCTTGTGCTTCATGCTTCTCTCGATCTGATCGGCGCGGATGCCCTCCCGGGGCAGCACCTTGTTCAGGATCAGGTCCACGTGCTCCAGCGAGAACTGTAGCGCCTCGGCGACCTCGAGGAACTGCTTGGTACCCTTGATGGCCGGGATCTCGGGCGTCATGACCACCAGGATGCGGTCTGTGACGTCCATCAGGCTCAGCACGATGTCGTCGAGATAGCTCCAACTATCGACGACGACAAAGTCATAGTGCTTGCGCATGGCCTTCAAGAGCTCTTTCATGTCGTCGGCCTCTATGGTCTCTGACATCTCTGGTTTGGGCGGCGCGGGCAGGGCCTGGATGCCCGAGGCGTGGGGCGAGAGGATGGCCGACAGGATCTCCGAATCGAGGGCATCCACGCGGTCCACCGCGTCGGCCAGGGTATGCTTGCCTTGCAGGTTGAGGAGGACGCCCGAGTCACCGAATTGCAGGCTGCCATCCACCAGGGCAACTTTTTTCGCAGTGACCTGGCTCAGGCCGATGGCCAGGTTCACCGCCACTATGCTGCAACCCGTCCCGCCCTTTGGACTGTAGACCAGGAGGACCTTGCCGCCGGGCGCCGGCTTCCGGCCCCGGCCGGCTTCCCCGGCCGGTTTCCCGGCTTCGGGCGTGGAGGGGGGCGGGGCGCTCGCCCGCCGGCTGGCGCCCATTTCGTACACGCGGCGGATGCTGCTGACCAGTTCCTCGCTGGTGAAGGGTTTGGTCAAAAAGTCCATCGCCCCGGCCAGCATCGAGCGCCGCAGGTAGTCGGCCTCGCTCTGCACCGACATCATGATGATCGAACACATCGGCGCCGCGCGGCTGATCTCTTCGCTGGCCGTAATGCCGTCCACGTCGGGCATGTTGATGTCCATCAGGACGATGTTGGGTTGGAGTTTTCGTGCTTCCTCGATGGCCTCACGCCCACTGGAGGCGATGGCGACGATCTCGATGTCCGGTTCGAAGTAGAGGAGCTTGCGCAGGTTGTCGCGTGTCTCCGGGATATCGTCCACGATGAGCAGCGTGATCTTTTCCGGATTATTGTTCATTAGGTCCTGTCCGGTTTGTCCTATCTTTGGCTCGTCCCGATTCCTTCAGCAAAATCGGGCTTGGATCTTATCGCTCTTGCAGGCTCAGGATGGTGTAGTTGTTCTTGGCCGGCAGATTAATGCCAAAACGGGCCATGATATAATCCAGCGTGACCTGTTGAATGTTGCCAAAGGTCTGGTGATCGTCAGAGTTTCGTACCGCGAGATCGATGGCGGCTCCGTAGTCCCGGGCAAGCTTGAGCACCAGGGCGTCCTGGGGCTCCAGCATCAGGGTGATGTACTCTGGCGGCTCCACGACAGAGCCTTCGTCATCGCTCTCTGCCTGTCCCTCCGCGGCCGACTTCATCCGATACGTCCACCGCCCGACGCCCAGGACCGGCACGTCCTGGAGGGTGAGCTGGCTCACCAGGCGTTGGAGCTGGCCGCCTCCCGTCTCGGCGGCCTGTCCCTCGCCGGTGGGACAGAGGGGCGGGCAGATCGGCTCTCGAGTCTGGGTTTCCTGGTCAATGTCGAGGAAAGGCAGGGTCATCAGGATATCCACATAGTCGCCCGGCTGGACGCCGTAGGAAACGCTCGACAGCTCGCTAACCGGCAGGGCGATGGCCACGTGACCTTCTTCCACC
Organism: uncultured Anaerolineaceae bacterium; assembly: GCA_964387775.1. Lineage (GTDB taxonomy): Bacteria > Chloroflexota > Anaerolineae > JAAYZQ01 > JAAYZQ01 > CAYLZO01. The sequence goes on from CAYLZO010000058.1 coordinate 4,484, forward strand.
AACTGGCTCAGGTGTCCCTCTCTCAGTTGTTCTTCGGGTGTCTGGAGCATTTCCGGGTAGACCACGCTGCCCTGGGGAATCGGCCCCTTGGCCAGCATGTCCTGGGTACCATCCAGGCTACGGAGCGCCGTCTCGAGGACCATTTCGGCTGGTACTGCTCTCACTTCTAGCCGCCCCGCTACGAGTTCGCCTTCGGCGATGGGCTGCGTGGCGACGACGACTTTTTCGCGTTCAACCTCTACGGTCCCGCCTGTTTGTGTGGCGCTCTGTAGCAGGATGAACACGACGGCTGCTGCGCCGATGGCCAGGATGAGACCCAACAGAATCAGAATTCTACCGCGTCGCATAGGATCGTTCCTCCTTAGGTTCAGCTTTGAACGGCTTTATTGTCTACTTTGTGTTTCAGATCAACGTCGATCTTGGGCCCGGGCGGTGACCAGCGTGCGCCACAGGCCGACCGAGAGTAATATCAGGGTGCCCAGGGCTGCGCCTCCGACCAGAAGCCAGCCCGGAAAGCCGGTAGCCGGCATGCTGGGCTCTGGGGTAGCCCTGTCGTCCGTGGTGGGCTGGGGCGTCTGCGGCACCTGGGTGCTCGTCGCCGTGGCCGGTTGCTGTTGTGAGACGCCGAGGTCTACCCGCGTGCTGCTCTCCCCGTCCAGACTCACTGTCGCTCCGGGCAGCGTCGGCCCACCGGGCAGGGCGGCCGACAGCGTCACCGTTCCGGCACACAGGCCGGCAAAGCCGTAGCGGCCCTGGTCGTCGGTCAGGATGCCGTTCGACCAGCCCTCGCCCTCGATTGTGACGGCAGCCCCTGCTACCGGCTGCCCGGCCGCGTCGGTCACCACACCTTCCACCGAGGATTGACAATTCGGATCGGGTTTGGGGGCCGGCGCCGGCTCGTCTGTCGGTTCCTCGGTCGGCTCCTCCGTCGGTTCCTCGGTCGGTTCCTCGGTCGGTTCCTCGGTCGGTTCCTCCGTCGGCTCCTCGGTCGGCTCCTCGGTCGGCTCCTCCGTTGGTTCCTCGGTCGGTTCCTCCGTTGGTTCCTCGGTCGGCTCCTCGGTGGGCTCCGTCGCCGTCGGATCGATGGGAGATTTGGACGGTTGCGGCTGGGCAGCAATCTCGACCGGGGGCATCAGGAGGAGCGTGGCCCCAACCAGAGTGGTCCAGAGTACGCCAACCAAGGCCAGTGCCAAGAGAAGACGAAAGATTCGATTCATCTTTGTTGCCTCCTTGTCCGACGGGTCTCCACCCGGTGCCTCGTTGGTTCGTCCTGGAGACCTCGGCCTCATTTGCAGAAAGCCAGTTCCATTTTACCAGAGATTTGCCTTAAGTGCAATTCGTGCACGCTGCGCTTACACATTGGCAAGCATACGCTGGCAAATCCTTATATCTCACGCTGATAAGCGTAGAAATCGGACTCGCGGGAGCCGGGCCAATCCTACGTCTATCCACGTCCCTAGTGGTTCTTTTTGATCACGGGCAAATAGACCACGTTTGGTCCGACCAAGATCGAGTTCATGTTGTTGCTCTCATCCTGTTCGATGTATGGACCCCAAACAGGGTCGTCGCCCTCAAAGCTCACGTCGGCCTGGGCATAGATCATGTGTCTGCCGGGACCGGGCAGCTCTAGCCCGGTGAAGTGGAGCGGGAAAGACGTGCCGCTGCCCAAGGACATGAGCCCCTCGACGTATTCCCAGCGATAGGGCGGCGTGCAGCTCTGGTCGGCGCAGATGCCCAAGTAGTGATCGGCCGGGCCTGAGGGCGGGGTCCAGGGATCGGGCTTGACGTAGACTTCGACCCAGAGGGTGGGCGTCGTCGCGTCCTGGCTGCCGATGTTCTCGACGGTCACGATCAGGTCGAAGGGTTGGCCTGGCGACGGGCTTTCCGGGCTGACCTCGATGCTGCTGATGGCAAAGTCCGGGGCCTCGCGGTAGGTGGTGTGGGTCACGACCGGGCTGCTGACCAGGTCCGTCTGGTCACTGCTCGCCGCGAACTGGTTTTGGATCTCGAGTGAACCCGGCACGTCGTTTACAGTGACGACAAAGCGGGCGGTCCCGGTGGCGTCGGTCAGGACCTCGCCGACCGTCCACCTGAGTTGAGTGGGATCGCTGTCATCGCCCTGGCCCGCTGGCCAGATCGAGCCGGGGACGTAGGTCACGTAGGCCGGCAAAGTGTCGGTCAGCGTGAAACCGGTTACCTTCATGCCGCTCTCGTTGACGTAGCCCAGGGTATAGGTGATTCTGTCGCCTGGCTGCACACTCGAACCGTGGGCCGGCGCCGCAGTCTTGGAGAGGGAAAAGTTGGGCGCCGGATTATCGACAAAGTGTTCCACCTCCGAGCTGGAAACGGCTGGCGTTTCTTGGCTGTCTATGGCAAAGGTGTTGGCAATTCGGAAGCCGTGGGGCGGGTCCTCGTTCACGGTAACGACGAAACCTGCCGAACCCCCGCTGCCTGCCGGCACGCTGCCGATGTTCCAGGATAGAACAGGGGCAGCGCTATCGTCGCCCTGGCCCAGCGGCCAGATGCTGCCGGGAACGTAGGTCACGTGGTTGGGCAAAACGTCGGTCAGGACCACGCCGGTCGCGGCGTCGGTCCCTGTATTCTCGTAGCTCAGGGTGTAGGTGATCCTTTGCGTCGGGCTGACGGTCGAGCCGGAGAGGGGCTCGGCCTGCTTGTTGAGCATAAAGCTCACGTCGATGAGCGGCACTTGGTCTTTGTCCGTGTCGTGGTTGTTTAGCAAGAAGGGGTCGGGCGGATTCCCGCCATAGTCCCCGATGCCGGCGGCCGCTTCGATGAGGAAGGGCGGCGGATCATCTTTCACCTTGGCGTAGAAATGCGCTTCGTACACGGTCTCGAGCTGCAACAGGTCCAGGTCCAGCCGATAGAGACCGGGCGAGATTTCGGTGAATTGGGGATCGCTTGAAACGTAATCGGTGTGGGTGGGCAGGGTCATGGTGATAAAAGCGTCCAGGGCGTCTACCACGCCGGCGTTATAGTAGGTGATGGTATAGCTCAACACGTCGCCTGTTTCGACCACGGACACGCCATCGTCCAGGTCTATGCCCAACTCGGGGGCCAGCGGTGGGGGATCGCCAAAGGTATAGTCCCACACGCTGGAACCGATGGTCCCGGCGTGGAGGGTCTGGGTGTAATAGTCGTCGATGGTCAGGGAGGCGACGTTGAGGTTGGCCAACCCGTCGTTCATCGGCTCCCAGTAGCCGGTCTCGGTGACGACCACCCCCACGGGCGATTCGGAGCCGGCATAGAGCACGGTCTGGGAGACGGGATTCACCGCCAGGGCATAGATTGGAAACTCCTGGAAGCCGTTGGTTTGCCACTGGTTGTCCTGCCACTTGTAGATGCCGTCCTCGGTACCGGCCCGGACGATGCCGGTCTCGTCGGCTGCGAGGGACAAGATCGTTTTAGAGTCCGAATCGGGCAGGCTGCCCAGGGGATCGCACTGGTCTCCTCCGTCGGTACTGTAGTAGACGCCCTCGGATGAGGTCCCGATATAGATCGTATCTGTGTAGGTGGGGCGGATGTCGACCGCCAGGGCAGAGACGGGATAATTAAGCCCGGTGCACGCCTGGCTCCAATTCTCCCCGCTGTCCAGCGTTTTGTAAAGCCCATCGGTGGTCCCGGCATAGACCACGGGTGAATTCTCGACCGGCTTGATGGCCAGGGCAAAGACCTTGAGCGCGTTGCCCGTGAGCCCGTTGTTTTTTGCGACCCAGTTCAGGCCCAGATCGTCGGTGCGGTACACGCCCTGGCCATTGATCCCGGCATAGACCGGCGTGCCCCCTGGCGAGGTCACCGCGATGGCTTCGACTTCGACGTCGCCCAAACCATTGCTGCGCCAACTCCACGAGCCACCCCCGTCGGCGCTCCAAAAGATGCCGCCCCGGAAGGTGCCGGCGTAGACCCGCCAGTCGTATTGGGGGTTGATGCCGATGGCCCGAACCACGTAGCCGGACAGCCCGGTATTGGTCTCGGCCCACGAGGCGCCCCCATCGGGCGATTTCCAGACGCCGCGGCCGTCGGTGCCCGCGTAGAGGGTATTTCCCGAGGGCGAGACCAGGTCCCGCACCTTCCGGCCGTTGCCTTCCAGTCCGCTATCTCGCAGTTGCCACTGCCCGCCGTCCCAATAGTACAGGCCGTCCCGGGTGCCGGCGTATACGTCACCGTTGCCGTCGGCCGCCACGCGCCAGACGTTGAGCGCATCCCCGGCCAGGCCGTTGTTGCGCTCTGCCCAGGTGCTGCCGTTCCAATAGTACACGCCCTGGCCAGGGGTCGCGGCCCAAAGGTTGGTGCCATCGGCCAGCAGGGACTTGACCGTGGTGTTGGCCGGTAGTCCGGTGTTCATCGCCTGCCAGCTGCTGCCGTTCCAGGCATAGACGCCATAGTCGGAGCCGTCGTCCCGGCGGCCCAGGTAGAGGGTCCCGCCGCTGTCCATGGCCAGGGTTTCGACCAGGGCGCTCAGGGCGCCAGCGTTCATGAGCTGCCACGGGCCGCTGCCCGCCCACTTGAAGACGCCGATCCCCTCGGTCCCGGCATAGACGGTGTCAAAGGCGTTGGGGTCCACCAGGAGACTGAGAACGTTGAGGTTGGTGAGTCCCGTGTTCATCACGCTCCAGGTATCGGCCCCGTTGGTGCTCTTGTACACGCCGCCGCCGTAAGAGCCAGCATAGATCGCGCCGCCGGCGACGGGGACGGTGGCCAGGGCTCGGATGTCTCGGGCGTTGTTGCCGATGGGATTGGGCGCCCCCTTTTTGAGGGTCCAGGTCGCACCGGCGTCTGTGCTCTTGTAGAGCCACCCCTGGTAGACGCCGGCGTATACGTTTCCGCTATAGTCCAGCGCCAGGGCTTGGATCACGCCGCCGTAGGGTCCGTTGGAGGTGTGTTGCCAACCACCGGCCCAGACGAGGGGGGTGGCGCTGGCCAGGACGACGACGATCAGCATCGAGACGACTGCAAGTACTTTTTTTCTCATTCTCCGCTCCTCAGCAAGTCGGGCGACCGTTCCGGGTCGCCCGATGCCAGTTCCAGAAGATTGATTCGGCACTACTCGGTGCCGGCGTTTTGCGCGCTTGAGCTGGCAGGTTTGTCATGGATCGTCAGTGGAAAGCCAGGGCATTCGAACTCTGAATTCTGTGTTCCAGTATGCGAGCTTGCAAGCCGCATTTTACCTTAAAGCGTCCTCGCCGGCAAGTCGCAGGCCGGCGAGGACGCCTTGGATGGCCAGAATGAGTCTGGCTGGCTCTATGAGATTAGCGGACCAACCGGCTGTCCAGGGCTTCTGGGTTCGTATCCACGCCGTAGGTATAGTTGTCGCAGCTGGCGTAGTAGAGCCAGTTGTTGGGCGCCACCCGCAGCGTAGAGTGCGTGTCGTTCTCCATCACGAAGGACTGGAAGATCTGGCCGGTGTCCTTGCGCAGGGCCTGGAAGGCGCATTCGCGGTTCCAGATGGTGGCGATGCCAAAGTAGACAAAGTTGTCGGCGATGTCGGGCGAGATGTGGATGGCCCGGCGCTCGATCTTTTGTCCCTCGTATTTGCCGCCGGGTCCCGGTGGGCTGGACTGGGTGTTGATGTCGTAGCCCAGCCAGGTGCCCCACATGTAGGCAGCGCTGTTCCCGTCGTCGCGGACCTTGAACGCGCCGCCGTACTCGGTCTGGAAGTAGACGTAGAGGTTGCCGTCCTCCTCGGCCACGCGGGGCGTCCCCGAGATGCGCGACTGGGGATTGCCGCTCACGCCGTCGGGCGCCGTCAGGCTGCTGGGCGGACGATAGTCCCAGCGCAAGCTGGGCGAGCCGCCGGTGATGTCCAGCGAGTAGAGGTATTTGTCGTGGGCGCCGATGTAGAGGGTCGTGGGATTGTCCTCGGGCCACAACTGGGGCGATGAGTCGAACCCATCGCCATTGCGCGGCGGCTGCCAGGTCCATTTCTCCGTGCCGTCGGGATAGATGGCGTGGATGACGCCCTTGCTGGTCGTGGGCGAGCCGGTGCCACTGCCGTCCTTTGTCTTGGAGGTGCCGATGTAGATGGTGCCGTCCACCGGGTTGACGATGGGGCTCGACACGGTGCCGCCCGTCATGTGGAAGCAGGAATCGGAGGGGCCGCCGGGATCGCAGTCCTCCCAGACGTCCGAGCCGTCGTACACGTCAAAGGCGTAGAGGCGTCCGTCGCGCGAGCCGACGTAGACGACGGTACCGTCGGGCGAGAAGGTCGGGGCCGAGTCGACGTAGGTGTAGCCCTTGGCCCCCTTGTGATACTTGCGCTGGCCGACGTACCGGGACCAGACCTTTTCACCGGTCTGCGAATTGAGGGCGTAGAGGTAGCCCCGGTTGTTGTCGTCGCTCAGGGGATAGGAGGTGAAAAAGATCAGGTCGGTCCCCATGTCCACGACTTCGCCGCCGCCACAGTCGGGCTCAAAGGTGACGTCGTAGGTGTTGGTTGCGGCTTTGGCGCGAATGTCCATGTAATAATCCGCCTGGTCGGTGGGGATGATGAAGCGGAAGAGATCACATTGGCCTTCCTTGATGCCATCAGAGTCCAGCGTCTCGAATTTGATGCTGTAGAAGGGGTTGTTGGTGGGATTCTCGACCTCGTACGACATCAGGGAGCCGTTGTAAGTCTCGCCATCCGACGGCCAGGAGGGAACCACGCCCGACGGCAGGCCGAAGGCGATGTTGCTCAAGCCATAGTCGCAATCGCTGCAGACGCGGATCGAGATCGTGGTCGTACCATCACCATTGTTGACCTTGTTCACGTAGTTGAGGGTCATGCACTCGTCGCTCTCTTCGCACTCCTGGCCCGTTTTCTGTAGCCGGGCCGTGGCTTTGGGCGAGCTGATGATGGCGTAGCTGCGGTTCTGGTCACCGCCGACCGAAGGCTCGCAGGCACCCTTGGATTGGTAAGGGAAGCAGAGGGTGCGCTCGCCGTCGCCGCCGGCCAGGACCTTGTACTTCCAATAGGCCCAGGTCGTGCCGGTCGCTTCGTCCCCCCAGGCATCCAGGGTGTAGATGTAGCCGTCGCGGGACGCGGTATAGATCTTTTCGATGCTGTCCCGGTCGACCCAGTAGTAGGGCGTCGAGTGCACGTCGGCCTGGCTGTAGTACTTCCACTTGACGTCAAAGACGCCGCGGAAGGCACCAGCCGGCCGCTCTGCCTTGGCCATGGGTGGGCCCAGCAAGCCGCCAAAGATCATTGATACCTCGCGGCTCGCTTCCACCAGCATGGTCCGCTCTTTGGGCAGGCCCCGCTCGAGCGTCATCGCGTCTTCGTAAAGGACGGTGACGGTGACGCGATCGGTGGCTCCCGACCCATAGTTGACGTCGAGCGAGTACTTGAGATTGGTCCCGTTGGGATTCCAGGCCGGCGAGTAGCTGTACGGCGGAGCCGGCAGATCGCCGATGTCGGCCCCGACGTTGCGGGCGTAGGTCTGGAGCGCCCGCTGCACGCCGTTGTCAATCTTGGTTTTCTTGGTGACGTCGTTCTCCGGTCCGTAGGGCAGCAACCGGGCGCCGGCCAACGTGGCGGCGTCGGTATAGTTCTGCAGCTCCTGGCGGGCCAGGTAGAGCCGCCCCACGTCGATGACGAGCCCCATGAAGCCCATGATGATGACGATCATCAGGGCTACCACGACGATGCTCTGTCCTTCCTCACGCTTCAGGGTGTTCTGTATTGCTTTCATGTTCTCCTCCATTTTGCGATGTACGGCGAGTTTTCGTTCGCCTCTTCCAACTATTCAATGTGCATGATGATCCGCGCGGGGAGAACCATCACATCACCGGTGATCCAGTTTAGGATAGGGACAGGGACTTCCTGGTTGTAGCGAATCTCGATGCCGATGTAAATGTTGTCGTCGCAACGCTCGCCGTTGGGAAAGTCGCCGGTCACCAGATTCCCATCCGCATCCAGGACGTCCATGTTCGATTGGATGATGTCTCCACTCTCTGACGCTTCAAAGATGACGATGGCCTCGATGTTCTCTTGGGGCAAGCCTCCCAGGGCGTTGATGGCCGTGTCATAGATGGGGCTGTTGTAATGGTCGCTGGCTTGGCGGTTGCAATACTCGGTGTGCATGGCGCGCAGGGTCGCCCGTCGCGCCGTGGCCTTTGCCGTCGATATGACGCTGATTTGGGTGGTCAGGATCAGGCCAAAGCCGAGGACGGCCATGACCAACAGCGTCAGAAAGGTGAACAGCAAAGCAAACTCGACGATTGCTTGCCCTTCTTCCTCATGGGATTGTCTGAGAGTCGCGGGTTTTCTCGTCATTTTTTGCCCCTCATTCGAGCCGAAAGGCTGCCCCCTTGATGATTTCCACTTCGTCGCCGGTGATGAGGCTGACGATGGGAACGATGACGGCCTGGGTGTAGCGCACCTGGGCGCCGATCCTGGTATCCATGACCCGGGCCGAATTCTTGTAATTCTCCGAGATCAAGTTCCCGTCCGCATCCAGCACGTTCTTCATGGAGCCGATACTGCCGTCGGCCTGGGGCCGGAAAATCGTAATGTCCACGATGTTGTCTGCGTTCAAGAGTATTAGGTTGCCGACCAGTTCGTCATAGATTGCTTCGTCGTAAGACTCGTTCGGCGGGTAGAGAGAGTAGTCAATGACCGAGCCGGCCCGCGCTGCCGAATTGATGGCCAGGTTCAGGTTCAGGTGGGCATTAAAGATCAGCCCGAAGCCGATGATGCCCATGATGATCATGATTAGGATGAAAAAGATCAGGGCAAACTCAAGCAGGTTCTGGCCTTCCTGCCGGTCCCTTGGTCCTTCTACCATCGAGTTCTCTCCACCCTTCAAATTCTGAGTTCTCTTTTGTCTGTGGCGGTTTCAGCAAAGTACCTTGTCAACGTCTGGGGCCATTATATCACCGCGCCAGTTGATTGACAATAGTCATTTAGTACTATCAAGCAGGGGGTCAATAGTATCTTGGTACTATGGGTTTGCGGACGGTCCCAGGGGCCCAGTCGGCGTGGCTGGGTGCGGTTTCATGGATCTCACGATTGTCGCTGTCCCGGAAGGGGGTTCTGTTCCCTATCGGCTCCCGCTCGATGCCGAGAGATTCCCCTCGTACACGGTAAAGCCGGCTTGGGCCAGCAGTTTCTGGCTCAGCTCTCGAGCCGCGGCTCGCCCCTTCTCGGCGCCGATCTCGAGAGCCAGATAGTTCTCCGCCTGCCATAGATTCAGGGACTGTTCTTCTTCTCGGTCCCAAACGTGAACGATGTAGAGGGTGCCATCGAGTTCAAAGGGCTCTGTCAGATCGTCGATCTTTATGTCCAACAGCGCACGATATAGGGGATGGGCGATCAGTCCCTCGCCGGTGTCGATGACCTCGATCTCGCTTGCCGAAGAAGCGATGATCCAGTCTCCGGGATTCCCCGCTTTCGGGTTTTCGACATAGATGCCGGCGACCTCGAGGAACTCTCGCTCGCTCGGGGGGGCGCCAAGCTGTCGCAGCCGCTCGTACGCCTCCCGGGCCTTGGTCCAGGCCCGCTCCGTCTCGGCCCCGCCGGCCCCGGTTTCCACGGCGATGTAACGGATCTTGAAGCGGGTGGGCATGAGGAATTCCTCGGTGTGCTCGTTGTAGTATTCGAGGATCTCTTCATCCGAGACGTCCAGTTCGATTTCGTCCTCACTGCCCGTCGCCTGGGTCAGCAGAAGCACGCGCGTGCCGACGTCTCCCTGGCCCTCCGGGGGGGAGCCTTGGCGGCGGGCGTCTTGGACCACGAGCAGCCATTCGATGGTGCGCTCTGCCAGCGCCTGCAAGCCCTGCGTGGAGTTGTACTCGGTCCGCCAATCGTCCGGCAGGGCCTTGAATGCTTCGTAAAAAGCCCCGGCCTTGTAAGCGTGGCCGTCGAGCACAAAAGCGGGGCTCTCCCGGCGGGTTTGGAACCAGGTCTCGGCCGCCTCGGCCCACAGCGCGGCGCGGATCTCGTCCCTCACTCTGTTGAAAGCCGGGGCCGGTTCCTGGTCGATCTCGTTCATGCGCACGACATAGTAGGCGTCGCCGCCATCAAAGACAGGACTCAGCGCCTGGGGGCTCAGGTCAAAGACGACGCGGTCGAACTCGGTGCCCCGCTTCCCTTCGACGACGACGAGGTCCTGGATCGGCGTGGCATGCTCGGCGTAGCGCTGGGCGACGGCGGCCCAGTCCTCTCCCTGTTGCAGGTCGGCCCGGGCTGCGTCGGCCGCCTGCCGGGCGGCTTCGCTGCGACGGAAGCGGAGCCAATCGACCGTCGCCGTCCGGGGCGGGGCCAGGTCTTCCGCGTGTTCCTCGTAATAGTCGCGCAGGGCCGCTTCGTCCGGCTCGGGCACGGCCAGCACTTCCGGGTGCTCGATGACAGAGGCCCTGGACGCCAGCTCGGCCACGTAAGCTGCGACGTAGGGGGCCTCGCGCTGTTGCCTCAGGAGATGCGCGATCTCGTCGCGCACCTCGGAGAGGGCCCGCCCGGAAAAATCGTCGGCGTGGGCGTCGAAATAGCCGCGGATGTCGCTCTCAGAGACAGGGATGGCGGCGATGACCTGGTCCAGGGCGCTGACCGGGTACCGGCCGGCGGCCACGTCGAATACCATCTGCTGCACGCTCTCCGGCCCCAGCCGGCCCAGCAGCCAATCCCACAGAAGCTGGTCCACGGCCATCTGTTCCAGGGCAGCCCGGTAGCCGTCCACGGTGGCGGGAAAGGCCGCCCGCTCGTCGGCGGGCAGGTTGGCCAGGTAGCCGCTCAGGTCCGACCGGGTGATCTGCACACTTTCGGCGCTTCCCTGCGGACGGACGTAGGCCGCCACCACGTCGGGGCTTGGCGCCGTGGGTGGTGGGCCATCGCGGGTGAGGAGCAGCGCCCCGGCCAGAACTGCGACCAGGACCAGGGCCAGCCCGCCGAGGGCGTACCCACGCCAGGAGCGGCCTGCCGTCCCTCCGGCGGGGGCCTCTTCCTCACGCTCCTGCCCGGCGTCCGGCTTCTGGGATGGGGTCTCGGCAGGGATCGGGTCGCCTTTCGCAGGAGCCGGTGACGTCGCCTCCTCGCGCTGGGAGGGGGCGAGCATGGCCACCTTCAAGTCGTCCAGGACTTCTTTCAGTAGGGACATTTTGTGCTTTCTACCTCACGGTTTCCAGAGGCGCAGCCGGGCCCGACCGTCCTGAGCGTCCACCACGTAGATGGTGATCCGGGGCAGGACGCTTTCCATCGTCTCCAGGTACAATTGGTAAAGGGTGACCTCCTCGCCATAGATCTGGCGGTTGGCCTGGAACTCGGCCAATACCGACTCGAAGGCGTCGGCCTGGCCCTCGGCCGCGCCGATGGTCGATTCGTAGTAGCTCTCGGCCTGGCTCAGGGTCTCTTGCGCCTGGCCCCGGGCCTCGGGGATCAGGCTGTTGGCGTAGCCCTGGGCTTTGTTGATGGCGTTGGCCTTGTCCTCCTTGGCGCTGGCCACGTCGGTGAAGGCGTCGGCCACCAGGGCCGGGGGAAAGGCTTTCTGCAGGTTGACGTCGACCACGGTCAGCCCGCTGCCGTAGGCTTCCAGCCGGGCCTGGGTCTCGGAGCGGATCAGGTTTTGCAGGGCCGGGCGCTCGGTGGTCAGGATGTCGTCCACGCCCATCTTGGCCGTGAGCCGGATGGTGGCCTCGCGGGCCACGTCGCGGATGAGTTCAGAGGCCAGGTAATTCTGGTTAAAGAGATAGGCGGCCGGATCGCGGACCTGGTACTGGACGATGACCTCAAAGTCGATGATGTTCGTGTCGCCGCTGAGGGCTTCCAGCTTGGCGCCCTCGCCTTCGGCTGTGGCCACGCCGATGCTGACCCGGCGCACTTCGGAGACGCTGACCACGTCGGCGCGAGCCATGGGCCAGGGCAGGCGATAGTGCAGGCCCTCGGTGACGCGCGGGGCGACGATGGCGCCAAAGCGGCGGACCACGGCTGCCTCGCCGGGATTGACGACGTAAATGCCCGAGCCCCAATAGCCCAACGCCACGAGGGCCAGGGCCAACCAGGCCAATCGCCGCCAGGGCACGTCGCGGAACGCGGCCCGCAGGTCGTCGCCGGGCAGGCGGAACCTGCGCCCTTCGGGCCGGGATGGCTCGGTTTGTGTTTGCTCTTGCAGTTTGCCGCTCATCTCGGTCCTTTTCCTCTACGGCGCGGTGGGTGTGATCAAAACCGTCGGGGTGATGCCCATCGTCGGCAGCAGCTCGGTCAGCGGGAGCGTGGGCGACAGCCAGACCGGCGGGATCGCCTCGGCCTCGACGGTGGGCGAGACCACAACGCCGGGGCTGCCGCTGCCGATGGCGCTCGGATTCAGGTATTGCAGGAGCGCCGAGTCGGCGGGCAGGACCAGCACGGTCCGTTCGTCGAGAAATGACTCGTAGGCTTCCAGGGTGCGCAGGAATTTGTAGAATTCGGGGTCCTGGCCGAATGCCTGGGCATAGATGCGGATGGCCAGGGCATCGGCCTCGCCACGGAGCCGGTTGGCGTCGCGCTGGGCCTGGGCCAGGAGGATGGCTGCTTGGGTATCGGCCCGCGCCCGGATTTTGGAGGCTTCTTCCTCTCCTTCAGCGCGGAATTTGCGGGCGATGGCCTCCCGCTCGGTGCGCATCCGCTGGAACACGCTCTGCTGGGCCACCTCGGGGAAGGTGAGCAAGGTGAGCCGCACGTCGCTCACGCGGAAGCCGGAACCCTGGGCTTGCTCGTCGGCGCGGCCGGCGACCTGGGCCAGGGTGGCGTCGATCTGCGAGCCCTCGGCGCTGATGGTGACCAGGTCGCCCAGTTCGACCTTACCCAGGGAGACGCCGAGCTCCGAGCGCAGGATGTCGGCCAGTTGGACCTCTGCGCCGGCCCGGTCGCGGACCGACTTGAGAAAGAGCAGGGGGTCGGTCACCTGCCAGGTGGCGTAGGCCTCGATGTTGATGTTTTTTTTGTCGGCGGTCAGGAACTCGGTCTGGGGCATCTTGAAGACCTGGAGCCGGTTGTCGATGCGCTGGACGCTCTCGACGGGATCGGGCAGCTTCACGTTGAGGCCCGGGCTCTTGATGGCCCGGATGGGCTGGCCAAAGCGGGTCAAGATGACGAATTCCGTGGTGTCCACCTGGTACAGCATCAGGGCGGCGGCCAGGAGGATGACGACGATCAGGCCAAGGAAAATCGTTCTCATAGAAATGCGCATCTCTCTCTCCACGTTTCAGGGCGTCTCGTTCTCGGCCGGCGGGGGGAACGTGCCCTGCTCGGTGAACCACAGGTCGGTCTCGGTCAACTCGATCTCGGGGTCCACCAGGTATTTCTGGACCCCGGCCAGGACCCGCTCGGCGGCTTCCAGGTAGAGGCGCTGCCGGGTGATGATCGGACTCTCCACGTAGGCGTAGCGCCGGAACAGAAAGCGGATCGCGTCTCCGACGGCGCCGTTAACCTTTTCGACCCGGTAGGCGTTTGCCTTCTCGCGCGTCTCGAATGCGTGGCCCCGCGCCAGGGCGACCTCTTGGTTTTCGTAGGCGCGGGCTTCGTTGATATAGGTGTTTTTGTCCTCTCGGGCGCTGGCCACGTCGCGGAAGGCGTCGGCGACGGCGGCGGGGGGACTGCTTTCCAGCACCTGGACGTCGACGATCTTGAGCCCGGCGTGGTAGCCGTCGAGCGTGGCCTGGATGAGGGCCTCGGCTCGCGCTTCGATGACGTCTCTTTCGTCGGTGAGGATCGAATCGACGCTGGACTCGGCGACGACGCGGCGGATGGCCGCCTCTGACGTGCTGGCCACGACCGTCTCGGGGTCGCGCTGGCTAAAGAGATAGGCCTGGGCGTCCTGCACGGCATAGTGCACGCCCAGGCGGACGAGCACCAGGTTCTCGTCGCCGGTGAGGATCAACGTGCCTGGTGTTTCGATCCGCCGCAGGCTAGAGACGTCCACCCGGTCCAGGCGATCCACGGGCCAGGGCAGGTGGTAGTGCAGGCCGGGGCCTACCTCGGCGGCCACGCGGCCGAAGCGGCGGACGACGGCCCGCTCGCCGAGGTAGACTGTGTAAAAGCCGGATAGGGCATAGAAGGCGACGACGATCAGGGCCGCGATCAAGAGCATGACGCGGAATCTGCGGGGCTGGCCGGGGGTGGTTCCGTTGAGCAGCATCCTCCGCCGGCGCAGGCCCTGGACGGCCATGTGGAGGATGCTGTAGCTGGAGTGGGCCACGAAAAGGACGATGAGGAGCGCGGCCAGCCGATCCAGGTTGGTGAAGCCCAGCGCGGCGCCCACCAGTCCGACCAGGACGACGACGTGGGCATAGACGTCGAGCATGTCGTGGTAGGCGGTGGCGATCAGGCTCGACGACTCGGTCTGGCGGCCCACGTACATCTCGTAGCGGGCGATGACCCAGGCCAGGCCGATGGTGAACAGGGAGCCAGCAATGACCCAGCCCAGGTTTCGCAGTTCGGGTTGTTCCGTCGCGACGGTACGCACTATGTCAAAGCCCACGTAGAGGATGAAAAGGGCGATCAGGATGGCGACGACGTTCTCCACGACCGAGATGCCGGTCTTGGCCACGTCCTTTTCTCGGCGGGCCAGGCGCATCCCGGCAAAGGTGGCGATGCCGACCAACAGATCGGCAACCACGTGCCACGCCTCGGCCCTGAGGGCCAGGCTGCCCGAAGCGCGGGCCAGCAAGACCTGAATGATCACCAGGACAAGAGACAATCCCAGTGCAACGACTAGTGTGCGTTCCTTGCGATCCACAGATTCTCCACCCCGAGTAAATGGGCTCTCTCAACGGCGACCATTATAAAGCATTTTTCATTTCGTGACAAAGATTCAGGAGCGCTTCTGGATTTACCTACCTACGAGTGCGGCAAGGGCTTTTTTTGCGATGGGGTCATCCGTCGACGCGTTGGATTGGGATGGTCGCCAGCTTTGTTGGGATACCGGATGTCGATTCGAACAAGGGTCTGAAAAGCGTAGAGCCCCACCTCAGTGGGGCTCTAGCGACTGCTTTGACAGGGTTGATTGCTTCAGCGACAGGTACCTAGATGGCGTCGACGATGACGCTGAAGACGTTGCCGACAGCCGGGCCAACCAGGAGCAGGATGGCGATCACAACAATGGCTACCAGAACAAGAATCAAAGCGTACTCAACCAGCCCCTGTCCTTCCTCACGCGGCAGAAACAGCATTTCGTTCACCCCCTTTCCTCAATGGACTCTGGTAAAGAACCCTCTCATCGATACAGCCACATTATAGCAGATGTCTACTTCCTTGACAATAGTACAAGAGTACTATCTGGGCGATTGTCTGGCCTGATGCCCCTCACTCTTCACCAATCGGGATTTCGATGCGAACTTTGGTCCCGCGTCCGATCCGGCTCTCCACGTGCACCTCGCCGTTCAGCATCTCGGTGCGCTCCTGAATGGTGGACAGTCCGAGCCCCTTGCGTTGTTGGGCCGAAGTCTGGGCCTCGCTCACGTCGAACCCACTGCCGTCGTCCTCCACGCTGGCCTCGACCTTGTCCTCCTGAAAGTCTAGGGCCACCTGGACGTGGGTGGCGTGGGCGTGCTTCTGGACGTTGGTCAGCAGTTCCTGGATGACGCGAAAGACGGTCACCTCGGCATAGTCGGGCAGGCGGCGATCGCGCCCCATCACGGTCAGGTTGACTGACAGTTTGGTCTTTTCCTCTAGATCCTGAACGTACTGTTTCAGTGTCGGCACCAGGCCCAGGTCGTCCAGCATCATGGGCCGCAGGGTCATGATGAACTCGCGCGTTTTTTGAAACGTGGTGCTCACGGCGTTTTTGAGGTTGCCCAGTTCCACTTTGGCCTGAACCGGGTCGTTGTCGAACAGCCGCTCGCAGATCTCGGCCTGGAGGATCAGGTTGGTCAACGACTGGGCAGGACCATCGTGCATTTGGCGCGCCAGGCGCTGGCGCTCGTTCTCCTGGGCTTCGATGACGCGCACTATGTGGCTTTGACCACCGGATGGGCCGGAAGCAGGCCCCGCCGCGACGTCGGCGGGGGCAATGGTGCTGGCCAGTTCGATGGTGTGCAGCAGCCGCTGTCCCTGTTGTTCCAGGCTCTGCTGGCGGTTCTGGAGCTGCTCCAACTGCCCGCGCATCATAAAGAGGCGCATTTGGGCTTCGTGGGCGGCCGAATAGATCTCGCGGATGTCGCTGCGGGGATAGGTATCGATGCTCATCTCCATCTGGCGCACGCGGTTGGCGATCTGGGTGTTACGCTGGGCCAGTTTGTCGATCTCGGCCGTGCTTTGGCGAATGAGCACGTCGATCTCTTTGAGTTCGTTTTGGACGTGTCGATACTCTTTTTGGCTTTCCTGGATCAGAGCGCTCAGTTGTTCCGTTCCGGAGAGCGCGGTCCCGTCATTTGACATGGATCTAGTCCTCTTTGTCTGCGTCGTCTATGGCGGCTGGCCGCATGAAAGTCAACTCCTCACGCACACCTGCAAGGTTAGCCAATGTCTTGCAATCGAATCCAACCCCGGCGTAGCGCATAGATGGCTGCCTGCGTCCGGTCGTTGACCGACAGCTTGCGCAAGATGCTGGTCATGTGATTCTTGACTGTCTGGCGGCTGATGCCCAGGTCGTAGGCCACCTCTTTGTTGCTCTTGCCCTGGGCGATGTGTTGCAAGATCTCCATCTCCCTCGGTGAGAGGGGGACGAGGAGGGAGAGGTCGTCTCCGGCCTCTTTTTCCGCCTCTTCGAATTGCTCCAAGAGCCACTGCCCGACCTCCGGCTTTTCCAGGACGCGGTCCTCGACCACGTAGCTGCCCTGGTGGACCAGGCGGATGGCCTCGATGAGGCGGCGGGGGCTGACGTCCTTGGGAAAATAGGCGGACGCGCCGGCTCGGATGGCGTGAAAGACCTGCTGGTCGTCGTGATAGGCCGTGAGCATAATGATGTTGATGTCGAGCAGTGTATCCTTGAGGGCCCGGGCCACCTGCACGCCGTTCATGCCCGGCAGGTTGATGTCGAGCAGCATCACGTCGGGGACGAGGCCCTTGGCGACCCTCAGCGCCTCCAGCCCATCGTCTACCTCGGCGATCACGTCCAGGTCCCCTTCGCTTTCCAGGACACGGCGCAACCCCTGGCGGAAAACCGGGTGATCGTCTACGAGCATGACCGTGATTTTGTGCATGCGTTTCCTTGCCTCCGCCCGAGCGCTTGGCTCTCGATGATGGGAAAAAGCTCGACGATAACGTCCCAACTCGCTCTCGATGGATTCAGTATACCACAGAATTCGTCTCGTTACAACTCTTGCCCCGCATTTCCGCCGGTCAGACGATAGACGCACATATTTCGATGGCCCTGCGAACGGGTCCACTCGTAGTCGGTGCAGTAGACCGGCTCCAGCCTGGGATCGGCCGCCAACCGGGCGTAGGTGGGCGAAAAGTCGGGGAAAAACACGACATAGTCCGCCCCCTGGCCTACCATCCAGTCGGCCAACGGCCCGGCCGCGGTGATAAAAGGGACGACCTCGGGCGTGATCAGCCCGGCCAGGTCCAGCAGGGGCCGGTCGGTCAGGTAGCCGACGGCGCCGATGTCGTGCACGGCAATGAGATCCTGCGGGTCGGTGTGTTTGTTCAGCCAGCGGGCGGTGGCGACCATCTCCTCTTGCACAAAGCCGACGTCGGCCTGGTAGGCCAGCGCGCCCCGTCCCCAGAAGAGCAGGGCCAGCACGGCTACGGCCAGCGGCGTGGCCCGGCTCGCGGCCCGCACGGCCGGCCGGGGGCTGCGAAGGCGCAATAGGAGGGCGGTGCCCCACGTCCCATACACGAGAAGCACGGGGATGGAGGGCAGGCTGTAGCGGCCGTGTTGATAGTCCACCGGCAGGCGCAAGGCGTAGGCAGCGAGGAAAATCAGCCACCACAGCACCGGCACCAGCACCGGCCAGCGGCGGCGGCGAATCGCACGGTACACGGCGTATACAAAGCCGGGCACCAGGAGCACCTGGGCGCCGACCAGCGTGGGGCGCAGCACGCGCCAGAAGCGGGCCGGCAGCGAGAGGCCTTCCAGGTAGACGCGGTATTCGGCCTGCTTGGCGTAGAAGGTATTGGGAAAGATCGAGCCCGACGTGTCGAGGTTGAAGGCGACGTAAGGCACCAGCATCGCGCCCAGGGTCACGGTCGCTGCTGCCCCGGCCAGCAGGCGCCAGCGCACTTCAGGCTTTGTTTGAGGCAGGGGCAGGAGGACCTGGCCCGCAATAACGAGCCCGGCCAGGCCCAGCCCTTCGGGACGGGTGAGGGTCAGGGCGCCGCCCAGCAGGCCCAGGCCCACGGCCCGGACGATCTGCCGCTCGCGCTGGAGGCTCAGCGGGCCGTCGTCGGGCTGGGCGGCGGCGTCCACCTGGGCAAAAAAGTAGTCCAGCAGGGCCAGCGACAGGGCGGTGAAGAGCATCGTCTCCATGCCCGAGGCGGCGGCCCAGACCAGGTGCCATTCGACGGCGCAAAAGAGCCCGGCCAGCAGCGCGGCCCCCGGCCGGGAGGGCGCGAGCCGGGCCAGCAGCCGGTAGGCGAACCAGGCCGTGGCGGCGAGGGCCAGTCCGCCCAGCAGGTAGGCCCACAGCCGATGGTCCACGCCCAGCAGGTAGCCGGCCGAGAGGAGAAAGCTCCAGGCCGGCGAGGTGGAGCCGGCGCTGGGCTCGCCGGGCCGGAAGGCGAGTTGGCCGGTTTCGGCCAGGTTGCGGGCGTAGGTCTGGTGGATCCAGGCGTCGTCTAGGGGAAAGCCGGGGCCGGCCTGGCCGGCGGTCCACAGTGGGTAGCCGGCTGCTGCCA
>CAYLZO010000059.1:0-23056 GCA_964387775.1 uncultured Anaerolineaceae bacterium
ACCGGCGTGCCCCGCGCAGTGGCGCCCAGGCGGACCAGGTTCTCGGCGTCGTCGGCGTCGTGGCAGAGGACGAGGTAGCGGGCCAGCACCTCGTCGGGCACGACGCGGCCGAACTCGGCGGGCGGCAGGGGCGGGTGGGCGCCGGTGGCGATGAGCAGCGTGATCGCCTCCGGGGCCAGGCCCAGCGCCTCCAGGCGGCGCAGCAGGGGCGGCAGCAGGTGCTCGTGGGGCACGGGCCGGGTCTTGTCGTTGATGGCAATCGCTGCTGTCAAGCAGCCGGCGACAGAGCGCACCCCACGAAAGTCGGCCAGATCCACGCCGCCCACCGGCGCGCCCAGCGCGGCTTCGACCACAGCCTGCGGGTCGGTGGCGGCGGCCACCTGCGGCGGCTCGACGACCTCGATGGACAAGCTGGCGGGCAGGTGGCAGGTCAGGTTTCTCTGGCCGTAGGGCAGGTGATAGACTGGCATCAGGGCTCTACCGGTTTCTCGATCAGCGTCTGGAGCCGTCTGTCGAAATTGCGGCGATCCGCTGCCTCCGCTGCGGCCGCCAGGATTTCTTCGCTGGATCGTCCAGCCAGGAGCAGGTAGGTGTGGGCCGTCGCGATCTGCCTCAGCAGCCGGGCGTCGCCGGCTGCGACGTAGCCGCGATGGGTGTGCTTCTTTTGGCCATAAACCCACGCTCGCAGCCGCGTCGCGCCGGCCCGATTGCCCTCGACACGGACAAAGCGCCCCGGCTCCCAGCGCAGATGAAAGCGGGAAAAGCCCTCGCCGCCGCCGGGGCGTACGGTCTCGAATAGGTGACGGGCCCACAACTCGGTCAGCCCCTCGACCAGACCCCGCCCGCGCACATCCACGCTGGGCGGGCACTCCCGGTCAAAGGTGTCTCGATACCAAACCTCCCACTCCGCTCCCGGCGCTGGATCGGGCCGAGCCATCGTGCCTCCCCCTGTCTCACGCAAACTGGGGCAGGTACTCGGCGAACGTCGTCAAGAAATCGTCGAGGATGGCCCGCGCCGTGTCGATGTCGTTGATCATGGGGTCGAGGAGCAGCGCCTGGAGGGCCAGCGCCCGGTCGCCGTGGACGCAGGCGTCGACCGTGATGGAGCTGAGGGCCAGCTCGCGGCGGCACAGCTCGGCAATGGCCTCGGGCAGGGGCGGCATGTTCAGCCCGTGGATGCCCAGGCCCGAGATGACGCCCGGCACCTCGACGATGGCGTCGGCGGGCAGGTTGGGGATCAGGCCGTCGTTGGGCAGGTTGAGCTGCTGGTGGTACTGGTTGGTGTTAAAGCAGATGGCCTCGACGATCTCGGGCACGCCCTCGCTGACGGCCAGCTTGAGCTGGTCCACGGGCTGCTCGCCGTTGACGATGGCCCGGGCCAGGGCCTGCCGGTCGGCGCGGCGCCGGCGGTTGCCGTCCCAGTTCTGGGGCGTCAGGTGGTACTTTTCCCACGGCTTGCGGACCGGGTCGTGGGTCCAGGGCAGATACTCGCACAGGTGGGCGTCGCCGGCGGTGGGCATCAGGCCAAAGATCTCGAACACCTCGCGGCTCAGCGGCTCAAAATCGCGGCGGAAGTGTTGGAACCAGCGCTCGCGCAGCAGCGGGTAGAGGTCCTCGCCGGTCTCTTTGTCGCGGATGTCGTACACCCACGAAAAGTGGTTGAGCCCGGCGGCCTTGATGTCCATGTGGGTGTAGCCCTGGACGATGCCGTTAAAGAGGCTGGCCCAGTTGTCGTAATTGGTGTGGACGTGAAAATCGTCGGGGTAGACCAGGCCCCAGCGGTCGGCCAGGACGGCGCCGGCCATGGCGTAGGCCCAGTAGAGCTGGTGGCAGAGGCCCACGACCTTGATCCGGGTGTAGCGCTTGACCACCCACGTCAGGCGGATCATGGGGTTGGTGAAATTGAGGAACCAGGCCTCGGGGCAGAGGCGCTCCATGTCCCGGGCGATGGCCAGGATGAGGGGCGTGTTGCGGGCCGTGTGGGCCAGGGCGCCGGGGCCGCTGTTCTCGGCGTAGGGCTGGCGCACGCCGTGGCGCAGCGGGATCTGCCAGTCCAGCTCCCAGACGTCCTCGCGGGGGCCGACCTGCACCGAGACGACGACGAAATCGGCGCCGGGCAGGGCTTCCTCCCGCTCCGTGGTGCTCCAGATCGTCATCCCGGCGTCCCACGACTCGTTCATGATCTGGGCCAGCTTGGTCATGGTCTCCAGGCCGGCGGCGTCGATGTCCACCAGGACGATCTCGGCGCCGCGCAGCCGCTCGCTGCGGACGATGGTGGCCAGGTTGCTCAGGCCAAAGACGGCGCTTCCTGCGCCGAGGCACACGACCTTGGGTGCGTTTGACATTTTTCCTTACTCGTAGGGCGTCTCGTCCCACGACGCCGCGAACTTGGCCAGGCCGATGTGGGTGTAGGGGTGGTCAAAGAGGTCCTTGTAGATGGCAAATCCGGCCGTGGCAATGTCCGCGCCGGCCACCGCCGCCTCGACGATCTGCCGGCCGTTGCGCATGGCGGCCACGAGGACCTCGGTGGCAAAGCCAAAGTTGTCGCGGATGGCCACGATCTCTTGGACCATGCGCCGGGTCTCTTCGGCGTTCGACTCTTTCCAGCCGATAAAGGGCGAGACAAAGTAGGCGCCCATGCGCATGGCTTGCAGCGCCTGCCCGGCCGAAAAGACCAGGGTCAGGTTGCTGCGGATGCCCCGCTCCTTGAGCAAGGGGATGGCCTTGAAGCCAGCCTCGGTGGCCGGCAGCTTGATGACAAAGTTGGGGCTGAGGGCCGCCAAGGTTTCCGCTTCGGCGACCATGGCCGCGGCCTCGTCGTGGTGCGGATTGACCTCCACCGAGACCGCCTTGTCGGTCCCGGCGAACAGGTCGGCGATCTCGCGGATGGTGGTCAGGAAGGGCTTGCCCGCCAGGCTGACGTGGCGGGGGTTGGTCGTCACCCCGTCGATGTCCCACACTTCCAGCGCGTAGGCGATCTCGTCGACGAGGGCGCTATCGAGAAAGAATTTCATGGTGAAACCTCCGGTTTCTTTCGTGATGCGTGATGCGTGAAGGCCGCTCACGTTTCACGCATCACGCATCACGGAACAGACTAGATGCTGACGCCGACGCGGTGGATGGCAAAGCTGTTGCCGTCCTTCAACGCCTCGGACTTGGTCAGGCGGCCGTTGCAGGTGGCGATCACCTCGTCAAAGATCACGTCCCCCGCCGCCTCGATGCTCATCTCGCCGCGCAAGATGCCGCTGACGTCGAGCTCGACGGTGTCCCTCATCAGCTCGTAGGAGCCGGCGTTGCCCGTCACCTTGATGGTGGGCATCAGCGGGTGGGCCGACGTGTGGCCGCCCCCGGTGCTAAAGACGAGCACCTGGCAGCCGGCAGCGGCCATGCTGCTGATCGACTCGCCGCCGTGGCCGGGGCCGTACATGACGTACAGGCCCGGCTCGTCGCTCTCGGGGCGCTGGGCGATGTCCAGGTAGCCGACGATGGTCGAGCTGCCGCCCTTTTTCACGGCGCCCATCGATTTTTCCTCGATGGTCGTCAGCCCGCCGGCGATGTTGTCGCCCGTGGGCTGGGAGCCGCGGATGTCCTCGCCGCTCGCCATGGCCCGCCGCTCCAGGTCCTTGACGCCGGCCACGATCTGATCGGCCAGCTCGGGGGTCGCGGCGCGGCTGGTGAGCCAGTGCTCGCAGCCCATCCACTCGGTGCACTCGGCCAGGATGGCCCGCCCGCCCTCGGCGATGATGCGGTCGGCGCAGTGGCCGGTGGCGGGGTTGCTGGCCAGCCCCGAGGTCGTGTCCGAGGTGCCGCACTCGACGCCGTAGAGCAGCTTGGAGACGGGCACCGGCTCGCGCCGGTAGTCGCTCACCATTCGGCTGAACTCGGCGGCGTGGCGCAGGGCCTGGGCCGTGGCGTTGACGAATCCGCCTGCCTTGCGGATGTTGACCACGGCCACCGGCTTCTGGGTCGCCGCCTGGATGTCGTCGGCGATGTCGTAGGCCGTGCAGCCTTCCTCGCGAAAGTGGTCGACCACGACCACGGCGGCGACGTTGGGGTTCATGCCCGTGTTCGACAGAAAGCGGCGCGTCATGCGCAGGTCGGGGCGCACCTGGCAGCGGCCCAGCGGGTGGCTGATGGCGATGGCGCCCTCCACGGCGTCGGCCACCCGCTCGCAGAGCTTGTTGGCGTAGAGCGTGCCCGAAAGCAGCAGCACGTGGTTGCGGATGCCCACCGAACCGTCGGGGCGGACGTAGCCCATAAACTCGGTCATCGGTCTCCCTCCTCCGGGACGTACTGGTCGCCGCGGCCGCGGTTGCTCTCCACGTTGTGGACGTGGACATAGTCGCCGGCCTGGATGTCGGTCGTGGCCGCGCCGATGCTCAGCCCGTACTTGATCACCTGCTCGCCCGCTGCGATGTCGCGCAGGGCGATTTTGTGGCCGTAGGGCAGGTCGGCGCGGGCGACGATGGTCAAGTCGGTGAGGCGGCCCTCGGTGCCCACCGTCTCGCCGGCTTCGATGGGCTCACCCACCGACGTGCCGACGTTGTCCTCCTTTTCAACGACAAAGACTTTTTTCATGGTCAAAACCTCCGTATTCGTTCGATGTGGGAACTCTCTCCCTATCGCTTGTGCCGGACCACAGTCCGGCACTGTGCTTCAGGCGCGGACTGTGGTCCGCGCAGAGCGCGTCATTCTGCAATGAGCGGCGGCTATCTGCCGCGCGCAGCTCAGAATGACAGGTGGGTCGAAATCATGGCGAAGAACCGGCCCAGGCCAGCCCCAGCTTTTCCAGGCGCTCGGGCGAGGGCCGCCCGTCGGGCAGCCAGCCCCGGGCCTCGTAGTATTCGTCCAGCATCAGCGCCAGGTCGGGCAAGCGCCCCTCCGCCTGGCCCGAGGGGCGCGGCTGGGTGAGCAACCGTTCCGGGAGCGTATCGTCGGCGCGGGTGATGCCCAGCCGGTTGTTGATCAGGCGCTTCAGGTTGAACACCCGCTCGCCGGCCAGCAGCATATCCGCGCCGCTCAGGTCCCAGCCGGTGGCGGTGTTGACCAGGCGGGCCAGCGTCTCGGGCTCCAGGCCAACCTTGCCGATGAACTTGCACAGGCCCAGCGGGTTGTAGAGCGACATGTAGTTTTGGAAGGCGGCTGCCTGGCGGCCGGCCCCCTCGTTATCAAAGCGCTCATATGGCTCGGGCAGCCAGGCGCTGGCATCGACGCCGTACATTGGCCAGTAGCTCAGGGCCTCCAGGTGGCAGGCGCCCCGGTTGGCGGTGGCATAGTTGGCGGCCATCGACAGGAAGGCGCGGGGATCGTGGTAGGCCACCTCCAGCCCCTTGACGTGGATGGCGAACGCCTCGGCGCCGCCGTCCAGGTGGGCCGCTGCGGCCCGCACGCCGTCGGCCAGGTAGCGGCCCGCGCCCTGGCGCTTGGCGATCAGCTCGATCAACTTGAGCATGCCCGCCGGCTCGCCCCAGGCCAGGGGCACGCCCCCGGTCTCGTCGGCCGCGATGAGGCCCTTTTCGAAGGCCTCGAAGGCAAAGGCCACCGTCGACGAGGCGCTGATGGTGTCCAGGCCCAGGCGGTTGCAGAGGTCGTTGGCCCGGCTGATGGCCGCCAGGTCGTCGATGAGGAGCATGGCGCCAAAGCCGGCCAGCGTCTCGTACTCGGGTCCCTCGCCGCTGACCCCGGCGTACGGCCCTTCTGAGATGGCGATGGCTTTGCCGCAGCCGATGGGGCAGGCGTGGCAGTGGGTATCCTTGATCCAGTACTCCTCGTGGATGACCTGGCCCGAGATGGCCGCCGCGCCCTCTTCCCAGGAGCCGTCCTGCCAGTTGTGGATGGGCAGGTCGCCCGTGAACTCGGTGCCCGACATGCCGCCCGCCGTGCCATAGGCCGACATGCCCTTGGAGCCTTCGCGGATGCGGGGCGTCAGCTCGCGGACCAGGCCGCTAAAGCCGGCCTTGTCGGCATAGTCCGGGCGCTCGCGGCCGCGGGCGACGATGCCCTTGACGCGCTTGCCCCCCAGCAGCGCGCCGATGCCGCCCCGGCCGGCGGCCCGGCTGTGTGCCCGCCCGCCCTGCATCACCGAGGCAAAGTGGACGCGGTTCTCGCCTGCCGGGCCGATGACGGCGGCGCGGGCCTTGGGGTCGGTCTCGTCGAGCAGGCGGTCGTAGGCGTCAAAGGTGTCCAGGCCCCACAGCTCGCCCGCGTCGCGGATCTCGGCCGTGCCGTCGTGGACGTAGAGATAGACCGGCCGCTCGGCCCGGCCGACGATGACCAGGCCGTCGACGCCGGCGGCGCGCAGCTCGGCGCCAAAGTGGCCGCCCATGTTGGCCTCGGTCCAGATGCCGGTCAGGGGGCTGCGCCCGCACCAACTGCTCCGGCAGCCGGTAGGCGCAAAGGTGCCGGACAGCAGCCCGTTGAACACGTACACCGGGTTCTGCGGGTCAAAGGGCTCGACGGCGGGGTCCATCTCTTTGGCGTAGAGCTTGGCCGCGTAGCCGCTCCCCAGAAAGTAGCGGCGGGCGTCGGCCTCGGCGATGGGCCGGACGCTCACCTCGCCAGAACTCAGATCGATGCGCAGATAGTGCCCTGCGTGTGGAAAAGTCATTCACATTCTCCAATTCTAGAGGGTGCGATCCGGTCGGGATTCGCCCCCTGTTTTTCGCCATTGTATACCAAGCATACGATGAGATTTCCTATTCACCGCCAAGACGCCAAGCCCGCAAAGGCTTTTTTGTATAGGTTCTTGGCGTTCTTTGCGCCTTTGCGGTGATGCGTTTGCCTACTCGGTGGCACACGCTGCAAGATTCAGTGTGCGTCTAGTATACTACAGCGTCACGAGACTTCCCAGCAGCGAGATGGCGACATAACTCACGACGCCCACCGCCAGCGCGGCGCCCAGGCCGACGAGAAAAGGCTTGATGCCCAGGCCCTTGAACGTGCGAAAGTCGGTGCTGAGACCAACGCCGGCCAGGGCCACGACCATCAGCGTCTCGGCCCAGCCCTTGACCACGCCGTGGATGCCCGTCCAGGCCGCGCCGTCCCATAGGCCAAAGGCGGCGCCCCCGGCGTTGATGCCCGCGTCGCCGATGGAGCGGATCGCGGCCAGGGCCAAAAAGCCGACGACAAAGAGGGGCAGCAGTTTGAGGATATTGGTCTTGGGCGCGCCAGACTCGCACTGCTCCTCCCTTCGGCGGCAGTGATACAGGGCCGCAAAGGGAATGACAGCGGCCATGAACACATTGCGCACCAGTTTGGTCACGGTCGCCACGTCGAGGGCCAGCGGCGCGGTGAACACGTCGGCGTAGGCTTTGGCCGCGCCGACCACCTGGGACGTGTCGTGCACCGCCGTGCCCAGAAAAAGCCCGGCGTGCAGCGCCTGGCCGGCAAAGAGGACGTTGGCCAGGTAGGGGTAGGCCAGGGTCGCTGCCAGTCCAAAGATGGTGATGACGGCCACGGCGTAGGTCACTTCCTCGTCCTCGGCGTCGATGGCCGGGCCGGTGGCGACGATGGCCGACACGCCGCAGATGGACGTGCCCACGGCGATGAGGGCGCCCAACCGCTCGGGCAGGTGGAGCCACTTGTTGCTGAGTGTCGTAAAGAGCAGCGCCGCGAGCACGCAGAGGACGACGATGGGCACGCCGTAGGCGCCTAACTGGAACACGTCAAAGATGGTCAGCCGGATGCCCAGCAGGATGATGCCCAGGCGCAGGAGCTTTTTCACGGCGAACTGGAGGCCCGGCGCCAAGGCCCGGGGCAGCGGAACAGCGGCGCCGGCGATCAGGCCCAACAGGATGGCCAGCATCACGGCCGACACCGGCGTCTTGTCAAAGCCCAGGAGCGTGACGCCGATATAGTCACTCAGCCAGAGGCTAAACCAGGCGAGGGTGCCGACGGCCAGCAGGCCCGGCAGCAGCCGGGGCGCCTGGGCCGCCGGCAGGCCCAGCAGGCTCTCCTCCAGGACGTTCATCTGATGCGCGGGACGCGCAACGCTCGAATGATTCATTACGATTCGTGCCTTGGCGGCCTATTTCATGCCCGTCGTGGCGATGCCGGTCGTGATGTTGCGCTGCAAGAAGGCAAAGACGATGGTGATGGGCAGCAGGGTCAGGACCGTCATGGCCAGGATCAGGTGCCACTGGACGTTGAGTTGGCCCTGGAATGATTGTAGGCCGACTTGCAGGGTAAAGACCTCGCTGCGGCTGAGCACCACCAGCGGCCAGAGAAAGTCGTTCCAGCGCCACATCACCGAAAAGATGGTGAGCACGGCCAGGGCGGGTTTGGCCAGCGGCAGGATGACCTGGGCATAGATGCGCCACTCGCTGGCGCCGTCGATGCGCGCCGCGTCGATCAGTTCGTCGGGGATGGTCAGCATGTATTGCCGCAGCAGGAACACGCCCGTTGGCGTGGCCGCGCCCGGCACGATGACGCCCAGCAGGTTGTTGTTCCATCCCACGCGGGTGATGACCAGGAACACGGGCACCAGCACCACCGACAGGGGGACCATGAGGGTGCTGATCATGATCAAAAAGATGGCCGTGCGCCCCCGGAACTGGTACTTGCTCAGGGCAAAGGCGGCCATGCTGTTGACCAGCAGGGTCAGGATGGTGGCCGCCACGGTCACGATGACGCTGTTGCGAAAGTAAACCGCAAAGTCGAAACTCTCGATGCCTTCGACATAGTTGTCCAGGCTAAAGACGATGCGTTCGACCGGCTGCCGGTCGTTGATGTGCACCTTGACGATTTCGCCCGGATTGGCCGGGTCGATCAATTGGGCTTCGAGACCGATGCGGCGCACCTGGGCCATCTGCACCACGGAACCGCCTTCGAGCGTGACCTCGTAGAGCGGCAGCGGCTCGTCGTAGCCTTCGACCTCGACGGTTTCCTGCTGGTAGGGCCAGATGCGCGGCGGAAACTTGACCACTTCTGCCGACGTTTTGAACGAAGACAGCACGAGCCAGATCACCGGCCCGAACATGAGGATCACGCCCAGGGTGAGGTACAGGTAGGTGACCATGTCGGTGATGTGCAAGCGCTTGCGGCCGCGGGTACGTGTCAAAAACTCAAGGATGGCACTCATGGGACTATTCCTCCTCCTTGCGGACCACAAGCTGGACGATTGTCAAGACGACCAATACGCCGGCCATGAGCAGCGAAGCCGCCGCCGCGATGCCAAAGCGTTTGGTCGGGCTGGCAAAGCCGTTGTCATAGATGTACTGCACCAGGTAGAGCGTCGCCGTGCCCGGTCCACCGCCGGTAAAGGCAAAGACCACGTCGAACACCTGGACGGCGCGGATCAACGACAGGACCAGCACCACGGTCATCGAGGGCATCAGCAGGGGCAGGGTGATGTTGCGGAAGGACTGCCAACTGTTGGCCCCGTCGATGTCGGCGGCCTCGTACAACTCGGCCGGGATGGCTTGCAGGCCGGCCAGCAGAATGAGCGTATAGAAGCCCATGGTCGCCCAGGCGCTGATGATCACCACCCAGAAGCGCGCCCAGCCGGCGTCGACCATAAAGGGCACTTTGTCGAACCCCAAGCTGGTGATGATGCCATTGAGCAGGCCGTTTTCCTGCAGGATCCATTTCCAGATCAGCGCGACGACGATGGGCGACAGCAGGACCGGGTAGAAAAAGACGCTGCGGAAAAAGCCCCGCGCCCGGATCTTGCGGTTGAGCACCAGGGCCGTAACCAGCGAGATGAGCACCAGCAGGGCCACCTCGGCGATTACGTAGCCTGTCGAATTAAACACCGCGCGCCAGAAGCGATCCTCGTAGCAACTGTTGGGATCGAGAAAATTCTCGCAGGTCAGGAGCTGCTCAAAGTTCGCCGTACCCACCCAGGGTCGCTGGTCGGGAAAGAACTCGGTGCCGCCGGTAAAGGCGTAGACAAAGTTCAGGAGCATGGGAAAGAGGATAAAGATGCCAAAGATGAGCAGGTTGGGTAACACAAAGAGATAGGGCATGCGGCGGATGCCGATCACCCGCTGCAACAGGTCAAAGACCAGTTCGATAGGCCACAGGCAGACCTCTACGACGGCAGAGGAAGCCCGGCCGATCCATTCACCTACTACTTTATCCGGTCGCTTGCGTGCCTGCACGGTCATGGGACGCTACTCCTTGCCTGGAGGCGCAGCCTGACCGCTCGTGGGCAAGCCAGGCTGCGCCCCCGCTAACTACAAGCGGCTTGTCTATCCGCCCGCCTCGGCGATGGCGTCGTCGATGTCCTGCTGGAGGCGTTGGAGGGCCTCGTCGAGGGTCAGTTCGCCGGTCAGGTATTGGGCGATGCGGTTGGCGCTGTTGCGATAATAGGCAAAGGCGAAGGGATGGACGTTCAGGCCCACGGCCTGATCCTGGAGATTGGGCACCTCGGCGGTGTAGGCCGCCAGGGCGGCCAGCACGGCGGCGTCGTCGGTCTCAAACTCGACGCCCTGGGTGGCCACGTCCTTCTGGGCGGGCAGCGACAGGGTGCCGGCCGAAAAGGCGCCATAGTTCTCCGGCTGGATCAGGAACTCCATGAGCGCCGCCACCGCTTCGGGATACTCGGTGTCGGCAAAGGCGACGACGGCCGAGCCGCCGGCCACGCCGGTGGAGCCACCGTCCCCGGTGGGGTTGGGCACCACGACCCAGTCAAAGGCGTCGCCCACGTCGCTGGCCAGGCGTCCGATCTGCCAGCTGCCCGACATGCACATTACCAGGTCGCCGCTGATGACAAAGTCGATGCAGTTGTTGAGGCTGTCGCCCACCAGCCACACCTCGGAGGGGGTGACGGCCTCGTCGTGCCAACTTTTCAGCAGCTCGGCAAAGGCGCGGAAGCCGGAGGTATCGATGGTAAAGGCGCCGTCGCTGTCGATGAGGGTGGCGCCCATGCTCATGGCCGGGCCGGCGAAGCGGTGGCCGGTTCGGTCGATAGAGATGGCATACTGCACCCCTGTCGCCTCGGCGACCTGCTTGGTCAGCGCGGTCCACTCTTCCCAGGTCGTGCCCTCGCCGGGCAGCTCGACGCCGGCTTGATCGAAGAGGGTCTTGTTGACGTAGGGGCCGGTGATGGTCAGGGCGTCGGGGAAGCCGTGCAGACCCTGGGTGTCGCCCTCGGCGCGCATGGCGGCCAAGACCGGTGCCGGAAAGTTGGCCTCAAAGTAGGCCGGGTCGGCCAGGTAGGGGCGCAGGTCCAGCAGCTTGCCCTGGTAGGCGGCAAAGTTGGTGATGCGCGCCAGGTCGGGGCCTTCGCCCGTCTCGACCTGGACCGGCAACTGCTCGTCGATGGTGCTGTAGGGCACCACGTCGAGGATGACGGTCACGGCTGGGTTCTCGGCCATGAACTGGTCGAGAAGCGGCTGCATCACTTCGGCTTCTTTGCCATCGGCATAGTAGGTGAAGCGAATCTCGGCGGCCGCCAGGGGCGGTTTCTCGGCAGGCTTCATGCCGCCCGCCTCGGCGATGGCGTCGTCGATGTCCTGCTGGAGGCGTTGGAGGGCCTCGTCGAGGGTCAGTTCGCCGGTCAGGTATTGGGCGATGCGGTTGGCGCTGTTGCGATAATAGGCAAAGGCGAAGGGATGGACGTTCAGGCCCACGGCCTGATCCTGGAGATTGGGCACCTCGGCGGTGTAGGCCGCCAGGGCGGCCAGCACGGCGGCGTCGTCGGTCTCAAACTCGACGCCCTGGGTGGCCACGTCCTTCTGGGCGGGCAGCGACAGGGTGCCGGCCGAAAAGGCGCCATAGTTCTCCGGCTGGATCAGGAACTCCATGAGCGCCGCCACCGCTTCGGGATACTCGGTGTCGGCAAAGGCGACGACGGCCGAGCCGCCGGCCACGCCGGTGGAGCCACCGTCCCCGGTGGGGTTGGGCACCACGACCCAGTCAAAGGCGTCGCCCACGTCGCTGGCCAGGCGTCCGATCTGCCAGCTGCCCGACATGCACATTACCAGGTCGCCGCTGATGACAAAGTCGATGCAGTTGTTGAGGCTGTCGCCCACCAGCCACACCTCGGAGGGGGTGACGGCCTCGTCGTGCCAACTTTTCAGCAGCTCGGCAAAGGCGCGGAAGCCGGAGGTATCGATGGTAAAGGCGCCGTCGCTGTCGATGAGGGTGGCGCCCATGCTCATGGCCGGGCCGGCGAAGCGGTGGCCGGTTCGGTCGATAGAGATGGCATACTGCACCCCTGTCGCCTCGGCGACCTGCTTGGTCAGCGCGGTCCACTCTTCCCAGGTCGTGCCCTCGCCGGGCAGCTCGACGCCGGCTTGATCGAAGAGGGTCTTGTTGACGTAGGGGCCGGTGATGGTCAGGGCGTCGGGGAAGCCGTGCAGACCCTGGGTGTCGCCCTCGGCGCGCATGGCGGCCAAGACCGGTGCCGGAAAGTTGGCCTCAAAGTAGGCCGGGTCGGCCAGGTAGGGGCGCAGGTCCAGCAGCTTGCCACGGTAAGCGCCAAAGTTGGTGATGCGGGCCAGGTCGGGGCCCTCGCCGGTTTCGACCTGGACCGGCAACTGCTCGTCGATGGTGCTGTAGGGCACTACGTCGAGGATGACGGTGATGCCCGGGTTCTCGGCCATGAACTGGTCGAGGATCGGTTGCATCACTTCGGCTTCTTTGCCGTCGGCATAGTAGGTGAAGCGAATCTCGGCCGTCTCGGTGGATGGCGCTTCGGTCGGTTGTGGCTCTGGCGCCTGGGTGGGATCCACGGCCGGGGCCTGGGTGGGCTCCGGTTCGGGGGGCTGGGTCGGTTCGGGCGTTGTGCCGCAGGCCGACAGCATCAGCACCGCAATGGTAAGCAACGCAAACAAGGTTCTCAGTTTCATTGTTCCTCCTCCTCAATCTTTGTCTTGGTCCGTTTCTCTTGATTCCTGGATTGTCCCCAAATCTTTGGATTCTAGGTCAACGCCACCTCCTTCCTACGTTCCTACAGGTGCAAAACGGGCAGGTCTAGCATCTTGGCCAGAGCCAACAAGGCGGGTTCGTACTCGCCGTAGGTCAAAGAAATATGGTGTTCCAGGCCCTCACTCAGGAGCGTATCGAGCACCTGGGCGGCGGGCCGGTCGAAGCGCAACAGGCCCGAGGTGCCGGTGAAACTCATCGGCGCCCGCAGCATCTCGCCGCTGCCGACGACCAGGCGGTAGTCGCCCGTCGCCTCGCTCAGCCGGGCCACGGTGACGCGGCCGGGCTTGAGGGGAAACTCCATCAACAGCGGCAGTTGCCGGTTGGAGTGGATGGTGGCCCGGGGCCGCACCTCGGGGTCGGCCATCGACAGGGGCGCCAGGCCGCAGTGCCAGACCACGACGGCGTCGTCGTCCAGGTCGAACGAGACCACGTCGGTGCCAAAGGCCGGCTCGCCGCCGATCCATTGCAGGATGAGCTGGGTGATGGTGCCGTTGACGTCGGCCTCGCAGCTGCACGGCGTGCCCTCGTCACTGAGCATCGACATGGCCCCGCAGGCGGCGCAGCCCAACTCGGTGAAGAACTCGGGCCAGCAGCGGACGGCCAGCCCGGCCAGCTCCTGCTCGGCGGCCAGCCGGCGGAGGGCCAGGTAGCTGCCCAGCGAGGCGCGCAGGGCGGCCGGATCCACGTCCGCCAGGCCGTCCAGCCGGGCGCCCAGGTCGCGGTACACGGCCTCGACGTCGCCGGGGTCCGCTGCGCGGACGGCCCGGAAGGCGTCGGCCAGGGGCACCTGGACCACCTCCAGCCCAAAGCGGGCGGCCAGGGCTGCCTCGTCGAGCTGGCAGCTCTCAAAGCCGGCGGGATGCTCACCCACCCGGCCCAGCCGCGCCCCGCGCAACAGCCGCCGGGCGCGACCGGCCCGGGCCAGGGTGTCCACCTGGTCCAGCACGGCCGGATCGTCGGGCGGGGTGTAGGCGTATTCGTAGTCGTGCCCGGCCCGCGTCAGGGCGTGGGCGCCCAGGTTGATGCCGCAGAAGGAATTCAGGCGCAGGCGCCCGCCGCCCCGCCCCTCGGGCACGGCCCACAGGAGCAGCGGCGCGTCGACGGCCCGGGCCAGGCTCATGACCATCGTGCTGTCGGCAAAGGTGGCCTGCAGGACGACGAGCAGGTCGAGGGGCGCCCCGGCGAGCGCCTCGGCGGCCTGCCGGGTGCCCTCCAAATTGGTGACCAGCGCCTCCGGCCCGGCCAGGGCGTAGCCGGCGCATCGCAGGTGGGCGCGGGCCTGGGCCGCCACCTCGGCGGCCAGCGGAATATCGAACGTGGTCCGGGCCAGGGAGACGAGGCCCAGTCTCAAATCGGCTGCTTGGATCATGCGCTCCCCTCGAGTGTTTGCTCGGGCTGCCGGTAGAAAAAGGTGTACAGCGCCAAGGCCGTCGCGCCGGTCACGCCGGCGTGGGGGCCAAAGCTCGTCGTCTGCAACTGGACCTGCTCGCCCAGGTTGGCAAAGGCCCGCTGGCGCATGACATCTTCGATGGCCGGCAGCAGGAGGTCCTGGCCCTGGGCGCAGAGCCCGCCCAGCACGATGAGGTCGGGGTTCAGGACGTTGACCAGGTTGGCCAGGGCGATGCCCATGAAGCCGGCCCGCTCTTCCAGCATGGCCCGCGTCGCTGCGTCGCCGGCCCGGGCGGCGGCCAGCACCCGCTCGATGGCGCTGCCCTGCCCGCTCTGCATGTGTCCGGCCAGGATGCCCTCCGGCTCCTGCGCGGCCAGCGCCTCGGCCAGGCGCACGATGACGGGCTCGGAGACGAGGGTCTCCAGGCAGCCGGTGTTGCCGCAGCGGCACGGCTCCCCGCCATCGGGCACGATGGTCGTGTGGCCGATCTCGCCGGCGCCCGCCGCGCTGCCCCGGAAAAGCTGCTCGCCGACCACGAACCCCGCGCCGACGCCGATGCGGGCGTAGACAAAGGCCAGGGCGTGGGCGTCCTGGCCCGCGCCAAAGAGGGCCTCGCCCAGGGCCATGGCCCGCGCGTTGTTGTCCACACAGACGGGCAGCGCCAGCCGCTCGGCCAGCCAGTCGCGGATGGGGACGTCGCGCCAGCCCAGGTTGGGTGCCACGACGTTGACCCCGGTGTGGGGGTTGACCAGGCCCGAGGCGCCGACGCCCACGCCGACGACCTTTTCGCGGGCGGCGCCGCTCCCGGCGAGGGCATCCTCGACCAGGCCGGCGGTCTCGCCCAGCACCTCATCGGGCGACCGGTCCAGGGGGTGGTCCAGGGAGAGGGTGGTCAGAAGCCGGGCGTGCAGGTTCGAGACGGCGACGCGGACGCTGCCGACGCCGATGTGGACGCCCACGGCGTAGCGGGCCTCGGGCGCCAGCCGCAGGAAGGTGCGGGGTCGCCCCACCCGCCGGGGTGGGGTGGGCTTTTGTGAATTGTCCTCGGCGACCAGGCCCTGCTCCAGCAGTTCGGAGACGAGGTTGGTGATGGTCGTCGTCGAGAGGCCGGTCAGCTCGGCGAGGCGGACGCGGGAGACGGGCTCGTGGCGGCGCAGCGTGGATAGCACGGCGCTCAAGTTGTGCGACTTGACCTTGCTGATGTTGCTGCCCAGTTGTGTTTGCCGACGTACCATAGACGGATCCCCCTGCTCGAATTAATTAAGACAGAGGAAAAATTAAATTGCCCCTCGATTATATGATTGTTATCCCTGAGTGTCAAGTCTGGAGCGGGGGTCGGTCGGGAACATGGGGGAGCAGTGCCGGACACCGACTCACACCGAGATGCCAAACAGGTGGAGGCGCTGGGGTTCGTCGGCGTCCGGCGCTTGCTACGCTTTCGTTATTCCCCCACCTGCCAGACGTGGACCAGCGGCTTGTCCCCGTCGCCAAAGGGCTCAAAGAGGTAGAGCAGGCCCCGCGCCCGGTCAAAGGCCAGGGCGCCGACGTGGTATTTTTGCTGGTCTGACTCGATGTGGTACAGCACGTCGTCGATGTCCAGCGTGGCGTAGGGCTGTGGTTCCCAGGTCTCTATCTGCCCGCTGGCGACAGCGGCCAGG
Source organism: uncultured Anaerolineaceae bacterium (assembly GCA_964387775.1). Classification (GTDB taxonomy): domain Bacteria; phylum Chloroflexota; class Anaerolineae; order JAAYZQ01; family JAAYZQ01; genus CAYLZO01. The sequence goes on from CAYLZO010000059.1 coordinate 15,922, forward strand.
TCGGCGGGGTCGTAAAAGAGGAACCGGCCCACGAAGCCACTGCTCCACCAGCCCCGGTCGCAATCGGGGGGCCAGGGGGGCTGGTCGATGCCGTCGGCGCAGCCGTACCAGCAGTCGCCCGTGCCCTTGGTCCCCACGAACAGCACGGCGGCCTTGGCGCCGACGGTCAGCCAGGCCGCGCCCGTCCACTCGTCGGAGTGGTGGTAGCCGTCCATGCTGGGCGGGTTCGGCTCGTAGGCGTTGCCGTAGAGCAGGAGGGGCGTGGTCGGCAGGGTCGCGCCCGCTGGCGGCGGATTGCCCTCGGCCCAGGGGGCGATGGCAAAGAGGGACGGCCCCTGGGCGCCCTGTCCCCCATCGCGATAACGGCCCGTGGCCAGATACCGGCCCGAGGCGTAGGCGTCGGCCCAGGCCAGCGGGATGTCGAACAGGTAGTCGCCGGTCACGTAATTCCAATAGTCGCCGATGCGCCAGGCCCCAGCGGATTGGGGATTGGAGAGGTCCAGCCCGGCCCAGCCGTGGGAGGGGTCCGTCGCGCCTTCGTTCAGGTGGGGTGCCCAGGCAAAGTAGAGGCGTCCCGGCGGGGCGTAGGCCAGGCCGACGCGGGGCAGCTCCATGTAGCCAAAGAGGCCGTCTTTGATGTCGGCGAAGGGTTGCAGGGTCGTCGCTGTGTTCAGGTCGTTCAGGTCCTTGCCTGGTGAGATGGTGGGGACCGGGATGTTGACCTCCGAGACCCATTGGGTCTGGTCGTGCCCTGTGCCAAAGAGGGAGCCGGGGTAGCCATCGGGAGCAGCAGACGGATCGCCGTCGGGGTAGTAGGTTGCGGCCGAGGCCCAGTTGCTCCACTCCCAGCCGACGTTGTCGGGCGTGCCGGGTGAGTCGGGCAGGCGGAAGGCGCCCCGGTAGACCAGGTCGGACGGCTGGACGAGGTTGCCGGAGGGCGGCGTGGTGGGGGTCAGGGTCGGCGTCGGGCTAGGTGTGCTGGTGGGCGTGCCAGGTTGGCCATACTCGTCGGCGCCAACGTCGGGTGCGGGGCCGACGGGCCGCGCGTCGCCGTCGTAGTCGGCCGGCACCTGGGCCAGAGGTGCGGCCTGGTCGATGGCTTCGCCGGCCGAGGCGACCAGGTGCAGGTCGGCGGCGGTGGGTTCCACGAACCAGCCCGTCTCGGCGTCCGTGACATTGCCGTTGAACGCGCTTCCAGCGCCGTCGCGGTTGATGATGGCCAGATTGGTCAGGTTGTAGGCAAAGGTGCCGGTGGTGTCGGCGTAGCGGGCCTCCATTCCCCAGGTCAGGCCCGGCGCCGGGTCGAGCAGCAGGGCCGTGTTGTGAGCTACCAGCCAATCGGTGGCGTGGACCATCTCTAGCACCGAGTCGTGGGGCAGCGAGGCGTAGATGAAATTGTTGCGCACCACGCCGCCGCTGTGGTCACCAGGGCCGTGGCTGGCGTTGCCAAAGGCGATGCCCTGGTAGCAATCGACGAGCAGGTTGCGCTCGACCACCGTGTCTGTAGAGCCGGACCAGAAGAGGATGGTGGGCACCGGCGCGTTGCCCGGCGTGCGGATGCGGTGCCACTCGTTGTCGCGCACAGTCCAGCGGTGGGCGTCGTGGGCGCTGATGCCGTTGGTGTAATCCTCCGGCGAGGTGGTGGTGTACTCCAGCCGGGAGCAGGCCAGCAGGCCGTCCTCACTGCCACTAGGATTGACCTTGACCAACTGGTAGCCGGTATCCACGATGTGCAGGTTGTAGAGGGTGGGCCGGTCGCGGCCCTGGATCGAGATGCCGTGCTCGTCGCCGTTGCGGATGGTGAGGTCGGCGATGGTGACGTCGTCGGCGTCGATGGCGACCACGTGGGTGTGGCTCCAGGTCAGCATGCCGCCGCCGTCCAGGACGACGTCGTCGCGGTCGCCGGTCGCACCCCGGATGGTGATGCCGTCGTTGAGCACCCAGATGGCGCCTTGCAGGTCGTAGACGCCGGGTGCGACGAGGATGGTCGTGCCGGGCGCGGCGTTGGCCGCCTGGTCGCGTAGCTGGGCCTCAGTGGCGACGGAGACGGTCGGGCCGTCGGGCGGAGGCAGGGCTGGGCAATGGTCGGCGGTGGGCGGAGGCGTGGCAGTGCTGGTGGACGTAGGCGTGGCGGTACCGGTGGGCGTGGGGGTAGCCGTAGGCGTGAAAGTGGGCAGATCTCTGAGGATGACGGGCAGGTAGATTTCATAGTCCCCGCTTGTCTGGGGTGTGGGCTCGGGCGTCGCGGTCGGCGTGTCGGTCGGCGTGGGCGTGTCCGTGGGGGTCGTGCTGCCTCCGGTCCAGCGGTTGTAGTAGACGTTGAGCAGGGTCACAAACTCGCCGCTGGCTTTTTGGTTGCCTGCCGCACTGGGGTGACTGTCGCCGTAGGCCGTCAGGTCGTTGCTGACCGTCTGGGTGTGCTGCACGGCCCCGTTCCGCCAGCGGTGGTGGTTGCCCGTCTCCCAGCCCAGATCGTTCGTTTCGGCATCGCCACCGTTGCTGGTCAGGACGTTGTAAAAGTCGAACACGGCCACGTTGTCGTGAGGATAGCCGTCCAACCAGTCGTTCACCAGCCAGTTGTTAAAGGCCCGGGCGTTCTCTGGCGGCTGCGAGCTATCGTAGGGCGCGACCGGCGGGGCGGTGATGACGACGAACAGCTTGTCCTGGCGCGTGGCAAAATAGTCCAGCAGGTCGAGGTAGATGCCCTGGGCATTGGCGACGATGTGGTGGCTTGAGCCAGCATCCTGGCCGCGCAGGGGGTTGCTGTCGATGGGGGGGATGGGATCGCCCAGGCTGCCGCCCAAGTTCGAGTTTGGATAGCACGATTTGAACATCACGATCTCGTTTTCGCCGCCGGGGTCGGTGGGCAGGCGCGAGTAGGCGGCGTGCTGGCCGCTCTCGGCGTAGAGGGCAGCCAGGTAGGTGCCGCTGCTCGGTCCCCGGAACCACGTCCACCAGTGGCCGATGTCGGTGAGGCTGCCGATGTCGGTACCATCCACCGTCCAGCCATAGTTGGTGTCGCTGACGAAATAGTTGTTGTCGCGCAGGGCCAGGCCCAGGCCGCCGTCCCAGTCGCTCAGCCAGTTTTCGCCGACGGAGTGGTGGATGAAGACGAGTTTGACCGGCTCAGCTGGCGGCGAGGATCCGTCAGCCCGGGACGGCGACGCGGCGGCAGTTGGCGCAGAGGGGGTACAGGCCAGCATGGCTATTGTGGCTACTACTCCAAGGATGAACCGGGTTGTGTATTCTTTGTTCTTGAGAAGCATGGTTGTCGTCCTCCTTCTTTGCAAGTATAACACAGCAGCGTCCGATGTGCATCCGGGTGGCGTCCGAAGAGCATCCGAACAGGCCAGGCCCCAGGATAGGTTGGGTGCCCGGTATTTGTTGCTCGTGCTTTCTGGCCAAAGGTGGACAATTCAATGATTTCGCGGTATAATGGACCGAACTTCTCAGTTCGAAAGGGGTAGCGGTTGCACGGTGGCTGATGGGAGCGGGGTTCTACCTCCCCCATCAGCCAACACCTTACCACTGCCCGAAAAGGGAAGGAGGCTCTGAAATGGCAAAGCACAGGACGCGCGTGGGGCTTCACGCCCGGAACACCGTTCAGTTCCCGGATCACGATTATGCCCTCATTCGGGAGGCCCGCATCGAGACACTCAAGACCATGTCGCACACCGACGTCTCGGTGTACGAAAAGTTGCACCAGCAAAACCCCGAGCTTCAATTCATCGTCCGCCTCTACGACGACCGCCTTCGCCACGACCAGCGGCCGAGCCCGGCCCAATTCGTGGCGAGAATGGTCCCCATCATCAACGGCCTGAAGCCGTACACGCGGCAATTCGAGATCCAAAACGAGCCGAATCACCAGTCGGGGCTCGAAGGATGGGGGGCCACGGCTGCCGACGCACGCAACTTTTTGGCCTGGTACACTCAGGTGCTGACTGCCCTGCGGCAACAGTGTCCCTGGGCCAAGTTCGGCTTTCCGGGCCTGGCGGTGCCCGCCTTCCTGCACAACGACCTGGAATGGCTGGATATTTGCAAACCCGCCATCCGGGCCTCCGACTGGCTGGGCTGCCACTGCTACTGGCAGTACGACAACATGATGAAGAAGGATTGGGGCTTGCGCTTTCAGATCTATCACGAGCGTTTCCCCCACAAGCGGATCGAGATCACCGAGTTTGGCAACTCCACGCCGCCCAACGATCTGCCCCGGCAGGAGATGGCCAAGCAGTACGTCCGCTACTACACCGAGTTGAATCAATATCCCTACCTCGGCTCGGCCAGTTGTTTCATCGCCTCCTCTCCCGACCCCGATTGGGCGCCTTTTGTCTGGGTGAAGGAGGGCGGCGAGCGGATGCCGGTCGTCCCGGCGGTGCGCGACATGGCGCGCAAGCCCGTCGAGGTGGCGCCCGTCGAGCCGGCGCCCCCGCCGGTGCCCCCGGAGCCGCCCAAGCCGCCGGTGGAGCCCCCGCCGACGGCGCCGCCCCCCCCGACCGAGCGTACCTTCCCGGAGACGAGCAAGACGGTGCGGGGCGCCTTTCTGCGGTTTTTCGAGCGCTATGGCCTGGACATCTGTGGTTATCCGATTACCGAGCAATTCGAGGAATTCGGCCTGCCGGCCCAGTACTTCCAGCGCGTGGGCCTGGAGGAGTTCAAACCCGGGAAAATCCGCCTGAAACTGGTGGGCACCGAAGCGTGGACTTTTCGTGAAAAGATCGCCCAACTCGAGGCGCGCATCAAAGAGCTGAGCCAGCAACCACCCCCGGCGGGCGGCCCCATCAAGCCGGCTATGGAGGACATCGTCGAGGAATTGCCCAAGCATCCCACGCTGACCTACCCCAGCCGCTCCCTGGGCGAGATCAAGCGGATCGTCATCCATCACACGGCGACCCCGCCGACCATCACCCCCAAGCGAATCGCCGAGTACCAGGTCAACAGGCTCGACAAGCCGGGCATCACCTATCACTTTGTCGTCGCTGCCGATGGCATTATCTACCAAACCAGCGCGCTGGAGACCGTCTCGGACCACGCCTTCAGCCAGAATCAGAGCAGCGTGGGCGTCTGCTTCACGGGCAATTTCACAAAGGCCATCCCCACGGCGGCCCAGCTCCAGGCCGGGGGCAAGCTGTGTGCCTGGCTGATCGGCCTGCTGCGGCTCAGCGCCGGCGACGTCGTCGGCATCAGCGAGTTGGTCAACACCCAGTCGCCGGGTAAGCAGTGGCTCCACGGAAAAAAGTGGAAAGAGAAGCTGCTGGCCGAGGTGGAGGCGGTGTTGGAGGCCGGGGCGGAGGATCAATCGGCCCTCATCGCCTCCTTGCGAGAGCAGATCGAGGCCCTGCAAGCCGAGATCGACGCCCTGAAGGACCAGCTCGCCGAGCCGGAGCCGGAGCCGGGACCTCTGCCCGGCCCGGCCGAGATCCCCAGGCCCGCGATCCAGGACCTGATCGCCAAGCTGCCCAAGCACGAGACCAAGACCTACGATTCGCGGCCGCTGAAGGCCATCGAGAGCCTGGTCGTCCACCACAGCGCCGTGCCGCCCAAGGTCGGTCCGAAGCGCATCGCCGAGTATCACGTCAACAACCTGGATTGGCCCGGCGTCGGTTACCACTTTCTGGTCGCCAAGGACGGAGTGATCTACCAGGGCAATGCCTTGACCACAGTCTCCTACCACGCCATGGAGGCCAACCGCCGGGGCGTGGGTATCTGCTTCCTGGGGAACTTTACCAAGAAGGTGCCGCCGCCGGCTCAGCTCCAGGCGGGCGCCCACCTCATGGCCTGGCTGATGCAGGAGTTGGACGTCTCGCTCGACGAGGTCGTGGGCCACAAAGAGGCTATGAAAGCGCCGACTGCCTGCCCCGGCAACCAGTGGCTCGGCGGGAACGAGTGGAAGGACATGCTTCGCCAGGAGATCGTCAAGGTCCAGGAGGAAACCACACAGCCTGCGCCTGCTCCTGCGCCGGGGGCCAAGCCGATCTATCACTATATGCTCTTTTGGTCGCGGAACGGCACCTGGGCCGAGCAGGACTGGCTCAACGCCCAGAACTACATCGGGCGCTTTCAGCCCACGGTTGGCTTCAAGGTCAATGACGCGGCGCAGGCCGAATACGTGACCATCGTCGGCGGGCCGCTGGGCGTGCCCGAGTCGGCCGAGACCTGGTTGAAGGACCAGGGTTGCAAGGTGGACCGCATCGCCGGCAAGGACGAGGCGGAGACGAAAGAGATGCTGGACGAGCTGGCCGACCAGGGCAAGCAGTTCTTGAGCTTTGAGGAATAGGATTTGCCAAGAAGCCCGGTCTCGGCCCGAGGCCGGGCTTTTCTATGCTTCCTCGAGAGGACCATGATCGAAACGGAAACGTCCGGCTACCAGGTCTCGCTACCCGTCTTTGAAGGCCCCCTCGACCTGCTCCTGCACCTCATCGAGCGCCGGGAGCTCGACATCACCGACGTGTCGCTGGCTCAGGTCACCAACCAGTACCTGGAGCACCTGGCTCAGGTCAGCGAGCGGCGTCCCGACAACCTGGCCGACTTTTTGGTGGTGGCGGCCAAGCTGCTCCTGATCAAGTCGCGGGTACTGCTGCCCCAGCCGCCGGCCCCACCCTCGCCGGAGGAGGAGGCCGGCGACGACCTGGTCCGGCAGCTCATCGAATACAAGCGCTTTAAAGAGGCGGCCGGCTGGCTGAAAGAGCTGGAAAGCCAGGGGCTGCGGTCTTTTGTGCGGCTGGCAGCCCCTCCCCGCCTGGAGCCTGTGGTCGATCTGGGCGAGGTGTCCCTCGCCGACCTGCTGGTCGCCGTGCGCGAGGTGTTGGCCGTCAAGCCCCCGGCGCCGTCGGTGGACAATGCGGTGGCACCCATCCCTATCACCATCGCCGACCAGATGGACTTGATCGAGCGCAGGACGGCCCGCGGCCGCCGGGTCAGCTTCCGCGGACTGCTGGAAGGGGTGCGCAGCCGCGTCGAAGTCATCGTCACCCTGCTGGCCCTGCTGGAAATGGTCAAGCAACTCCGCGTGCGCATGGAGCAGGATCGGCTCTTTGGCGACATCCTGATCGCAGCCAGGGACGAGCCCGAACCGGAGGGCGAGCGCCTTGCCGGAGAGGGCACCTAGCGTTCGTAGTAGGCGCTTCAGCGCCGCAGA
>CAYLZO010000060.1:0-22729 GCA_964387775.1 uncultured Anaerolineaceae bacterium
CGTTCAGGCGGATGCCGGTCACTTGGGTGTCGGGGAACACGTCGCAGGCCAGGCGCCGGGCGGCGCGGGCGTAGGCGTTGACCGTCAGGTAGGGGTCAGCGTAGCCGCTCTCGGGCTCGTAGGCGGCGGCCACCAGGTCGCCCAGGTCCATGCGGGGCAGGATCTCGCGCAGGGCCTCGGGCGTCACCAGCTCGGTCCGGATGCCGACGCTTTGCTGGAGGGCGACGTTGGCCTCCAGCCCGGCGCGGTCCTCCGCCTCGACCAGGATGACCATGCCGGCCCGGCGAAAGCCACACTCGCCGCCGACCTCGTCCTGGAAGTTCTGAAAGACGCGCAGGCTGTGGCGCGCCATGCGGGCCGTCAGCTCGTTGGAATAGTGCTGGCGGATGATGGCCGACGACTCACCGCTTGGCCCCTCGCCGATGGTCTTTTTGTCGAACAGGGCCACGGACAGGCCCCGCCGGGCCAGCTCGTGGGCCGTGCAGCAGCCCATGATGCCCGCGCCGACGATGATCACGTCGTAGGTTTTTGTCATGCTCCTCCTCCTGTTGACTACCCCAGGCTGCCCACCACCTCTTCGACGCTTTCCAGGATCTCGCACGACGCGACCAGGTCTTTCATCGTGTTGTGGTCGGGGTAGAGGGGCCGGTCCTCGTCGAGATAGTCCACGTGCCGGCGGACGGCGTCCCTGGCCGCCTGCACGCCGCGGCCGGGCGTGAAATCGCGCAGATCGAGGGCCTGGGCGGCGCCCATGAACTCGATGCCCAGCACGCCGTAGGCGTTGTCCAGGATCTGGTCGTTCTTGATGGCCGTGTTCATGCCCATCGACACGAAATCCTCCTGGTCGGCGGCGGCCGGGATCGACTGGATGCTGGCCGGCGTGGACAGGATGCGCTGCTCGACGATGAGCATGTCGGCCGTGTACTGGCTGAGCATCAGGCCCGACATCATCCCCGCGCCCTTGGTCAGAAAGGGCGGCAGGCCGACGCTGAGGGCCGGGTTGGTCAGCCGGTTGAAGCGTCGCTCGGAGAGCACGCAGACCATGGTGATCGCCGCGCCGGCCATGTCCATCGGCAGGCTGACGGGCGTGCCCTGAAAGTTGGCCCCGGTCAGCGTCAGCTCGTACTCGGGCAAGAAAATCGGGTTGTCGCCGACGCCGTTCAGCTCGATCTCGACCTGCTCCCTGGCCCAGGCCACGGCGTCGTGGGCCGCGCCGATGACCTGGGGCGTGGAGCGCATCGAATAGGCGTCCTGGACTTTGGTTTTGCGCTTGCCCGTCAGCAGGTCGCTGCCCGCGATGCACGTCATCAGCGCCCGGGCGGTGCGGATGGCGCCGGGGAAGCCGCGCGCCTGGTGGAGGCGCACGTCGTAGGGCTTCATGTTGGCAAAGAGGGCCTCCAGCGTCATGGCGCAGGCGATCTCGGCCTGTTTGAGCCAGCGGTTCATGTCGTAGAGCTGGAGGGCGCTCATGGCCGTGATCAGGTTCGAGCCGTTGATGGCCGCCAGCCCGTCGCGGGCCTGGAGGCCGGGTACCGGGATGCCGGCCCGGTCCAGCGCCTCGCGGCCGGGCAGGCGCTCACCCTCGCCCGCTCCCGGCGGGCCATAATACGCCTCGCCCTCGCCCATGAGCAGCAGGGCGATCTGGGACATGGGCGACAGGTCGCCGCAGGCCGCCACCGAGCCCTTCTGGCAGACGACCGGGGTGACGCCCTTGTTCAGCATCTCGACCAGGGTCTGGGTGATCTCGGGCCGGCAGCCCGAGTTGCCGTGGGCGTGGACGTTGATCCGCCCGGCCATCGCCCCGCGCACGTACTCGACCGGCGCCGGCTCGCCGATGCCGGCGGCGTGGTTGTAGATCAGGTAGCGCTGGAACTGCTCCACCTGCTCGTCGGTCAGCACCACCTCAGAGAACTCGCCGATGCCGGTGTTGACGCCGTACATAATCTCCCCGGCCTCGATCTTTTTTTCGAGCATGGCGCGGCAGGTCTCGATCCGCGCCCGCGCCTCGGGGGCCAGCGCCACCGGCTCCCCGTGGCGGGCGATGCGCACCAGCTTTTCGACCGTGAGGCCCGAACCGTCCAGAACGATTGTCATTTTTCCTCTCCTTGTTTTGTTGTTATGTTTTTTGAGACCTGACACCGGAACGGCAGCGGTACTTCCAAGGACCTGTCAGGTCTCGGCCCGCTCATTCCGCGCTTTCAGCGTGGCCTTTGCTACCGGACACGAGTCGCCGGGGGGAACAGTCGCGGATCGACAGAAATGCGCCGATTTTTCAAAGCAGACGAGTTTTGTGCCCCAATTCAACGAGTCCAATCCGCGTTTTTCTGTAAATCCGCGACTCTGAATCACTGATTCACTGAAAGGCACTGAAAACACTGAAAAGCCTCAGCGTGCTCAGCCGTTTCAGTGATTCAGTGATCCAGCGGTTCAGCGATCCAGGACCGGGCCATCCTCCGCTTGCTTCCTCACGTTCCACCGCCCGCAACAGCCCGGCCGCCCTCAATCCTCCAAACCTTCCAGATTTCCGCGTACACCCTGGATGTAGGGGGGGGCGGCCGGCAGAAAGCTCTCAAAGATGGCCAGGGCGCACTCGAAGGCCACCGGCCGGCCGGCCGACAATGTCCACGCCGTGTTGGGGCTGGCCGCCCCGGCCGTAGCGGTCGGCGTGGGGATCGCGCCAGCGGCGGGTATAGAGGTCCCAGACGATGTCTTCGAACTCGTCCCACGATTTGGGTTTGGGCAGCTCGCTCTGCGGGATGGTGGGCATGGTTGCCTCTGTCAAAACACGATGCTAGCAGCTTGTCGGAGAAGTCGGTGAACTGGGTTCTCCGACAGCCTGCTAGATGCGCAGCTCGACGACGTCCTCGTCGTGGAGCACGTGGTCCTTGCCGACCTGCTGGCCGTCGTGGACGCCCTTGCCCCACACGCGGGCGGTCTTTAGGTTCTGGTAAAAGTCCTGGTGGATCTTGCGGGCAAACTCGCCCACGGTCCCGCCCTTTTCCATGACAAAGGGCGAGTCGTAGTCGGGTTCCTTGCCCGGCATCTGGGAGTAGATGCGGATGATGCCCAGCTCGTCGAACACGGCCTGCCGCATCTGGTCCAGGTTGCGCCCGGTCTCGGCCGAGACGGGGATCAGGGGCCATGCCTCGTCCAAGAGCTCACAAAAGATGTCGAATACCTCGTCGGTCTCGGCGTCGTCGCACTTGTTGGCCAGCACCAGGAAGGGCTTGGCCATCACCCGCTGCTCGGGCGGGTAGCGATCCAGGCGGTGCTCGGGCACGATGCGGTTCTCCTCCAGGATTTCGACCGCTTGCTCCAGCTCCTCCACGGGGTGGCCCTGCACGTCGACGACGAGGAGGACGATGTCGGCCCGGCGGACGAGGTTCAGCAGCTCAGAGTCTACATAATCGGGGTTCAACGGCGGCGTGTCGATCAACTGGATCTGCACCTTGTTGGCCACCATCATGCCCGGCGTGGGCTCCCAGGTGGTGAACACCGCCTCCGAGACCTCGGGCGTGGCGTTGGTCAGCGCCGCCAGCAGCGCCGACTTGCCCACGTTGGTCACGCCCACCAGGACCGCCTGCCCGGCCCCCTCGCGCTCGATGTGGTAAGGCGAGACCTGGCGGGCGATCTTTTTGCGCTGCTGGGCGGCCTCCCTCAGCTTGGACAGCTTGCGGCGCAGATCGGCCCGCAGGTGGTCGGTCCCCTTGTGCTTGGGGATCAGGCTGAGATATTCTTCGAGGGTGGCGACCTTGTCCTCGGGCGTTTTCGCCTCCCGATACCGCCGCTCCGCCTCTTGGGCCTGGGGTGGAAGGTTGATTGGCATCGTCCGTTACTTGCTCTCCCTTTGCGACCCGCGTGGGTCCACGATTCCTACGAATTCTTGGCGAGTTCCCGCCGACTTCCCCGGTCCCCATTGTAGCACACTCCCCCCGGTTGGGCAAAGGATCGCGGGCCGGCGAATCGGGGATTCCGCGTGTACGCGCAAATGGGCCGGTGGGTGGCAAAACCACCTACCGGCCCACCTCGCCGCCAATCGGGCTATTCCCGCAGAATCAGCGGCAAGTAGATCTGGTGTTCTCTCTCACCGACCAGGACGAATTCGCTCAAGTGGCAGATGGGCACCGCCAGCCAGCCTTCGTCGGGATGGAGGGCGATGGGCCGGCAGGCAGCGTCCTTCCAGCCACTGCCACGCCAGGTGAGCAATGCCAGGCTGTTTGGGTCCAGGCCAACCACGTCAGTGGGACTGTAATGGATGGTAACGGTCAGGGGTTCGGCAAAGACCAAACCCGGCACAAGTTTCCCAGCCTGGTAAGCCTCCAAGAGAAAGGCACGACCGGCAAAACCCAACGAGGGCGAAATGGGCTGCGGTGGCTCAACCCGTAGCGCGAATACAAACGTGGTTGTCTCGCTCAAGAGGTCAGGTGGAACCAAGACGGTGGTGGTCAATCCCTGCGTCTCGGTGTAGACCAGTTCCCCACCAGATTCCGGGGAGATGATCGCTTCCGTACCCGGTCTATGGCTGACAAAGCCGACCACGGCAATACTTGTCGTCGCGGTCACCAACGCTGAACCGCGAAAGGGCACCGGCAGATCGCTCGACGCCTGCTCAAAAACGTGCGTCGCGTTGTCTTTGACCAAGGCGCTCTTGGTTCCTGCCAAGTTGCCCATCTCGTCGTAGTACGTTACGGTGACGTCCGCGTCGAGTTCGCCCCAACTGGCGTTCTGAACGCTAATCCGCGTCGTAGAGCCATCCGCCGTATTGCGGACAAAGGGCACGTAGAAGGCATCCGAGACGTCGAACCAGAACCCGCTGTAGCCCGTGAACGTATCGGGGGCTGGGCTCCACGAAGTGTTGACCAGGATTCCCACAGGCTCGGTAAACTCGATCAGGGCCGATCCCTCAAAGCCGTCCGGCACCAGGGGCGACCAGGCGTTGCTGTCGAGGCTGATAAAGCGGGTGGCGTAGGGCGCGAGAGACAGGGTGCTGGAGCTCACCGCCGTGCCCCCCACGTCGTAGAGTGTAGCCGTCACGTCGGAGGTATTTTCTGTCAAGTTATAGACGACGAGGGTCGACAGGCTGTGCTTGACCACGAGCGGGAGATAGATCTGCATCGGCATGGCCCGCGTCCCGACCGGTTCCAGGCGTCGGTTGTTGTGAGCCACGGCTTCGCCCGTCTGGTTGTTGGCGTTCTTGGTCACACCCACTATTCGATTGACGCTCTCGATGCGGACGCGGTTGACGGAACCGTCCTCCTGGCCCGGCAGTGAGGCAGCATCGTATAGATGGGTGGTGTACGGTGGAAGGGCGTCGGTCTGCGAAAAGACAACCGTACCACTCAAATTGTAGACCGTCATGCTAATGGGGGCCGTGGTATTTTCGATGTTCTGTACCGCAAAGCTGCTGTTCCAACCCTCATAGGCCCGATAGATCGGCAGCAGGTGGATCTCTCGGCCGCTGTTGCCAGCGCTCGCACCCCGGTAGCTCATCAGGCTATCGCCTGTCCAACCGGGATCGAGGGGCGCGTCATTGGCCACGACGACGACGCGCTGCGTGGCGGTGACCCTCAGCGAGCCGCTAAAGACGTCCGTCGTCGGATAGGCGCGGCTGCCCCAGGGGGGCAATTCGTCGTTGACGACCTCGGTTTCCACCCCTGCCGTATCGTAGTAGCGCAGGACAACCGTGGCGGTATTGGGTTCCGTGTTCTGGACGATGGCCGTTGTCTGCCAGCCCCTGGCCGGATCGGAGTTGACAAACGGTACATAGACCTCGGTATCGCGATCCCATTTGTTCCAGGCATTGTACTCCGCTTCATCCTGGTATTTGGGTTGAGAGGCGGCCTCGGCCACCAGCGTTGCGGCGCACAACAAAACCAGCCCGGCTGCGATGGCGAGCGCGATCACTGGAATCAAACCGGTGATGATTTTCTCTTTATGGGCATCATTCGTCGAGTGCATTTCATTCCTCCTTGCGTGATGTTGATTATACCATTTTTCTTGTGAGACGTTCTCCCCCTCGCGGCTGCCGCGAGGGGGGAGAGGCAGCGGGGTTCAGAATTCAGTGGCGCCGGTAAAGGTGAATTTGCTCAGCTTCAGGGCGGGCACGGTGTCGCGGGCCATGTTGGCCAGGCCCAGGAGCAGGCGCGGCTCCCTTCCGATCATCTCCACGTGGTTGAGGGCCTCCAGGTAGCTCTGGGTAAAGCGCAGGTTCTTGACCGGGTAGGCGATCTCGCCGTTCTCGACCAAAAAGGTGCCGTCGCGCGTCATGCCGCTGATGACGACCTCGCGGGGCTCGGCGGGGCGGGTGTAGTGGAAGCGGGTGATGTATAGCCCCCGCTCCGTGCTGGCGATCATGTCGGCCAGCGTGGCGTCGCCGGTGCCAAAAAAGACGTTCAGCGGAAAGGGGCTGAGGGGATTGGGCGCCGGCAGCGCGTGGCCGGTGGATTGCCGGCCCTCCTCCTTGCCGGCCCGGTAGGTGTCATAGACCACGCCCCGGGCCACCCCGTCTTTGATGAAATCGACGCGCCGCTTGGGCACGCCCTCAAAGTCAAAGGGCCAGGGCAGGCCGTCGGGGTCCAGCCCGTCGTCCCAGATGGAGATGCGGGGGTCCACGATCTGTTGGCCCATCCGGCCGTTCATAAAGCTGCGGCCCTCTTGCAGGGCCAGGGCGCTCAGGCCGGTGTAGGCCATCATCTGCACGAAATCCTGGACGGCGTAGGGTTCGAGGATGACGGGGTACTCGCCCGGCTCCAGGGCGCGGGGATTCTGGGCGTGGATGCACTTTTCCACCGCCTCGCGGCCCAGGGCCTCAAAGTCGAGGTCGTTGACGTTCAAGGCCAGGTCCGCCGCGTAGCCGGCGCTGGTGTCGCTCATGATGACGGTGTTGATGTCGGCGTAGGTCGTGGGAAAGTAGGCCCTGACCCCCAGCGAGTTGGCGACGGCCACTTCCAGCGTGGCCGTGGTCAGCGCCCCGGAGGCGACGACGTCCGCGTCGCGGGCCATCAGGCAGAGGGTGCCCACGCCCTTGGCCCGCTGCTCGGGCGTACAGCCGGCCGTCGCCTCGCTGAACGCCTCCAGGGCGGGGATCGCCTGGGGCTCGGGCAGGGATTTAAACTCGGGGTTCTCCGGCTGGAGGCGGGCGATGTTCAGCGCATTCTCCAGCGTCTCGGATAGCGCTTCGGCGGCCAGGTTGTTGGTCGTCGCCACGCCGACGCGCCCGCCTGCCGACGAACCGGGGCTGCGCACGACGACGCGGATGCGCACCTCGGCGTTGGTCTCGGCCACGTTCTGGTGGATGGTCGAGTTGGCAAAGCGGGTCAGGGCGCTGTCGGTGGACATGACCAGCACCTCGGTCTGGTCGGCGGCAGACTCTTGCAAGATGGTGTCGGTTATCTCTTGGATTCGTTCTTTTCCTATCATTATCTCCTCGCTATGTATTCGTAGAGTCGGGAATCAGGGCAATGCCATCGCGCTGGACTTCGCTCCAAAAGGTGGCTCTGTAGCGTACTATCTCGGCCCAGCGCTCGCGGCTGAGGATATGGGTGTTTAGCGGCACATCGTATTCCAGGGAGAGCCTGACAGCCATGAAGCGAATCTGATCTTTGATGTCCCAGCCGCCATCGTCCAACACGACAAAGATGTCTAGATCCGAGTCGGGACCAAAGTTCCCTCGAGCCTCTGATCCGAATAGGTCAGCGCGCACGACTTGCTCCTCAAAGTCTGCTTTCAGCTTGCTTGCGAACTCGTGAATCGCGGCCCATTCATTCTCTTGCAGATAGCGCAGGGTTTCGGTCATCATGTGCCTCCGATCTCGGCCAGGGCTCGCTCAATCCGCGCCACAAACCGGGCAGCCCAGTTCAGGTTGTGCTGTGCTTTATCGTGAGTCAGTTCCTCCAGAGAGTAGTCGCCCATGTGACGATCGTCCATCGTCACCCCGTAGAGATGGCTGTACTCGGCTTCGATCAGGCCCGTTTTGACAAAGTGCTGCCGAACATGTTCACCTCACCATTCACTACCGGACACTTTTTCTGCCATGTGCTTCAGAATCACGGATTTACAGAAAAACGCGGATTGGACTCGTTGAATTGGGGCACAAAACTCGTCTGCTTTGAAAAATCCGCGCATTTCTGTCGATCCGCGGCTATTCCTCCCGGCAACTATAAAAGGGTCCGGTAGCAAACCCCACCAAAAAAGTGCTGCTTGTCACTTCATTAATCCGACCTGGACGTCCCGGAAGCGGGCCGGGGCCGCGCCGTGGCCGGTGTGGGCCACCTGGGGCGGCTGGCCCTTGCCGCAGTTGGGCGTGCCCCATACGCGCCAGTGGTCGGCGTTGCAGATGGCGTCGCAGTTGCCCCAGAACTGGGGCGTCATGCCGGTGTAGGTCGCGTTTTTCAACAAACGGCCCATCTTGCCGTTCTTGATCTCGTAGGCGATCTCGGTGCCGAATTGGAAGTTGAGGCGCTTGTCGTCGATGCTCCAACTCCGGTTCAGCTCCACGTAGATGCCGTCGTCGGTGTCGGCCACCAGGTCGTCAAAGGTCCAGTCGCCCGGCTCCAGGTTCACGTTCGTCATGCGGATGAGGGGCAAGCGGTTCCAGCCGTCGGCGCGCATGGCCCCGCCCGAGGTCTCGGGCGCGCCGTCGCCGACGATGGCGCGCAGTTGCTGGGCCGTCTCCCGCGAGGTGAGGTAGCCGACGAACAGGCCGTCGCGGACGATGGGCACGCGCTGGCCGGGCACGCCCTCGTCGTCCCAGCCAAAGGTGCCCAGCCCGCCCGGGATCGTCGCGTCGGCGGTCAGGTTGACGAGGTCGGAGCCGTAGCGAAAGTCGCCGTACTTGTCGGGGGTGAGAAAGCTGGTGCCGGCGTAGCTGGCCTCGGTGCCGAACACGCGGTCCAGCTCGATGGGGTGGCCGCACGACTCGTGGATTTGGAGGGCCAGTTGGGTCGCGCCCAGGATGACGGTCGTCACGCCGCTGGGGCAGGGGGCGGCCGTCAGCAGGGCCACGGCCTCTTCGCCGATGCGCGGCGCGCTGCCCGGCAGGTCCATGTCCAGGATCGCCTCCCAGCCCTCCTGGCGCTGGTCGCGCCCGAAGGAGTTGGGATGGGAGCGCTTTTGCACCTCGCCGCTCTCGCGGTCCACGGCCAGGGCCTCGATGCCGCCGCCCGACTCGACGATGGTCTGCTCCAGGAAGGCGCCCTCGCTGTTGGCAAAGACCTTGTCCTCGCGCCAGAAGGCCAGCCGCGAGGTGGCGACCATGACGCCCTGGGTGGCGCGCAAGCCCTCGTCGGCCGCCATCAGCAGGCCGATCTTGTCCTCGAAGGAGACGTCCCAGGGGTCGATCTCGACCGGCGTGCGGTAGGTGCCGGTGTGGGCCACCGGCGGCCCCAGGTCGACGTCGTGGATCTTGAAGAGGGCGCTGGCGCGGGCGATCTGCACCGCCCGGGCCGTCACCCGGTCGATCTCGGCGGGAGTGATCCGCGCCGAGCTGGCAAAGCCCCAGGCGCCGTCCACGACGACGCGCACGCCAAAGCCCTGGCTCTCGTTGTCCGACAGGCCCTCGACCACGCCGTTCTTGACCGTGATCTCTTGGGTGCGCCGCCGGATGATGCGGATGTCGGCATAGCTTGCGCCCTGAACCTGCGCCAGGTTCAAGGCTCGGTCGGTGAAATCTTTCAATTTTGGCCTCCTTTATACGTGATGCGTGATGCGTGATGCGTAAGCGAAACTTGTCACTTGCTACTTGTCACTTGTCTCGGCGGCTCGTAGCGCTCGTAGTAGCCGAGGACCCGGCCCTCGGCGTCGCGGACGGCGCGCATGTAGATTCGGTGCTTCTCGTCGTCGGTGATGAGCTGCTCGGTGAGTCCCTCGTTCTGCATCGCCGCCAGGATGTCGATCATCATCTGCTGTGACTGCTCGTTGTGGCAGTCCAGCAGCGAGCGGCCGATGAGCGCCTCGCCTTCCTCGTAGTGGGTCACGGCGGCTTGGTTCATGTAGCGGGTCACGTGGTCCGTGTCGGCGACCAGGACCGGGTCTTTGAGGCTGTCGAGAATAGCGGTTAGCCACGTTGTGTCGATCATTTAAGAATCTCCTCGTCTATCGAGACCTGACAGATCCCCGCAAGAGGTTGCTCGGCCCCAGACTTGACATAGAACGCGCTGTTCCGTCTGCGCAAGAGCCGGCCGGGACCTGTCAGGTCTGGTAGAGTCCCTCCACGCTCAGGTAGCGTTGGCCGGTGTCGGCAAAGACGCAGACGACGACGGGGTCGCCGTCCGCACGGCGCGCGATCTCCAGGGCGGCGTGGGCCGTCGCCCCCGACGAGATGCCGACCAGCAGGCCCTCTTCGCGGGCGATGCGGCGGCACATGGCGAACGCCTCTTCTTCGCTGACCAGGGCAATCTCGTCCAGCAGCGCCCGGTCCAGCGTCTCCGGCACAAATCCGGGCGCCGTGCCCATCATCCGGTGCGGACAAAAGACGCCCTGCGAGATGGTGGGCGACTCGGCCGGCTCGACGGCGACCAGGCGCACGCCCGGCTCTTGCTCTTTCAGGTAACGGCCCGCCCCGCAGATCGTCCCGCCGGTGCCCAGCCCGGCCACCAGCACGTCGACCTGCCCCTCGGTATCGGCCCAGATCTCCGGGCCGGTGGTGCGGTAGTGGGCCCTCGGGTTCGAGGGGTTGACGTGCTGGCCGACGTAAAAGTAGTCGGGGTTTTCGGCCAGGATTTCCTTCATGCGCCGGCGCGCTCCGGCCGTCCCTTGGGAGGCCGGTGTCAGCACCAGCTCGGCGCCAAAGGCGCGCAGCACCTGGCGCCGCTCGACGCTCTGGATCTCGGACATGACCAGCACCGCCCGGTAGCCCCGGGCGGCCGCCAGGCAGGCCACGGCCATGCCCGTGTTGCCGCTGGTGCACTCGATGAGCGTGCTGCCGGGCCGCAGTCGCCCCTCGGCCTCGGCGTCCTCGATGATCTGCAACACGGCCCGGTCCTTGAGGCTGAGCGGGTTGAGGAATTCGCACTTGGCGTAAACCTGGCGGCCCGGCGCCAGCCGCTCCAGCTTGAGCAGCGGCGTGCGGCCGATCAATTTGCTGACATCGTGGAAAACGTGCATAATCCCGGTTCCTGGCTCCAATCCCTTCGGGCGTTTGACCGAATGCCCAAAGCATTGTACAATAGACCGATTCAAAAACCAACTTTCGGATTGAGCTAGGGCCTAACCCACGAAATCCTGGCACGTTTGGCAAGGATTTTGGGGCAGCATTGGCCCTCTTGGCTCCGACTCTGTCCGGGTTAGGAGGCTTATGCCGATTTACGAATATCGCTGCGGTGAGTGCAGTACGCTCTTTGAAAAACTCCGCCCCATGGGCAAGGTGGATGCGCCCGCCCCTTGCGCCGAGTGTGGAAGTTCAGCAACTTCTCGGGCTATCTCTCTCTTTTCTGCCGTGAGCAAAAGCAACAACGGCGGGAGCCGCGCCGGGTGCGCGTCGTGTGCGGCCACCAGTTGCGCCACTTGCACTCGCTAGCCAGGACAACCAGGGAGAGAAGGGAGTAGCGTGGTGGACCTCTTTGAAAAGTGCTGGAACTGGACCGACGCCAAAGACCTGCGCGAGTTGGGCTTTTACCCCTATTTCATGCCCCTCGACGATACCGAGGGCACTGAAGTGACCATCGGCGACAAACGCCTGGTCATGATCGGCTCCAACAACTACCTGGGGCTGACGACCCATCCCAAGGTCCGCGAGGCCGCCATTGCCGCGACCCGCGAGTTTGGGACGAGCTGCACCGGCTCGCGTTTTTTGAACGGCACGCTGGCCTGGCACCTGGAGCTTGAGGAGCGGCTGGCCGATTACGTCGAAAAAGAGGCGGCGCTGGTCTTTAGCACCGGTTACCAGGTCAACGTCGGCACCATTTCGTCCATCATCGGCCGCAGCGACTATGTCGTGACCGACAAGGACGATCACGCCAGCATCGTGGACGGTTGCCGGCTGTCCTACGGGATGATGAAGCGCTTCCGGCACAACGACATGGAGGACCTGGAGCGGGTCCTGGGCAAGATCCCGCTGGAGGCCGGCAAGCTCGTCGTCGTCGATGGCGTGTTCAGCATGGGCGGCGACATCGCCCCCCTGATCGAAATCGTCCCCCTCTGCAAGAAATACAATGCCCGCTTGATGGTAGACGATGCCCACGCCGTGGGGGTGCTGGGGGGCGGCAAGGGGACGCCCATCCACCTGGGCGTCAACGACGACGTGGACCTGGTGATGGGCACCTTTAGCAAGTCCTTCGCCTCGCTGGGCGGGTTCATCGCCGGCTCGGAGCCGGTCATTCACTACGTCCAGCACCACGCCCGCTCGCTGATCTTTAGCGCCTCGATGCCGCCGGGCAACGTGGCGGCCGTGGGCGCTGCCCTCGACGTTATGCTCAAAGAGCCGGAGCGCATCGAGCGGGTCAACGAGATCGGCGACTATATGCGCAAGGAGCTCAGGTCCCTGGGCTTTGACACCGGCCCCAGCCAGACGCCCATCATCCCCATCATCATCGGCGACAGGGACGCCACCTTTCTGACCTGGAAATTGCTCTTCGAGGAGGGGATCTATACCAATCCCGTGATCCCGCCGGCCGTGCCGCCCAACCTGTCGCTGCTGCGCACCAGCTACATGGCGACGCACACCGACGAGCAGATGACGTTTGTATTGGAAAAGCTCGAAAAAGTGGGCAAGGCGCTGGGCCTGATCTAGGTTACTCGACGGGCTCGGCGTAGGCGAATTGGAAAGGCTGGTCATAGACCGGCAGCGTTAGCTTGTCGGCCTGAGTTACCTCGACCGAGATCTCCCGGCTGAATTCGTCAATCAGCGCGATCAAGCCCCCGGGCCGGAGTAGGGCTGCCTCCAGCGTTTGGGCGTCGCCGATGGCCTGCAGGCGGTAGGGCGGCTGCACCGGCTGCCCGTCCGCCGTCACGTGCTCGCCGTCGGTGCTGATGGCCGTCCAGGCCACGATCCGCTGCTCGTTGAGGGCCAGCGCCTCGGCCCCGGCGTTGCGCAGCTCGTTGATCAGGTCGTGGAGGTCCAGCACGCTGATCGGCCCCGAGATCGTCACCTCGATGCCCGGCCCCGAGGTCGCCACCCAGCCGTTGACGATGCGCAGTTGGTTGACCTCGTCCACCAGGGACTGCAAGATGGCGCCCCCGCCCTCCACGTTTTGGAGGCCGGCCAATTGGGCCTCCAAGGCAGCGCTCTCGCTCCTGAGTCGCGCGTTGCTTTCGATCAGGTCGGCCACCACAAAGGCCCAATCCTCCTCGCGCTCCACCTGGCGCGCCGTCTGTTGCGTGCGCAACTGCACGACGAGCAGCACCCCCGCGCCCAGGCAGAGGACCATGAGCGAGAGCCAGGCGTCCCAGCGCCGTCCTGCCCTCCCACCGTCTCGCAACATCGATCTACTCCCCCGGCCTGGCGTGCTCGATCAGGAACCCGCCCGAATAGGCCGGCAGCCTTAGGTTGGCCACGCTCTGCACCTGAAAGCGGAGCCCGTAGAGGCGTTTCTTGGCCTTCAGGTCGGCCAGGTAGGAAGGGTTGCGCAGATAGTCTTGCTGGACGCGGGCATTGCCGATGGCCCGGATGTGGTAGGGGGGCGACAGGCGAGTGTTGTTGACCATCACCGTGCTGCCCACGCAATAGAGCGACGAGTTCCCGGTCAATCGTTCGTCGTTGACGGCGATGGCTTCCGAGCCGGCCATCCACAGCAGGTTGACGATGTCGCGCAGATCGTACTCGTGGATGATATAGTCGTTGGGATCGGCGGTGGCCGGAATCCGCACGTCGCTGTCGTCGAGCACGACCAAGACGCCCGGTCCCTCCAGGGGGGACAGACCGGCCAGCCGCCGCTGTTCTTCCAGGGCCGTGGTCAGGGCTTCGAGGCGATCGGTCTCGGCGGCGGCTGCGCGCTGGCGCTCGGCCAATTCTCGGCGCAGGTCGGCCAGCCGGGCCTTGAGGGCCTGCTGCTCGACCTCCAGCCGCTCGATGGTGAGCTGAATCCGGCTCGACTCCTGTCCCGTGGCGCCGACCCGCGTTTCACTCAGCGGACGCCAGGCCAGGCTGAGCAACAGGCCCAGCGTCAGGCCCACGGTGAGAATGGAGAGTCCTCGAAGCCAACGCGTCCAAGGCAAGATTCAACCACCCATCCGAAAAAAGCGAGTCCCCTCAGCAGGGGACGTTGTTTTTCGCACAAATCAGGTCAGAGGCGGCCACCGGAAACACGCGTCCCGGCCACAGGGCGTCACTCCCGGGAGATCTGAATGTCAAATGCCTTTTGGTTGTCGCCATAATCGCTTTCCCCGTCCAGCGCGTCCACGGCCACCTCGAGGCGAAAGGTCTGGTGATAGGGGATCTCGGTCAGACGAGAAAAACGGACGATCTGGACTTCGCCCGGGGCGATCTCTTTGAGGGCGGCTTCCTGGCTCAGGACAAAGTCCGGGTCCTCGGGGCTCGAAAGCCACGCTCGCACAGCCACGTCCCGCTCCGTCACACTGCCAGAGTTCTCAATCGCCACCAGCAGCTCGACCCCCTGGCGGTAGACGGTGAGTTGTTGGTAACTAAGCGGCGGGTCGAAATCGACCGCCAGGACGGCCAGGTTGTGTTTTCCATTTGGCGCCGGTAGTGGGCTGGTCAAGGCGTCGGGCGTTGTGTCAATGACCTGCACCTCGACACAGCCAGTCAATGAAAAAAGGGCCAGGACAACTAATCCGGTGAGCCAGGGAAGCAGCCGTTTTTTGTGCTCGGGCCACATCTCTGCGCCTCCTCATTCCCCATTTGGTGGTGCGCCACGGCGAATCCCGTGCGCGCCAACTCAATATACACGATAGCCCCCCATTTGTCAAGGTTTCGCCAGGCAGGTAAATGAGGCTTCCGGTCTTGCCGGTCGGTTTGCCATGCGCTCCGAGTTGGGTTATAATCTCGCTACGTGGTTTGTCCGGCGCACTGCGTGCTGGACACAGAAGGGGAGGGCATGCAGTCTGAGGAGCAGACCAAACCGAGAACGAGATCGGCCATCCGCGAGATCGTCGAGACGATCCTCTTCACCCTGCTGATCTATGTCTTGGTTCGGAATTTTCTGTTCGAGAACTACCGGGTGGTCGGCCGGAGCATGGAACCGACGCTGGAGAACGACCAGTTCCTGGTGGTGAACAAGCTGGATTATCGGCTGCGAGAACCGCAGAGGGGCGACATCATTGTGTTTCGGGACCCACGGAACGAGGAACGGAAGCTGATCAAGCGCGTGATAGGGCTCCCGGGCGAGAGCATCGAGATTCGGGACAGCCAGGTGCTCGTTGACGGACAGCCGTTGGAGGAGACCTACGTCAGGAGTGTACCCCGGTACTCACAGCCGCTGCTCCAGATTCCCCCTGGGTACTATTACGTTCTGGGCGACAATCGCAACAACTCCAGCGATTCGCACAGTTGGGGAACCCTGCCCGAATCCCAGATCGTGGGCAAGGCCTGGGTCTCCTATTGGCCGCCGAGCCTGTGGGGCGTCATTCCCCACGAGGGCTACGGGGAGCTATCGGCCGTCGGTGAGGACCGTCCATGACATTCTCTGAGGACGAGGTACGCTCCATCGTGCGACGGGTCCTCCTGCGGACCCTGGGGCCGGATGGCGTCGTGGAGCAGCCGGACAGCGGCTCGAGTCGAGGGCCCGCTCGTTCGCCCAAGACAACCCTCACCGAAGCAGATGTCCTGGCCGTGCCCTCGGGTGGGCAGCTTTCTGTGCCGGCCGGGATGCTGGTCACACCCCTGGCCCGGGATACGGCCCGGGACCGCCGCGTCGAACTGGTGGAGGAACCCGGCGCCGTGGCTCAGCAGCAATCCCCGGCCCCGGCGCGAACCGGGTCAATCCCGGTGCAGACGGTGGCCCTCGGCGCCGATCACGGCGGCTTTGCCATGAAAGAGGACCTGAAAGCCTACCTGGACGAGCTGGGCTACGCCGTTACCGACTGCGGCACCCACAGCACCGAGTCGGTGGACTATCCCGATTTCGCCTACGCCGTGGCCAAGCTGGTCGGCGACGGGCGCGCCTGGCGCGGCATCGTGGTCGATGGAGCCGGCATCGGCTCGTGCATGGCGGCCAACAAGGTGCCCGGCGTGCGGGCGGCGATGTGTTACGACCACGCCACCGCTTTTAATTCGAGAGAGCACAACGACGCCAACGTGCTGACGCTGGGCGGGGCGCTCATCGGGCGCAACCTGGCCCACCAGATCGTCAAGACCTGGCTGGAGACCGAGTTCGGTGGGGGGCGCCACGCGCGGCGGGTGGACAAGATCATGGGGATCGAACAGCGATTTCTGAGCAAGTGAAGGATTGAGAGAATAGCGTGCAACTCGATTCAGCGACCGTCGAACAACTCGTCGAGCAAATCACCAAGCAGGTGCTCGTCCTCCTGCGCGAGGAAGAAGCCCGCGCCCAGGCCGGCGACGGCGATGGCGATGGCCTGTGCGACGACTGCATCGGCCAGTGCGTGGCCCAGTGCCAGGACAAGGTGCAGGAGGTCGTCGACGCCGGCGCCACCAGGCTGACCTCGACGCTGGGCCACGTGGACGTCAGCGCCCAGGTGGCCAATCTCATCGACCACACCCTGCTCAAGCCCGACGCAACCCGGGACCAGATCGCCCAGCTTTGTTACGAGGCACGCAAGCATAACTTTGCCGCCGTCTGCGTCAATCCGACCCACGTCAAGCTCTGCAGCCAGTTGCTGCAAGGCAGTTCCGTCCACGTCTGCACCGTGGTCGGCTTTCCGCTGGGTGCCACGCCGCCCGAGGTCAAAGCCTACGAAGCCCAGCAGTCCATCGACGACGGGGCGACCGAAGTGGACATGGTCATCAACATCGGCGCGCTCAAGTCGAAGGACTATGCCCTGGTCGAGCAGGACATTGCGACGGTGGCCCGCGCGTGCCACGCCGGCGGCGCCCTCCTGAAGGTGATCATCGAAGCGGCACTATTGAGCGACGAGGAGAAGGTCATCGCCTGCCAATTGGCCAAGGCCGCCGGCGCCGATTACGTGAAGACGAGCACCGGCTTTGGGCCGGGCGGCGCCACCCTGCACGACGTGAACCTGATGCGTCAGGCCGTGGGGCCGGAGCTGGGCGTCAAGGCGGCGGGGGGCATCAAGAGTTACGAGGACGCCCAGGCCATGGTCGCTGCCGGGGCAACCCGCATCGGGGCCAGCGCGGGCGTCAAAATCGTTCAAGAGGCTAAAGGTTAAGGTTGAGGAAATGCCCGTATTCGACCTGAGCCAGGCAGAGTCACAGTTGCGGGCTTACTTTGCCGCACAATCACAAGTGCTCGTGGCCTACCTATTTGGATCGCAGGCAACGGGCAAGGCAGGATCGCTCAGCGACCTGGACACGGCCGTCCTCCTGAAGGGGAATCCTTCTGACAGGGAGTGCCTCGGTGTCCGACTAGAACTCGTTGGCGGGTTGATGAGTTTGTTGCACACCAACGATGTAGACGTGGCGATCCTGAATCAGGTTTCCTTGGTCATGCGCTACCAGGTACTCCGAACCGGCCGGGTGGTCTACTGCCGGGATCGCCAAGTGATGATTGATTTCCGAGTTCGAACACTCAACAAATACTTTGACTTGAAACCGATGCTGGATCGCCATCGGAGAATCTTTTTCGACCGCATCCTCGAAGGGACGTGGCTGGATGGATATAATCGTTATCGAGGCACGATTAGCACAGATTCGAGACTCTCTCAGATTGCTCGACGAAGTCGCCGCACTGGACTTTGTCGAGTTCAGTGAGGATCCGTACAAATTCAATACAGCGCAGCATCAGCTGCAGATCGCCATCCAGTCTGCCCTGGACATTGGTCAGCATATCCTGGCCCACCTGGGAGCAGCGCCACCCGAGGACTATGCCGACGTGTTTGTTAAACTGGGGGAGGATGGAGGTATTACCTTCAGACCTTGTCTCCCGTTTGACACAGATGGCCCGATTCCACAATATCCTGGTCCACCTTTACCTGCAAGTACGGCTGGACCTCGTGTACGAGATCTTGCTGAACAGTTTGGGCGATCTGGACGAATTTGCAGCCTACATCATCCGATTCCTGCGTGAGAATCAATATCTGGAGGGGGAGGAAGCACTTTGAGCGTAGATCTGCGTTCCTACGTGTTCCTGGACAGCTTGCAGCCGCAGATGGCGGCCTTTATCGGCACCACGTCGCGGGGTTTTTTGCCCCTGGCCGGGGATGCCTCGCTCTGGGTCGAGATCTCGCCCGGGATCGAGATCAATCGCATCACCGACGTGGCCCTCAAGGCCACCAAGGTCCAGCCCGCCGTGCAGGTGGTCGAACGCCTCTACGGCTTGCTGGAGGTCCACTCGCCGGAGCAGGCCGACGTGCGGGCGGCCGGCGCCGCCATCCTCGACGCCCTGGGCGTCAGCGCCGAGCAACGCTGGAAACCCAAGATCCACTCCAGCCAGATCATCCGCCGGGTGGACGCCCACCAGACGCAACTCATCAACCGCAACCGCTACGGCATGATGCTCATCGCCGACCAGACGTTGTACGTCATGGAGGTCGAGCCGGCGGCTTACGCCGTGCTGGCCGCCAACGAGGCGGAAAAGGCGGCCCAGATCAACATCGTCGAGGTGCGCCCCTTTGGCAGCTTTGGGCGCGTTTTCCTGGGGGGCGAGGAGCGGGACATTATGGCCGGATATACCGCCGCCGTGCAGGCCATCGAAGACATTCGGGGGCGCAGCGTTGAATCCAGGCGAAAAGACTGATTCGTGATGCGTGATGCGTGGTGCGTGCCTACATCTCACGTGACACGCATCACTCAACACGAGTGGCAATTCCGATAGGAGGAGAGCACAAAATGGCAGAAGCACTAGGCATGATCGAAACACGCGGGTTTGCCTCGGTGGTCGAGGCCGCCGACGCGATGGTCAAGGCCGCCAAGGTCGAGCTGGTCGGCTACGAAAAGATCGGCGGCGGCTTTGTGACCGCCATCGTGCGTGGCGACGTGGCGGCTTGCAAGGCCGCCGTCGAAGCGGGCGTGCGGGGCGCCGAAAAGGTGGGCGAAGTGGTTTCGGTGCACGTCATCCCCAGGCCGCACGTCAACATCGACGTCGTGCTGCCCCTGGGCCGCCGCGAGCAAGCCCTCGGAGAATTGGGGGAATAGAAGCCGGATGAATCTGCTGCACAAGCTGCCGCCCGGCCCCGACGTTCCCAACGTTCCCAACGTCATCTATGTCATCGTCGAGGTGCCCAAGGGGAGCCGCCCCATCTTTCGCGACTACTACGACCTGCCCCACATCCCCCAGCACTTTTTGGCCGAAATGGGTCACTTTTTCAAAGTCTACAAGGACCTGGAAGGGATCGAGACCGAGACCCTGGGCTGGGAGCGGGCGACGGTGGCGCGGGAACCGATCCAGTACGCGGCAGAGCTCTACACAAAGAAATTCGCCGACCTGGAGTCCGAGCCCGAGCCCGAAGCGGAGACGTAGCGATGGAGGTGGTGCCCGGCCTCCACTACGTGGAGCGCATCTGGGACACCAAGGTCTACGTCCTGATAGAGCCGGAGCGGCTGGTCGTAATCGACGCGGCCACGCCGGGGCGGGCGGGCGCCATCTGGCGCCACCTGGAAGCGCTGGGCTATCCACCGCAGGCCGTGAACGAGATCTGGCTGACCCACGGCGACGTGGACCACGTGGGCAGCGCGGCGGCCCTCAAGGCCGCCTCGGGCGCGCGGGTGGTGGCCCATCGCGCCGACGTGCCCCTGGTGGAGGGCCGGGCCGAGCGGCCCCTCGGTCCCGTGGCCCTGTCCGGCCTTTACGAGCGGGCATTCAACTGGTTCGTGCGGCGGGTATTTGAACCCACGCAGGTAGACCATTCCGTGGAAGGCGGCGAGGAACTGGGTGCCTGGCAGGTGGTGCACGTGCCGGGGCACACCGCCGGCAGCGTGTGCTACTATCATCCCGGCCGCAAGATCGCCGTCGTCGGCGACGCCATCAACTACAAGCGCGGCCGGCTGGGCGCGCCGCCCCTGCTGGTGGCACCCGATCTGAGCCGGGCACACCGCTCCATCCGCGAGATTGCCCAGCTCGACCTGGAGGTTTGCTGTTTTGGACACGGGCTGCCGCTCCTCGACGAGACTCAGCAGCGGATTGAGGATTTTGCGGCCTCCCTGCCGTTAGCCGGGCCGGGACAACCGGTTCCGAAGAGGTGAAGGATGCTTCTAGGCAAAGTCGTGGGCACGTTGGTTGCCACGCAAAAGGACGAAAAACTGGAGGGCTTCAAGTTTTTGGTGGTCAAGAAACTCGACGTTGAAAACGTCGAGTCCAAGGACTATGTCATTGCTGCCGACGCGGTGCAGGCTGGCGTGGGCGACGTGGTCATGTACGCCACCGGTTCCTCGGCGCGGCAGACCCTCCTGACCGACAAAAAGCCGTGCGACGCGGTGATCATGGCCGTCATAGACACCTGGGAGGTCCACGGTGAGGTCAAGTATCAGAAGGAATAGCAGGTACCTTTGACGAACTACACGTTTACCATCTTGGTTGCCGACGACAGGGTGGACAACGTCGAGTTGGTCTGCGACCTCCTGACGATGGAGGGCTATGCCGTTGAGAGCGCTTCCAACGGCCGGGAAGCCCTCGACCGCATCCGCGAAAGCCTGCCCGACCTGATCCTGCTCGACCTGGATATGCCCGTGATGAACGGCTACGAGGTCTGCCAGCGGCTGAAGGCCGACCCGCTCACGGCCGACATCCCGGTGCTGATGCTCACCGCCTGGGCCGCGCCGGAGCAGCGGGTGAGAGGGCTGCAACTGGGCGCCGAAGACTACCTGGCCAAGCCCTTCGACTATCGCGAACTGCTGGCCCGCGTCGAGACCCGGCTGCGGGCTAAACGGGCCACCGACGAGCTCCGGGCCGCCCAGCAGACCATCCGCGAGACCTTTGAGCGCTACGTCTCGCCCCAGGTCGTCGAGCGGCTGCTGGCCGACCCAACCACCGTCAGCCTGGGCGGCGTGCAGCAAGAGCTGACCATCCTGTTTGCCGATCTGCGCGGCTACACCCGCGTGGCCGAGGCCCTGGCGCCCGAAGAGCTGGTGGACGTCCTGAACGGCTACCTGGCCGTCGCCGTGCAGGCCGTGCTGGCCTTCGAGGGCACCATCAGCCGCTACGCCGGGGATCTCATCATGGCGATTTTTAACGCGCCCTTACCCCAACCCGACCATCCCCTGCGGGCCGTGCGGGCTGCGCTGCGGCTCAAGGGGGACATGGCCGCCTACCACGCCACCTTGCACCCCGACCGGCGCACTGATTTTGGCCTGGGCCTTGCGACCGGCGAGGCGGTGGTGGGCAATATCGGCGCCCGGGAGTGGCTCAACTACACGGCCATCGGCGACGTGGTGAATTTGGCCCAGCGCCTGGAAGAGATCGCGCGCGGCGGCGAGATCCTGGTCAACGAGGCCACACGACAACGGCTTGACGGGGCGATCCGGGTGGAAGCCCGGGGGGCGATCGCGATCCGCGGCCGGCGCGAGCCGGTGGAGGTCTATGCCGTGCTGGGTCTGGCCGGCGAGGACGAGGGCGAGGAGGAAGCATGAGCCTTTCGCTGGACGAACGGCGCATCGCCGAGATCGTGCAACAGGTGGTGGCCGACCTGCGACCGAGTGGCGCTCCGAGCCCGGCGGGCAGCCGCGACGGGCAGCGGCCTGCCACCGCGGCTGGGCCTGCGGCCGGCCGGGATGGCGTCTTTGCCGAAATCGACGCCGCTGTCGCCGCCGCCGGGGCCGCCCAACGCCGCCTGAGCGAGCTGCCCCTGGAGCGGCGGGCGGCCCTCGTCGCGGCCATGCGCCAGGAGGCGACCGAGAGCGCCCAGGTGCTGGCCCGCGCCGCCTGGCAAGAGACGGGCATGGGCCGCTGGCAGGACAAGACCGAAAAGAACGTGCTCGTCGCCGAGCGCACGCCGGGCACCGAGGCGCTGCAAGCCACGGCCTGGACCGGCGACCGGGGCCTGACCCTGGTCGAGCGGGCGCCCTACGGCGTCATCGGCGCCATCACGCCCAGCACCAACCCGACCTCGACCATCATCTGCAACGCCATCGGCATGGTTGCCGCCGGCAACGCGGCGGTCTTTAACGCCCATCCCGGCGCCAAAAACTGCTCGGCGCAGACGGTGCAGGTGCTCAACCGGGCCATCCAGCGGGCCGGCGGCCCACCCGACCTGCTCACCTGCCCCGCCGAGCCGACCATCGAGAGCGCCCAGGCGCTGATGCGCCATCCCGGCATCCGCCTGCTGGTCGTCACCGGCGGGCCGGGCGTCGTCCGCGAGGCGATGAGCTCGGGCAAAAAGGCCATCTGCGCCGGGCCGGGCAATCCGCCGGTAGTCGTGGACGAGACGGCCGACCTGGAGCAGGCAGGGCGGGACGTGGTCAAGGGCGCGGCCTTTGACAACAACGTGGTCTGCATCCTGGAAAAAGAGATCATCGCCGTGGACAGCATCGCCGACCGCCTGAAGGCGATCATGCTCCAGCGCGGCGCGGTCGAGATCACGCCGTGGCAGCTCAACCGGCTGATGAAGGTCATCCTGGCCGAGGATCGCGGCCCGGGCCAGCACGGGGTGGTCAACAAGGCGTTCGTCGGCAAGCCGCCGGCCGTCATCCTGCGCGAGATCGGCGTGCACGTGAGTGACGACGTGCGGCTGGTCGTCGCCGAGACCGACGCCCAGCATCAACTGG
>CAYLZO010000061.1:0-22571 GCA_964387775.1 uncultured Anaerolineaceae bacterium
CCACACCCGCCCTCTCCTGGCCCCAAGCATCGAGCGGAACGGCGACGCCACCGGCGAGAGTGAGCAGCGACCCCTTGCTCTCGCCCGAGCCAGCCGAAGCGGCGCCACCCCACGGGATGCTCAGCAGCGCGCTGCTGCTCTCTGACCCCGACCTGGCCGGTCTTGCGGCCCTCGATGCCGAGATGCGCCGCTCCGCCACCGGCCGGCCGGTGCAGATCCGCTACCACGAGGCACCCCTGAACCGCGAACTTGGCGAGTTGCTGTCCTACTATCCCGATCTGCCCTACGAAGGTCTCGAGGTAGACCTGAAGCGCGGCGGCCTGGTCCTCAGCGGCTACGTTGAGGTCATGGGCTTCCGGGTCAGGACTGAGGTCCAGGGCACGGTCACAGCTCGCGACTGCCTGCCCCAAGCCGAAGTGCAGAGCATCGCCATCGGCAGCGTCACGACCCCCGGCTTTGTCCGCGAGGGCATCGAGGAACTCATCGAAGAGTCCCTGAGCTGGTACCCGGCCGATTACCCCCTCTGCCTGGAGCACATCGTGCTCGAACAGGACCGGATGACCCTCTATGGCTCCAAGCGTTAGCCCCATGAAGGCCCTCCTCTTCGACGGCCGCCTGCGCCTGGTCGAGGACCATCCACGGCCTGAGCCGGCCCCGGGCGAGGTCCGCATCCGCACCACCCTGGCCGGAATCTGCAACACCGATTTGGAAGTCACGCGGGGCTACGCCGGTTTTCGGGGCGTGCTCGGCCACGAGTTCGTCGGCGTGGTGGACGCGGCCGACGACCCGGCCCTCGTCGGCCAGCGCGTCGTGGGCGAGATCAACCTGGCCTGCGGGGCTTGCACCCTGTGCCGCGCCCGCTTGCCCAGCCATTGCACCCGGCGCACCGTCCTCGGCATCCGCGGGCACGATGGCGTCCTGGCCCAGTGCTTTTGCCTGCCGGCCCAAAACCTGCATCGGGTCCCCGACGCCGTCCCCGACGAACGGGCCGTCTTTGCCGAGCCGCTGGCCGCCGCCTGCGAGATCCTGGACCAAGTCCACGTCCGCCCCACCGACCGCCTGGTCGTCCTCGGCGACGGCAAGCTGGGCCTCCTGGTGGCCCAGGTGCTGGCGCTGACGGGCTGCGACCTGCTGGCCGTCGGCCGCCACGAGGAAAAGCTGGCCATCCTGGCCGCGCGCGGCATCCCCACCCAACTTGGGGATGACGGTCTAGAGGGCAGCGCCGACTTGGTCGTCGAGTGCACCGGCCGGGCCGAGGGCTTCCGGGCAGCGCGGCGGCTGGTACGACCCCGGGGCACGTTGGTCCTCAAGAGCACCTACCACGGCCAGGTCGAGGCCGACCTCTCGGCCCTGGTCGTAGACGAGATCCGCGTGGTCGGCTCCCGCTGCGGCCCCTTCCCGGCAGCCCTGCGCCTCCTGGAGCAAGGGCTGGTGGACGTCGCGCCGCTGGTCGAGGCCGAATATCCGCTGGACCAGGCCCTGGCCGCATTCAAGCACGCCGGCCGGCGCGGCGCGATCAAGGTGCTAGTGCGGCCCTGATCACGGCCGGGGGGTTCAGGTTTGCCAATTCCCACAAACGGATCGCGCTGGATGTCCAGAATAAGCCTGGCGATCCGGGCGTGTACCCGCTTGTCCTTTTTCGCCCACCAACCATAGTCCTCATTCACTACCGGACACTTTTTCTGCCATGTGCTTCAGAATCACGGATTTACAGAAAAACGCGGATTGGACTCGTCGAATTGGGGCACAAAACTCATCTGCTTTAAAAAACCCGCGCATTTCTGTCGATCCGCGGCTATTCCTCCCGGCAACTATAAAAGTGTCCGGTAGCAAAAGTCCTCAAAGGCCTGTGGCAGGAACGCGACCCATCTCATAGCTCAGTTGGATCCACATAGATGTAGCGGGAGGGATCATCGGCGGTGCAACCGATTTCCCACAATTGACACTCCCTCGAAAAGCCAGTATACTATCGTCAGATGACGTGAGAGACGCCGGCCAACCTGAGCTGCAAGGAGTGAAACACGATGAAAGACCGAACCCTGTTGATGATCCCCGGCCCCATCGAGTTCGAGCCCGCCGTGCTGGCGGCGATGGGCGCGCCGACCACCAGCCACGTCGCCCCCGATTTCATCGAGGCCTTTGGCCAGGCCCTGGAGCGCCTGCGCGATTTATTTCTCTGCCCCGACGGCCAGCCCTTCCTCGTCGCCGGCTCGGGCACGCTGGCTATGGACCTGGCCGGGGCCAACCTGGTCGAGCCGGGTGACGAGGCCCTGGTGGTCAACACCGGCTATTTCGGCGACCGCTTTGGCGCCCTGCTGGAGCGCTACGGCGCCCGGGTGACCCACCTCCGCGCCCCGGTGGGCGGCCGCCCGACGCCGGAGGAGGCCAAAGCGGCGCTCGAGAGTGGTGATTTCAAGCTGATGACCATCACCCAGGTGGACACCTCGACCGGCGTCCTGGCCGACGTCGAGGGGCTGGCCGCCGTGGGCCGCCGCCACGACGTGTTGGTCGTCGTGGACGGCGTCTGCTCAGTGGCCGGCGAGGAATTGCGCATGACGGACTGGGGCGTGGACGTGGCCCTGACCGCCTCGCAAAAAGCCGTCGGCGTGCCGCCGGGCCTGGCCCTGCTCGTCGCCGGGCCGAGGGCCATGGCGGCTTTCCAGGGGCGGAAAACGCCCGTCGGCAACTATTACGCCGACTGGACGAACTGGCTGCCCATCATGGCCGCCTACGAGGCCCGCCGGCCGAGCTATTTTGGCACCCCGGCCGTCAACCTGATCTGGGCCCTGAATACCAGCCTGGGCCAGATCCTGGACGAGGGGCTGGAGGCCCGCTTCGAGCGGCACCGGCGCCTCAGTCACGCCGCCCAGGCCGCCATCGCCGCGCTGGGCCTGGACCAGGTGCCCCTCCGGCCCCAGTTGGCGGCCCACACCATGACTGCGCCCCGCTACCCGGCCGGCGTCACCGGGGCCGAGCTCCTGCCCCGGGTCAAGGCGGCCGGCGCCATCCTGGCCGGCGGCCTGCATCCCGACATCAAAGTCGAATACTTTCGCATTGGCCACATGGGCGCCTGCAACCGGGGTGACCTGCTGGCCACCGTAGGCGCCCTGGAGGCCGGGCTGGCGGCCTGCGGCCACAGCTTTGAACCCGGCGCCGGGGTTGCAGCGGCCGCCGCGGCCTATCGAGCCTGAGCTACAGCGCTCCTGGAAAGACGACAACCTTGGAACAGAGAGCCATCCAGCGCGAAATCACGGGCAGTGAGGCCCTGGCTTACGGCGCCCTGGAAGCGGGCGTCCAGCTCGTGACCGGCTATCCCGGCTCGCCGGCGACGGGCGTGGTCGATGCCCTGCTGCGACTCGCCGATGGGCAGCCGCGCATCGAATGGGCCATCAACGAAAAATCGGCCTTTGACACCGCCTTTGGCACCTCGCTGGCCGGTCAACGCGCCCTCGTCTGCCTCAAAAGCGTGGGCCTCAACGTGGCCCTCGATTCGCTGATGGTCAGCAACCTGGCCGCCGGCGACGGCGGCTTTGTCGTGCTCACCGGCGACGACCCGGGCGGCTGGGGCTCACAAAACGAGGAGGATTCGCGCCTCCTGGCCGCCGCCGCCGAGGTCTCCCTGCTGGAACCGGCCTCGGCCGGCGACGCCCGCCTGGTGATACGCGAGGCATTTGACCTCTCGGCCCGCTTTCG
Organism: uncultured Anaerolineaceae bacterium; assembly: GCA_964387775.1. Taxonomy (GTDB): domain Bacteria; phylum Chloroflexota; class Anaerolineae; order JAAYZQ01; family JAAYZQ01; genus CAYLZO01. Next base: position 3,694 of record CAYLZO010000061.1, read on the forward strand.
CGTGCCAGTCGTGGTCCGCATCACGCGGGCGCTGGCCCTGGCCCCGACCCGCCTCTCGCCGCCCCTGGCTCCCAGGCCGGCACCCCAGCCCGCCCGCTTTGAGCGCCAGCCGGAGCGCTACAACGTGCTGCCCATCCACGTGGTAGACTTTCACCAGCGCCTGCAGGCGACGTTGGAGGAGATCCGGGGCCGCTTTGAGCGATCGCCGCTGAACGAAGAGCTGGGCCGGGGCGCCCAGGGGATCGTCGCCGCCGGTTTTGCCGCCCAGAAGCTGGCCAACGTGCTGGAACACGCCGCGGCGCGGGAGGATTTGCCCCCGCTGCGCGTTCTGCGCCTCAGCACGCTCCATCCCCTGCCGGCCAATCGCCTGGCCGTTTTCCTGCGCCAGGTAGACGGCGTATTGGTGCTGGAAGAGACAGCGCCTTATGTCGAGACCCAGGTGCAGGCCATCGCCCAGCGCACGGGCCGGATGCTGCCCGTCTATGGCCGGAGCAGCGGGCACGTGCCCCGCGCCGGCGAGCTCTTTGCCCCGCACATCGCCCTGGCGCTGACCTCCCTGCTGGGCGGGCGGGCCTGGCCGACCTTCGAAGAGCAGGGCCGGCCGCTGCCCAGCCGAGACCCCCTTTGCGACGATTGTCCCTACGTCCCCGCCCTGGAGGCCCTGCAAGCGGTCATGGATCGCCACGGCGGGCGCGAGGCATTCGTCATCACCGGCGAGACCGGCTGCATGGTCCGCGCCCAGTTGCCGCCGTGGCAGATTATGGACCTGAAGTACGGCATGGGCTCCAGCATCGGGCTGGCGGCCGGCCTGGCCCGGACCGGCATCGAGCAAAAGGTCGTGGCCCTCAGCGGCGACTCGGCCCTGCTGCACAGCGGCCTGGGCGAGTTGATCGACGCTGCCCAAGCGGGCGTGGACGTGCTCGTCGTCGTCCTGGCCAACGAGACGACGGCCCTCTCGGGCCAGCAGCCCCATCCCGCTACCGGCCGCGACGCCCAGGGCCGTCCGCGCCGGCCCGTGGACCTCGTCGCCCTCATCCGCGCCGCCGGCGTAAAGTACGTCCGCGTCGTGGACCCCGACGAGACGGAAGCGACCCAGGCCGCCCTGGAGACAGGGCTGGCTTTTGACGGCGTGTCGGTCGTCGTCGTCCAGAAGGCGTGTCCTCGCTGGGCAGAAGCGTAAACGCGGGGAAATTGGGCTCTGAAAGGCCAAGTTGACAATTCGCCCCAGCAGTGCTATATTTTGCCCTGACGACCTGTCGAGTTCTGTAACGGGGGTGTGCACAAGCCCATGTACGCTCTGCTAATCGCCCAAGATCCCGACGACCGGGCCATCCTCTCCGTCGTGCTCCAGCGCGCCGGCCTGGCGGTGACCACGGCCCAAGACCTGGACCGCGCCATGAAATCGTGGCTGGACCGGCCGGCCGACCTGGTCCTCTTTGCCGTCGCCGGCGAACCCCGGGCCCAGGTGCGCCGTGTCCGCACCGAGACCGACGTGCCGGCCGTCATCATCCTCGATCAAGCCGGTGAAGACCTCCACTACGAGCTGCTCGAGTCAGGCGCCGACCTGGTGGTGACCCGGCCCTTTAGCGCCCGGCTGCTCATGGCCCAGATCCGGGCGCTTCTCCGGCGGGCCGGCAACGTGCCCTTCTCCAGCTTGCCCACCCTCCACCTGGCCGGGCTCACGCTGGACCCCGCCGACCGCACGGTGCAGGTCGAGGACCAGGCTGCCCGGCGCCTCACCCACCTGGAGTTCCGCCTGCTCTACACCCTGATGACCCACCACGGCCAGACCCTGCCCACGGGCACCATCGTCGAGCGCGTCTGGGGCTACACCGACCGGGGCGACAAAGACCTGGTGCGTGGCCTGGTCAGCCGGTTGCGGGCCAAGGTCGAGCCGGAGCCCCGCGTGCCCCGCTACATCCTCACCGTGCCCGGTGTGGGCTACTCCTTCGATCCGGACGGAGCATAGACATCGCAAAAATATCACACCCCAACCCACTTTGAGACGTTCTTCGTAGCTTTTTTGCACACGTTTTGAACACATCTGGGCTATAGTGGTGTGGGAGCCGCCGGGATGGCCGGTAGCAATCCATATCACGTGCAGAAAGGATGTGAACCATGGCAAGCACCTATTGTCCCGATTGCGACGAAAAGATCATCATCAATCCGCATGCTACGGTAGGCCAAAAGATCGTCTGTCCCCACTGCGACGCCGACCTGGAAGTCATCGGTGTGGACCCGCTGGAGCTGGACTGGTCCTACGACTGGGAATGGGACGACGATTACAAAGACGACGAGGATTTTTAGCCGGTGAGGTAACCGGCAAGCAATAGAACGGGGCACTACCCCGTTCTATTGCTTGTCCCAGCCATCGTGGCTCTCAGGCCTTGAGGAGTAAAGGACATGGCCTTTGCGTACTGTCCAGATTGTGCGGCGCGGATCTATTTGGGGCGGAGGCCCTGGCAAGGGCAACCGGCGCTCTGTGACTACTGCGACGCCGACCTGGAGGTCGTAGCACTAAACCCACCGACCCTCGACTGGGTGGATGCCGAAGTCGAGCGGGAGTGGGAGCAGGACTTGGAGTGGGAACTGGAGGAGGCCTGACCCCTCCTTTGGCCCATTCCTGCCCATAAAATCCACGTCCGACGAGCATCCTCTCAACGACTTGGAGCGGTTGGCAAATCGACGATTTGCCAACCGCCCTGCTTGCCCGGCGGCAGGGGCGACCGGCCGGTCGCCCTCGTCTTCCAGCGACTCCAAAGTTGACAAAACCTATCGTTTGGTCTATACTCGTCTCAGTTAGTGAAAAGGATTTTCATTTATGGGCGAATTGTCTACGAGCACCCTTCTCGACCGGCTGCGAGACGCCGGCTACCGGATCACAGAGCCCCGGAGGGCCGTGATCCGGGCCATGATCGAGGACCAAAGCTCCTCCAGCCCGGCCGAGGTCCATCAACGGGCCAGGCAGCACTGCCCGACGGTGGGGCTGGTGACGGTTTATCGCACGTTGGACCTGCTGGCCGAGATGGGCCTGGTGCGACGCATCCACGCCGAGGACGGCTGCCACAGCTACGCTCCGGCCAGCAACGGCCACCGCCACCACCTGGTCTGCCGCCGGTGCGGCGCGGCGGTCGAGTTCGAGGGCTGCGACCTCTCGGCCTTTTTGCGCCAGGTGAGCAACGAAACCGGCTACGAGATCGAGGAACACCTGCTGGAATTGGTGGGCCTGTGCGCGGCGTGCCAATAGTCGCCGCCAGGTGAACGAATTCGTGGAGACGATGAGATGAAACAAATCTGGAGTTGGCGCCGGATCGGGCGTTGGGGCATTATCGCGCTGGCATTGCTGGTGCTGGCCGCTTGCGGGGGCGACGCTTCGCCGGCCGGCCCGGAGGCGGGCGAGCGCCTGCGGGTGGTGGCCACGACCAACATCGTCGGCGACGTGGTGGCGAACGTGGGCGGCGGGCAGATCGACCTGACGGTGCTGATGGGCATCGGCGTGGACCCCCACACCTACGTGCCCAACCCCTCCGACACGGCGGCCATCCACGACGCGCACGTGGTCTTTGCCAACGGCGCGGGCCTGGAGGCGAACCTGGAGGACGTATTTGACAACGCCGGAGGTGACGCCGTGCAGGTCCACGTTTCAGAAGGCATCGACTTCCGGCCGCCGGCGGGTGAGGAGGAGCACGAGGAGGAACATGGGGCCGAGGCGGAAGGCGAGCACGACCACGGCGAGGTGGACCCCCACGTCTGGTTCAGCGTGCCGAACGTGATCCACTGGACGGAGCGGATCGAGGAGACACTGAGCGCGCTCGATCCCGGCAACGCCGCGACCTACCGGGCCAACGCCGAGGCGTACGTCGCCCGGCTGGAGGAGCTGGACGCCTGGATCCAGGAGCAGGTGGCGGCCATCCCCGAAGAAAATCGTAAACTGGTGACCAACCATCCGGTCTTTGGCTACTTGGCCGACCGCTACGGCCTGGAGCAGGTGGGGGCGGTCTATCCCGTGAACCCGGCGTCCGAGCCCTCGGCCCAGGACATCGCCGCGTTGCAGGACGCCATCCGCGAGTTTGGCGTGCCGGCGGTCTTTACCGAGAGCACGGTCAACCCCCGGCTGGCGCGGCAGGTGGCCCAGGACACGGGCATCGCGCTGGTGCCGCTCTACACCGGCTCCCTGGGCGAGGCGGGCAGCGGGGCGGAGACCTACGTCGAGATGATGCGCTACGACGTGGAGGCGATTGTCGAGGCGCTAAAGTGATACGTGTTGCGTGATGCGTGATACGTGTTGCGTGATGCGTGATGCGTGATGCGTGACGGTATACGGAATACGCAATACGGTATACGGAATAGAGGAACCATGTCGCTGATTCTGGAAGTAGACAACCTCACCGTCAGCTACAACAGCACCCACGCCCTGGAGGGGGTGAGCTTTGGCGTGCGGGCCGGCGAGCAGGTGGCCGTGGTCGGGCCGAACGGCGCGGGCAAGAGCACGCTCTTCAAGGCGCTGGTGGGCCTGATCCGGCCCCACGCAGGCCGGGTGCGAACCCACGGCGCCGAGATCGGCTACGTCACCCAGCGTTCGGCCGTGGACTGGAGCTTTCCGGTGACGGTCCACGACGTGGTGATGATGGGCCGCATCGGCAAGATGGGCTGGCTGCGCTGGCAGCGGCCCCGGGATCGTGAGATCGTCCAGGAGTGCCTCGAACAGGTGGGCATGCAGGACTACGCCGACCGCCAGATCGGCGAGCTGTCGGGCGGTCAGCAACAGCGGGTGTTCATCGCCCGGGCGCTGGCCCAGGAGGCGACGATCCTGCTCATGGACGAGCCCTTTAGCGGCGTGGATGCCCCGGCCCAGGAGAGCATCCTGGAGCTTCTGGACCGCCTGCGCGACGAGGGTGTCACGCTGCTGGTCTCGACCCACGACCTGAACCTGGCCGTGGAGCGTTTCGACCGGCTGGCGCTGCTCAACGGGCAGCTCGTCGCCTACGGCTCGCCGCGCTCGGCGGTGACGCCCGAGACGCTGGCGGCGGCCTATGGCGGGCAAGCGGTATGGCGCGGCGAGGATTACGCCCTCGTACTGGGCGACATCGATTGCTGCGGCGGAGAGGGCCACGAGCACGACTGACGTTTTGTTGGGCAAATTGGCAATTTGCCCTACGACGCCAAAAGACATCGACCATGCTAAACATCCTGGATTTGCTCGTCCAACCGCTGCGCTACCCATTCATGGTGCGCGGGCTGCTGGCCTCGGTGATGGTCGGCACGCTGTGCGCCGTGGTGGGCACCTACGTCGTGCTGCGGGGCATGGCCTTTTTCGGCGACGCGCTGGCCCACGCCATCCTGCCCGGCGTGGCGGTGGCCTACCTGCTGGGCACCAACCTCTTCTGGGGGGCGCTGGGCATGGGCGTGCTGACGGCGGTGGGCATCGGCTACGTGAGCCGCCGGGGCCAGGTGAAGGAGGACACGGCCATCGGCGTCTTTTTCGCCGCGAGCTTTGCCCTCGGGGTGGCGCTGCTCTCGACGGTGCAGAGCTACAGCGTGGACCTGACCCACATCCTCTTTGGCGACGTGCTGGGCGTGTCGACCGGCGACCTGTGGCTGACGGCCGGGCTGGGGCTGGCCGTGCTGGTGGCCGTGTTCCTGCTCTACAAGGAGCTGCTGGTCATCTCGTTCGACCCGGTGCTGGCCGCCACGCTGCGCCTGCCGCTGACGGCCCTCAACTACCTGCTGCTGGTCCTCATCGCCCTGACCATCGTCGTCTCGCTGCAGACGGTGGGCGTGGCGTTGATGGTGGCCATGCTGGTCACGCCGGCGGCGACGGCCTACCTGCTCACCCGCCGCCTGTGGCACATGATGGTCGTCGGGGCGGTGGTGGGGGCGCTGTCGTCGGTGGCGGGGCTCTATCTTTCGTTCTACGTCAACGTGGCCTCGGGGGCGGCGGTGGTGCTGGTGGCGACGGCGCTGTTCATCCTGGCGTTTCTGTTTGCACCCCGGCGCGGCGCGGTGTGGGGCTGGGTGCGCGGGCGAGAGTAGCCTCAGGTGCGTTGCACCTGGAGAACAACTACAGCGCTTTTTTCATGTAGTAGCGCTGATGGCCCGGCGGAAACTCGGCGAGTTGGCCAAAGACCTCGTAGCCGTACTTCTGATAGAAGCCGGGCGCCTGGAAGCTAAAGGTGTCCAGGTAGGCGAATTCGGCGCCCCGCTTGCGCCCCTCCTCCTCGGCCAGCACCAGCAGACGCTGCCCATAACCGCGCCCCCGCAGCTCGTCCCGGATCCACATGAGGTTGATGTAGAGCCAATTCCAGTGGGTTTCGCCGATGATCCCGCCGACGACCTCCTCGTCCGGCCCGCGCAGGACGAAACAGAGGTTTCGGCCCTGGTCGTCGCCGGCTTGTTGGGTGTTGTAGTCGCTGACGCCGCCGCCAACGGTCGCCCAAGGGATGTCTCCTGGCTCTTCAATGCAGGCGATCTTGTATTCTTCTTCCATGCTCTGATTCTATTCCTTTCGTTTCTCGAAATCCACGTCGATGACGGGATGGGCCTCGCCGTCGGTGATGACGTCGAGCAGGGCCGGGCGGTCCTGGGCCAGGGCCTGGCGCAGGGCGTCGGCGATGTCGCCGGGGTCCTCGACGCGCAGGGCAAAGCAGCCCAGTTCTTCGGCGATGCGGGCAAAGTTGGTCTCGCGGTAGCGAAAGGCGGCGTCGAGGTCGTGGTCGGGGTGCTCCTCGGCGGCGCGCCGGGCAAAGGGCGCGATCTGGCCCAACATGCTGTTGTTGTTGACCACGGTCACGACCGGGATACCCCAGCGGCTGGCCGTCTCCAGCTCGGCCAGGTGGTACCACAGGGCGCCGTCGCCGCAGAAGCAGACCACGGGCCGCCCGGGCGCCGCACACTGGGCGCCGATGGCCGCCGGCAGGCTCCAGCCCAGCGAGCCGGCCGAGCGCAGGTAGGCCTGCGCCGGATGCCGCAGGTCGATGAGCGTGCCCGACCAGATGGCCGAGTAGCCGGTGTCGGCCACGACGACGGCGTCCTCCGGCAAAGCGGCCGATATCTCGTGGCACAGGCGCTCGGGGCGGATGGGCCGGGCGTCGGAGCGGAGCAGCGGGGCCACCGCCGCCCGCCAGCGCGCGACGATCTCGGAGGCGTAGGCGGCCCACGCCTCCTTCTTCTGGGCAGCGTCCAGGCGGGCCAACAGAGCGCCCAACCCCTCGCGGGCGTCACCCACCAGGCCCAGGGCCCCCGGATAGTTGCGGCCGACCTCGGCCGGATTTATGTCGAGCTGAATGATGGGCACGTCCCCGGCGGGCAGGGTCCAGTTGCGCGTCACCTGATCGCCGGCGCCGGTGCCGACGAAAAAGACCAGGTCGGCCCGGGCGACGAGGTGGTTGGCGCTGGGCCGGCCATAGCCCCCCACCGGGCCGAGGTAGAGGGGATGATCGTCGACCATCACCGCCTTGCCATCGGGTGAGGTGGCGACCGGGATCGACAGCCGCTCGGCCAATTGCACCACTTCCTGCTCGGCGCCCGAGGCGACGGCGCCCCGGCCCACGACCAGGACCGGACGCTCGGCGCCGGCCAGGGCCCGGGCAGCGCGGCGCAGCGCCCCGGCGGCGGGGACCGGACGATGGACCGGGTAGCGGCGATACTCGGGCTCGACGACGACGGGCAGGTCGCCCGCCGCGCCCTCGACGTCCTGGCCAAAGAGCCCCAGGACGTCCACGTGGACCGGGCCGGGGGCCAGCGTCGTCGCCTCGCGGTAGACCTGGGGCAGGACGACGGGCAGTTGCTCGGCGCCGTCCACCCGGACCTTGTACTTGGTTACCACGTCGTAGAGGGGAAAGTGGTCGATCTCCTGGTAGGCGTTGCGCTGCTGAAAGAGGGCCGGTTTGCTGCCGGCGATAGCGATGACGGGCGAGTGGGCCAGGAAGGCGTCTTGCAGGCCCGCGGCCAGATTGGCGGCGCCCACCGACTGGGCCATGCACAGCCCCGGCTTGCGGCCCAGGCGGGCGTAGCCATCGGCCATGTAGGCCGCCGCTTTTTCCGAGTGGGTGACGATGCGGCGGATGCCCAGCTTTTCCATCTCGATGAGGGTCTTGGGCAGGATGATCTCCATGTAGAACACGTGGCTAAGGCCATAGCCGTGAAAGGTCTCGGCGATGTGGCGCGCTCCGCTGATTTCGGGCATTCGTCCTCCTCTGCCAATTGGTTGAAAAACCTCTTCGGACACGGATTCACACAGACTGTGCGGATAAACGGCCTCTGGCTGCGCCTGCGCACACGGCTGCTCAAAGCTGGTGCTGGAGCTCGGCGAGCTGGGGGTGGTCGGGCTCGATGCGCTCGACTTCGGCCAGGTGCTCGCGGGCCCGTTCGGGCTGGTCGAGGTGCAGGTAGGCCGAGGCCAGCGCCAGGCGATAGTCGGGATGGCCGGGGCTGAGGGCCGCCGCCCGAGACCAGTGGGCCGCCGCCTTGGCCCACATGCCCCGGTCGGCGCAGGTCCGCCCCCGGGCATAGTGGGACGAGGGGCTGTCCACGTCGCGGTCCAGGTCGGCCGAGAGGCGCTCCTCCACCCAGGCGAACTCTTCGTAGGCCATGAAGGCAAAGGCGATGGCCAGGAGAAAGGCCCCGGTCAGCGCCGCCAGCCGCAGCGGTGACACCGTCTCGGCCGAGGCGGCTGCGTAGACCTGGTAGAGAAAGCCGAGCAGGATGAGGCCCACCGTCAGCCAGTAAAAGGCGCGCAGCCGCCGGTAGAGGCCCCAGGCCACCAGCAGGGCGAAGGCAAAGGCCAGCCCGCCGCCCAGCAGCCCCGGCAGCAAGGCGACGTCCACCTGAGGCAGGACCTGGGATGCGATGCCCAGGAACTCGAATATCGCCTCCAGAGTCTGGCCCAGGCCCGGCGACGCTTCGGCAGCCGAGGCCAGGTTCGCAAAGAGGTAGTAGCCGGCCAGGCCCAGCCAGAGGTAGTTGGCCAGGCCGAACCAGAGCACGACCAGGCCCAACGAATAGATGGAGTGGTCCTTGGACTTGGGCCGCCGGACGTAGAGCTCGCCGCCGCAGTGGGGACAGACGCGGGCCTCCGCTTCGGCAGGCTCGCCGCAATAGGGGCATGCCAGCAGGGCGACGGCGGCATCGGCCGTCAAGGGCGCCTCGGTCAAGGAAAGGGAAGCAGCCGGGCTGGCCTCGGATCGCTCGCGGCGCAAAGCGGCCAATTCGGCCTGGACCGCCGTGTGGCCGGGATCGAGGGCCAGCACGTTCTCCAGGCAGAGCTCGCGCTCGTGGGGCCGCTCGACCACCTGGGCCAGCCAGTACCAGGCCTGGACGTTGTTTTCGTCCAGGTGGACGGCACGCAGCAGGTAGGGGCGCGCCCGCTCGGCGTCGCCGGCCCGAGCGGCGGCGATGCCCTCCCGCAGCAAGGTCTCCAGAGGGACGTCCACCTCAGGGCTCCAAAGTCTCGAGGCGCAGGATCAGCTCGTCGGGCTTGGTGCCCACCATGCCGATTTCCTCGCCGTAGTAGACAAAGGGCGTACCGGACAGGGTCAGCAGCAGCGCGGCCGCCACCTTGGCCTTGGCCCGATCGTGGCCGAGCTGGTTCATCACCCGTCCCTGGTCGTGGTTGGCGAGAAAGGTCGCATAGCCGCCGGCCGGGTAGAGGTCCCGAATCTGCCGCAGCGCCGACTTGAGGGGCGCGGCCGAGCCCCGATCGGTACCGTCCAGGATGGCTTGGGCCAGGGAGAACTCGAACACCTGGTCCACCTCGCTGCCGACGTACATGGCCGAGATGGCGCTGGTGTCCCAGGCCTCGCCCACGGTGAAGGTGCCGGGCTGTACGTCCTCGACGTGGGCATTGAAGGCACGGAGCCAGTCGTGGGTCATCTCGGTGTGGACCTGCTCCTCGCCCTCTTCGACAAAGTGCTTGACGGCGTCGAGGCGAAAGCCGTCGGCGCCCATCTCTTCCAGCCAAAAGCGGGCAACGTCATAGAGGGCGGCGGTGACGTCCGGGTTCTCCAGGTTCAGGTCGGGCATGCTGCTCCAAAAGACGCCATAGTAGTAGCTGCCGTTCTCAAGATGCCAGACCTGCTGGCCCCACGGTCCCAGGTAGCCGGGCTTGTCGTCGGTCCACAGGTACCAGTCGCGATGGGCGGCGTCCGGCCCGCTGGCGCTGTCCACGAACCAGGGATGCTCGGTGGAGGTGTGGTTAAGCACCAAGTCGACGATGACGCGGATGCCCCGCCGGTGGGCCTCGTCCATCAAGCGCCGGAAATCGGCATTGGTGCCATAGTCGGGGTTGACGGTGTAATAGTCGGTCACGTCGTAGCCGTGATAGCTGGGCGAGGCAAAGAGGGGCATGAGCCACAGGCCGGTCACGCCCAAACAAATCGCAGCTACTTGTCCATCACCATCCGCGCCCAATGGTAGCCTTCCTGCAGCCAGGCCACGTACTGTTGCAGCGTCTGGCGGCGGTCCGGATCGGAGGTCAGTTCGTAGACGCGGACGCCGCCCAGGTCCACGCGATTGAGCAGGCCGGCTTCGGCCAGCCCGTCGAGGACCGGCCGGATCTGCTCGGGGCGCCGGCCGATGCGCACCGCCAGGCTTTGGGCCGAATCACAAGTATAGGGGTTCTGCACAAAAAAAGTGATGATGTCCACGCCAGACAGGTCAGAGACCAGTTTAGAGATCGTGGCCCACAGGCCGTTGCCCTCAGCCCAAGGGATCACTGTCTCCTCGTCTGTGTCGTCTGCCGCCGGCTGGCTATCGATACGTTCGTTGTCCAACGACGTGATTCCTCCCCTTCCTCACCACTCTATCATCAGAGGTGGCCAGTGTCAATAGTACCGCTGTCCCAAGCCAGCTTTTGCCTTTCACCGCCAAGCCGCCAAGGCATTGGACAAAAGCAGAAAAGTATGATACATTCCGGGCACATCACCCGGCGGGGAGACCTGATGGGTGAGCAGCACACGCACCTGACAGATGAACTGAAGGAGATCGACCCTTTGCGAAAGCTGGCCCGCGTCCTGGTCCTCGTCGCCGGATTGTCCATCGCCGTCGCCGGGCTCATCGGCGGCCTCTCGGGCGCGCTCTTGAGCGTGCTGAGTGCCACCCAAGATCGGGTGGTGATGGTGACACTGAGCCTGTCGATCCTGGTCCTCGCGGTTGGCCTCGGTCTGGCCCTGGCCTGGCACGCCGGGCAAGCCATCGCCGGGCGGCCCTCGCGACGCTTCCGGCCCCAGTGGGCCGGGGGCGGTGTGGCCCTCTTCCTCTTGGCCGTGCCAGCCGGACAACTGGCCCTTGCGTTGGACGTGCTGCCCATCCTCACCTTTCCGCCCTTTCACATCGCAGCGGCACTCCTGCCGCCCCTGATCATCCTCGCCCTGGCCGGCCGGGGACTCGCGCGCACGGCCCGCTGGCGAGAGGTTGTCTTGCAGCTCGGCAGCGGCGCCTTTTTGTCCACGTTCCTGGCCTTCAGCCTGGAGCTCCTGGTCATTGGGGGCCTGGCAGTAGCTGTGCTGACCGTCGTCGGCCTGCAGCCCGGCGGCGCCGAGGCCCTCGACGCGTTAGCCCAGCGCCTGCAAGACCCGGCCTGGCTTCAAGACCCGGCCCAGCAGGAGCGGCTCCTGACGCGCCTGGCGGAATCCCCTTGGATTCTGGCCGCCGGCCTCCTTTTCCTGACCGGGCTGATTCCCCTCATCGAGGAGGCGGTCAAGACGGTAGGCATCGGCCTGATGGCCTACCGGCGGCCCGGCCGCGGCCGAGCGGTCCTCTGGGGGCTGGCCGGCGGGGCCGGCTTTGCCCTGGCCGAGGGCCTGTTGAACAGCGCCGCCGACCTGAGCATCTGGGGCGGGATCGTCCTGCTGCGCGTGGGCGCCAGTCTCATGCACTGTACCACCGGGACGCTGATGGGCCTGGCCTGGTACCACGTCCTGGCCGAACGGCGCTGGGGCCGCGGCTTGGCCCTCTACGGCGGCAGCGTAGCGGCCCACGGCCTGTGGAACGCCCTGGCGGCCGCCATGGCCGGGACCTCGCTGCTGAGCATCGGCGGCCGGGAACTCCTGGCCGGCGTAGGCACAATCGTGGTGGTCGTGCTCCTGCTCGTCGTGACGGTCGCCGCCGCCCTGGGCCTGGCGGCTTTGGTTCGTTTCGTGCACCATCAAGAGCCCCTACCCGAGGAGGCTACGAATGCGTAAATGGCTTGTTCTTGGTTTGATACTCCTGTCGCTGGTCGGCTGCGAGCCCGAAGATTGGACCAATCGCTTGCCTTATGCCGGGCCGGTCGAGATCGGCCTGAAGCCGGGCGAGTTTCTGCCCGGCACCGAAATCCAATACCTTCGCCGAACGGAGGACGGCGCCCAAGTCTCCATCGAGGGCAAAGAGGCCCTCAAAAAGGTAGGGGACTCGGTGGAGTGGGAGGGGAACGTGGTCAACGGTGTGAACCTGGACCAGACCTACCGCGTGGCGTTTTTCAGCGGCGACACCCTCCACCTGGCCGGCACCGTGCGCCTCATCGTCACCAATCCCCGGGTGACCGAGGAAGAACCCAACACCGAAGCGCCGGTCCACTTTACCTTCCCGGTCGGCTACCACGTCGAAAAGGGTGCAAACATCCCCGGCACGACCATCACCTACCTGGGCGAGACCGAACAAGGGGCGCACCTGGGCAACGTCGAGGCGTTCGAATACCGCAAGCTGGGGGATTCCATCGTCTGGGAGGGCAAGCTGCGGGCAGGAACGTGGCTGGAGTTGAACGTGCGCACGGCCCTCATCGACGAGGACAACCTGGACGTGGTCGGCACGGCGGATATATGGATTGCCCCCAGCGAGACGCCGGGCCAGTGACCGGCTTTCACCACCAGCGGCTGCCGGGCTATAGCACGCTGTTATCGGGCCGCGACCCTCGGGACCCGGTCGGCTTTCGCTCTGACCGGCTCCAGATCTGGTACAACAACACCTCCGAGCCGTGGCGCGACCCGGAAACCCACGCCCACCGCGAGAGCGACGAGTGCTTTGTCGTGCTGCGGGGCACCCTGATCGTCGAAGTGGAGGGCGAGCGGTTTACCATCGGCCCGCGCGAGTTCTGCTGCTTTCCGGCGGGCGTCTTTCACAGTGTCGTCGAGGTCCATCCTCCCGTGGAGAGCTTGATGATCCGTGCCCCGTCGGTGGCCGACAAGGTCTACCGCGACCGGGAGGGCTAAGCGCGCCATGCCGCCCCGCACCGAAAGCGACGAGAAGTACGTCCTAGACCTGGTGGCCGAGGTCCTGGCCGAACCCAACTATCGCTGGCAGCACCGCTTCCCGACGCTGCTGGGCGATCCCGGCCGGGATGGCCGGCGCCGCCGCCTGCCGGTGGACGGCTATTTTGCCCGGCACAAGCTGATTGTCGAATATTGGGAACAGCAGCACAGCGCCCCAGTGCCCATCATGGACGAGGGACGGTGTACGGCTACGTGCTGGTCGCCCCGGTGGCCCATCGCGAGCAGGTGAGCGGCGATTTCACGCTGCACCAGTACCTGGGCCTGCAACGCGTGGTCCACGCCCTGGCCGAGGCGGTGCGGCTGGCCCTCAGGCCGGAGCGGGTCTACGTGCTGTCGTTGGGCAGCCAGCAGGCCAACGCCCACGTCCACTGGCACGTCGTGCCTTGCTCGCCAGGCGTGCCAGTGGAGGAACAGCAGTTGGCGCTTCTCGACGCGGAAAAACGGGGCGTTTTGCAACTGAGCCCCGAGGAGGCGGAGGGGTTGGTCAGCCAGTTGCGGGCACATCTGCCCGCCTGGATGAAGGAGCGAAGGCCGTAGACGCTACTCGTCGTCCCGGTCCATGGGCCGCACGACCAGCACCGGCCGCTGGGCACGGTTGAGGATCTCGCGGGTCAGATTACCCATCAGAGCGCGGACCAAGCCGCCCGCATACTGGGAGGAGCCCAGGACGATCACGTCGTTGTCGGCCAGCTCGGCCTCCCGCAGGATCTCGTCGGCCACGATGCCCCGCCGCAGCTTCAGTTCCGAGATGTCGCATTCGGCCTTGACCACCTGGACGGCCCATCGCAACTGTCGGGCGGCCTCGGTGTCGGTTTGAAGGAGTTCGGCCAGCGTCTCTTCCATCTGCTCCAGCCCGGTGTACATGGCCGGCATGGGGTCCAGCACGTGCAGCAGCGTCGCTTCGGCGCCGGCACCACACGCCAGCGCCGCCCCAGCCCAGATGGACAGACGGCCGTGTTCGGTGCCCGAAGCACAGACGAGGACGCGGGACAGATCCCGCTGTTCGCCCTTGACGACCAGCACCGAGCTGGTCGCCTGCTCCACGATGCGCATCGCCACCGAGTTCAAGAGCCCCTTGCGGGACCGCTTTTCGGCCAGCGAGCCGAGCACGACCAGGTCGTAGACGTTCTGCTTCATCTCGGCCATGACGACGTGCTCGGCGTTGCCCGTCTCGATCCGAACCTCAGCCGGCAGTTCGTCTGCCCGCAGCTCACCGGCGAACTCTTCAAGGGTTCGACCCAAACCCTCGACCAGGCGCTCGTCCTGGACTACGCCGAGCAAGATTACGTCGGCGGCCAGGGCCTTGGCCACCGCAACGCCGAACTGAAGCGTAACCACGCGCTGTTCCGATCCGATGGAACACAATAGCATTTTCATGACAGCGTTCCTCAAGTATCTCAGGCAGGCGCCGGTGTCACGGCGCTTCTATCACCCCAAACAGCTTCAGGGCAGCCAGGATGGCGCCGACGAAGGGCAGCACAGAGAACAGGAGGCGAATGCGCGGCCCGGCGAAATAGCGCGTGGCCGTCGCCCCGATCTGGGCGCCGATGGCCGCCCCGGTCTGCATGACGAGGGCCATCAAAATGTCCACGTTGCCCTTGAGAGCGTGGGTGATGGTGCCAAACCCGGCCGAGATGACGATCTCGAACAGGTCGGTGCCCACCGCCACGTGGGTCGGCACGCCAATGACATAGACGAGCATGGGCATGCGGACAAAGCCGCCGCCCACGCCCAGCATGCCGGCCAGCAAGCCGGTCAAGAAACTCACGCCCAGCACGATCCAGATGGAAATCGACTCGATGCCAGAATCGGGAAAGGAGACCAGGGGCGGAAGCCGGAAGCGACGCACCCGGTGGGTCATACCCTGGAAGGCCAGGGCGTCTTTGGCCTCCATCTGCTCGGTGCGCACCATCTGGAGCGACCGCAGGCTCTCCCAGGCCGTGAACAGCCCGATGACCACCAGGATGACCAGGTAGGCCAGGCCGATCACCTCGTCCACGTTGCCCATCTCCTCCAGCCACTCGATGACGCGGGCGCCGATCTCGACGCCGGGCAGGGTGCCGAGGATCATCAGCACGCCCAATTTGACGTCCACGTGGCCCAGGACGCGGTGGCGGCGGGCGGCCACAATCGACTTGCCCGTCATGTGGGCCAGGTCGGTGCCGACGACAAAGTTCATCGGCACGCCGACCAGCCACATCATGGGCCCGGCCAAGAACCCCCCGCCCACACCGAAAAAGCCGCCCAGCAAGCCGACGAGGAAACCTACGCCTGCCAGAAAGAGAGGGTTGACCGTTACGCCCGCGATGGGAAAATACAAGGTACTCGCCTCTTACTCCAAACGCTCCAGCCCCAGCCGGCTGATGAGAAAGGAAGTGATGAACTCCAGGACCACCCCTTGGGCCAGGATCAAGCCCAGCGCCACAAAGGCGTAGAGGATCAGGTTGGTGGAAAAGAGTTCTTCCAACGGATCACCCAGGAACCGCAGGACGAGAAAAAAATAGACCACGACCAGGGCGGCGTACAGCAGCACCTCGATGGCAAAGTTCCGAATCAACATCCGCACGCGCAGATCTTTCACGATGGCCTCCTTGACCCCAATTCACCCCCTGGAGTGGAGCTAATCGTATCACAAAACCCGTTTGCTGTCAACGGCCCAGCCACGACCGACTTGCCCGTCATGTGGGCCAGGTCGGTGCCCACCACAAAGTTCATGGGCACGCCGACCAGCCACATCATCGGCCCGGCCAGAAATCCGCCCCCCACACCAAAAAAGCCACCCAACAAACCAACCAGGAAGCCGACGCCTGCCAGGAACAGAGGATTAACCACGACGTCAGCGATGGGAAAATGCAAAGCCCCCTATCCTTCCACCGTCTCCAGCCGGGCAGCCGCCAGGCCGGTCTCCACCAGGGCCGCGACGTCCAGGTTGGCCTCTGCGGCCTCCACCTCGTCCAGCGAGGGGCGGGTCAGCACCCGGCGAGGCATCAGAAACTGGCAACAGTCGTCGCTCGCTTCAATCGACAGCTCGTAGGTGCCGATGGCCTGCGCCTGGTCCACGATCTCTAGCTTGTCAAAACCGACGAGGGGGCGCAACACCGGCAGTGCCGTGACGTCCTCGATGACGCCCAGGCTCTCCAGCGTCTGCGACGAGACCTGGCCCAGGTTTTCGCCGGTGACGAGGGCCAGGCCCCGCTCGCGCCGGGTCAGGGCCTCGGCGATGCGGAACATCAGCCGCCGGTAGAGGAGCACGCGCGGCGCCGCCGGCGCGCTGACCACGATCTGCTGCTGGAGCTCGCCGATGGGCACCACGTAGTAGCGCGACGACAGGCCATAGGCGCCCAGCGTCTCGACCAGGCGGCGGATCTTGTCCTCCGAGCTGAGCCAGTTGCCAAAGGGGCCGCTGTGAAAGTGGATGGGCACCACGTGACAACCCCGCTTTAGCGCGTAGAAACCGGCCACCGGCGAGTCGATGCCGCCCGACAGGAGCAGCCCCACCCGGCCGCTGGCCCCCACGGGCAAGCCGCCGATGCCCTCCACCCGGTCGACGTAGAACAAAATTTCCTCGGACAGGACCTCGGCGTGGACCGTCAACTCGGGATCGCCCAGGTCCACCGGCCAGCCGGTGGCTGCCTGTACAGCAGCCCCCACCTTGACGTTGATCTCCTCCGAGGTGAGGGGAAACTGTTTGTCGGCCCGCCGGGCCGAAATCCGGAACGAGCGGGGGGAGCGCCCCTTCACCGCGCTGACCACAGCTTCGGAGAGGGCCGCCACCTCTTTCGGCACCCGCCGGGCCGGCGCAAAGTAGGCGATGCCGGGTACGGTGCGCAGCCGTTCCAGGGCGGCTGCCCGGTCACCCTCCGGCTCCAGCTCGACCAGGAAGCGTCCGGGCAGCCGCTGGACCCCAATGACACCCAGGCCCGCCAGGCGCGCGCCGATATTCCGCTGGAGCTGCCGCTCAAAATAGGGGCGATTCTTGCCCTTTAGGCCGATCTCGGCATAGTGGACGACGATGTACTGGGCCATGCTACCCGCCTTTCGTTACACGCTGAATCAGCAGGCCAGCCAGCAGCGCCGCCGAGGCGTTGCTCGGCACGACCACAGCGCCGGCCTCTTCCAGGCGCACTTTGGCCTCCGCTAGGCGGCTGAACGCCAAAGGATCGCCACAGACGTGCGCAATGGGCACTGGTCCGCCCCTGCCGAGGGTCTGCATGGCAGTGATAGCCTCGTGCACCGGGCCGGCGGCTGCCTCGGCGCCCGATGCCAGGCTCAACAACATCACCCCGCAAGCTGGATTGGCCCAGGCAGCCCGCAGGTGTTCCGCCACGTCCAGGGCACCGGACAGCACCCGCAACCCACCGAAGGACACCGCCTCACCCAAAACGCCGGCCAAGAGAAGCTGTGCTTCGTGGCGCAGGGCGTCGCTGGCAAACAAGCCCCGAACCAGCACCCTCCCCGGACCGATCCGCGGCTGCAAATCCGCAGCCAGGGCCGCGAGTTGATCGCCCTCCTCTTCGAGCCGGGAGGAGATGAGGGCCTGGTCCCAATCACGCACCCAAGCCACCGCCCGCAGCGCCGCCTCGTCCAGGCGCGTCGCCGGAATGGCCCCCGCCCGCCAAGCCAGCCGGGGATCGCTGCCCGGAATATAGACGACGGTGGGTTTGTTGCCGTGACGCACTCGCTCCAAAAGCCGTTCCGCGGCGTCCGAGGGCAATGCGTCCAGGGCCAGAACGATAACCTCGGTGGCCGGATCGGCCTCGATGGCCTCGAACGCATCCAACACACCGCCCCCCGACCTGCCCGGCGCGATCCGGCCCTCGACGATGCCGATCCCTGCCCGGGCCAGCACGTGGGCCAGTTCGCGCAGAGGGCCCGGGTTGGTAGCGACGACGGACACCGAGGGCTGGAGCTCAGACGCTGCCGATGGTAATCCTCCCGCTCGATCCACGCTCTCTCACCTCCACCGCTTTGTCTCAGGATTTTCGACCATCAAACATGGTTTCGACCGTCAAAACGGGTCATGTTCGCGGCGGATAACAATCCGCCGGAGGACCAGACCACTTCGACTTGCCGTAAAGCTGGCCTATTTTACCACGTTGTGACAAAATCTCGAAATCGTCCCAGAGCTCTCTGCCCTGAGCCAAGGTGGAGGGCACGAGCAGAGTCGGGAAGCTGCCCCAAACTCGGAGAAAGGCTCTGAATCCTTGCCCGATACTTGACGAATTGTCCAGTCTCGGGTATTATAGGTTCTGGGATCGCCAGGCACACGGATTTCGCAACAACGCCAGACGCACGCTGATGGGGAGAAAGCAGCAATGGCCTCATGGGGCAACCAGTATGCACGGTGCTATACCATTCGTGGAAGGGGCGACATCTCTGCAGCCACGGCCGTTCAGGCTCAACTGCGGCTCCACGGCGTGTGCAGCTACTTTAACTGGGACCCGAGGCCACCCCAGTGGCGCTTCTTTTACGAAACGAACCTGAAGCTCCAAGAGATCCAAGTGGCGTTGGGGCCCCTGAGATCTCGTTTCGAGATCAGGATCGAGGATTGAGCCTCAAAACTGTCTGGCTGCGAGCGGCTCGTCTAGACTTGATAGATCTCATTTTTTGTGTTATAATGTTGGCGTAACCAGC
>CAYLZO010000062.1:0-22230 GCA_964387775.1 uncultured Anaerolineaceae bacterium
GTGCCCGGTGACCTCGGGCCAGGTTGCGGCGAAATCGGCGGCCAGCGGGGTGTAGCCGTGGCCCACGTGGTAGAGCAGGCTGGCGGCCAGGACGGCGGCGGCCAGCACGAGGGGCAGCGCCCGGACCCGGGGGAGGCGACGCAGCAACCAGGCCGCGCCGTAGGCTGCCGAGGCGACGGCGATGGGCGCCAGGGTCGCGCCGTAGTGAAAGCCCTCCAGTTGGTGCATGTGGCCCTCGCTGCTGAGCAGGTTCACGGCCAGGCTCGGCGCGGCGAGGGCCAGCACCTGGGGTGCCAGCAGCGGCAAAAAGCCCACCGGCGCCAGCAGGTCGCGCAGATAGGCCAGGGCCTCGGCCGCCCGGAGCTGGTCGAGCACCAGGCCGGGCCGGGTGGCGATGGTGACGGCCATCTCTAGCGGGCCGCCGCCCAGGTGGGCGTAGCGGTTAGCAAAGGGCGAGACGCCGCGTGTATCAAAGTGGGGCATGATCCAGCCCACGGCGAGGAAGAACCAGGTCCCGGCGGCGGCGACGGTCAGCAACCCGACGCACCAGCGGCGCCGGACCACCAGGGCGTAGAGGCCCAGCATGGCCACCAGCAGCGGCATGTCCTCCTTGCAGCTCATGGTCAGCACGGCAAAGAGGGCGAACCCGCCCCAGCGCTCGGTCTCCAGGCAGTAAAAGGCCAAGAGAAAAAAGGTGGGCGCCAGGGCCACGGCGTGAAAGTCGAAAGCGTTGGCCGATTGGAGGGCGGGGAAGAGGAGGTAGGCGAGGGCGAGGGTCAGGGCCAGGATTGAGGTTGAGGTTGATGCGTGTTGCGTGTTGCGTGTTGCGTGTTGCCCGAGGAGGTAGACGGGCCAGGCGCCGAGGGCGATGACGAGGGTCTGGATGAGGAGGAGGGCGCGGGGGTCGCTCCAGAGGAAGTAGAGGAGGGAGATGGGCAGCAGGATCGGCTCGACGTGGGTGCCGAGGCGGTTGGTCAGCCCCTCGATGTTGGTCATGTGCAGGATGCGACCGCCACTTTCGATGATGCTATGGCGCGTGTTCCACACTGCCTGGTCCACGTTGCCCAGGTCAAAGGCCGTGGTTTGAAAAGCATTGTGCTGCCGAACGGTCAGCGTCCCGAAAAAGGCGACGTAGGCGACGATAAAAACCCAGACGGCGAGTTCCACCCAGTGAGCCGAAAGCCAGCGGTGGTATTCCCGCCGGCCGGGCGCGGCGGTCGAGGCAGCCATCAAGGCGACTCCGGGCCGGGGACAAAGGTCTCCAGGGGGAGGGCGTCGCCCAGCATCTCCCCCCCGGCGTCAGAGACCAGCAGGCGGCCGGCCGTGGGCTGGTGGTAGAGGCCCACCAGGAGCGTATGCTCGCCGGACAGCAACGTTTCGGGCAGATTGAGTGTGTGCCAATCCTGGACGCGTGCGCCCGGCAGCCAGGTGGAGGTGGGAAAGAAGGAATCACCCGGCGCCCGGTCGTCCTGGGCGGCAATGGTGCCGTCCGTGGCGACGAGGTGGACAAAGACAGTATAGTCGCGAGTCATGGCCTCTGCCGCCTGCCAGTGGAGTTGCAGGCTACAAGCGGCGAGCTGCCAATTGCAGGCGAAATCGTAGCCCAGGAGCCGGACCCGGCCGTCAGCCTGGGCATCCTCGAAGGTGAAATCGGTCGAGACGGTGGGCGGGGTCGGCGCGTCCACGTCGCCCACGGTCAGCATCGCCAGCGGCAGGCGGTCCCAGCCGGCCACGGGCAGCAGGTCGCCGGGCTGGCCGGTGGGATAGAGGCCCAGGTCGAGGCGGTAGCGGCCCGGCGGCAGGTCGGGCGGCAGGGCCAGCGTGTGAGCGTCGGCAAAGGTCACGTCCGGCGGCCAGAACGTGGGCTGGTAGAGGCCCCGCAGCACGGGCTCGTCGACGCCGGCCACGCGCGTGAGGTTGGGTGCCAGCAGATGGAGGAAGGCGGTGTAGGCCACGCCGGCCTCCTCCAAGGCCTGCCACGACAGCGTGACCTCCAGGTCGCCACCCGGCCGGGGATTGTCGTCGGAGAGCCCCAGGCCGGTCAGGGCCAGCGCCTGGTCGAACGCGGCATCGTGCTCGCGCTGGACCGGGGGCTGGCGCACGGGCCCATAGCCCTCGGCGCGAAAGATCAGCACGCCCCGCTCGCGGAAGACCAGCTCCATGTGGCGCAGGACGGTCTGGACAAAGTCGGCGTTGTAGCGGGTCTGGAAGCGCCAGGTGTCGCTCACCAGCCAGACACGGGGCGCTGTTTGCAGCAAATCGACGAACTCGGCGGTCTGGGTCAGGACCGGCGTGGCCGTCCACAGGTCCACGGGGACCTCGTCGCCCGGCCGGGAGAGGACGAATTCCTGGTAGCCGTGCTGGATGGCAAAGTGGTCGCAGTTCTCCATATAGACGGCGCAGGGGCTGGGCGAGACCGTCACCACGCAGTCGCCCGCCTCCGGCGCCACCTGCCCGCGGAGGTAGCGGAAGGCCAGGTCGTAGCCCAGCTCCTGCCGGTAGGCCAGGCGAGTGCCCGTCAGCCCCACGTAGAGGGCCGCCAGGAAGGCGAGGGCGGCCGGCTGCCAGCGGCGGGTCCGTTGCAACGCTGGCGACAGGTCGAGGAGGCGGCACACAGCCCGGCCGGCCACGAGGAAAAGGAGCGGGAGCAGCATAAAGAGGTAGCGCTCGTTCTGCCAGGTGGCGTTGGCCAGCACAACGAGGGGCACCAGCGTCGAAATGAGCACGACGTAGAGGTAGGTCACGGGCGACTGCCGGTCAAAGCGGGGGCGAAAGACAAAAGTTAGCCCGGCGAGGGCCAAGAGGGTGAAGGGCAAGCGATGCAGGTCGAGCAGGACCGGGGCAAAGATCCTCGGCCCGCTGAGGGGATCGCCCGGCAGGCCCAGGTAGAAGCGGTTCTCCTGCTCAAAGGTCTCCAGGTGGCCCGGCTGGCCGTACTTGGAGAGGAGGAAAAAGACCAGCGCCCCGGCGGCAGCGAGGAGGAAAGGCAGGACCACGTCCCGGCGCAGGAGCCGGCGCCAGGGCCAGGCGACCAGCGTCGCCAGGCCGAGCACGGGCAGCAGGAGGCCGGCCTCGGCGTGGGTAAAGATGGCGACGACGACGAGGCCCAGGGCCAGGTAGCGGTCGCGGTCGCGGTCGTGGGCCAGGCCCCGGTAGTAAAAGTAGACGACGAGCAAGGTCAGGAGCTGGAGCTGGCCGTACATCCGCACCCGCCCACCCCAGAGGATGCAGTCGGGGTCTATGGTCAGGATGGCGGCCACGAAGAAGCCCACCCGCGCGTCAAAGAGCTTGCGGCCGACCCAGTAGGCGGCGGGGATGGTGACCAGGCTGAGGATCAGGCCCGGGACGTGGACGAGCATCTCGTTGAAGGCACCCAGGACAAAGGGCACGACGAGGTAGGTAAAGACAAAGCCGTGGGGATAGATGTTGCCCGAGGGAAAGCTGGGCAGGCCCCGGCGCGGCACGTTCATGGCCGCCCAGATGGTGTTGAACTCGTCCACCGAGAAGCTGACTTGCTGGACGTAGCGCCAGCGGAGGGCCAGGGCCACGGCCATCAGCCCCCCCAGGACGATCCACGACAGCCACCTGTGTCTCTCTTTGCTCATCATGTGCCGACGAATACAGCCCCCGACGCGGGGACTCGATTTGGTGGCTTGATACTACTACAAAAGGGTGGGGAAGTCAAAAGAAGTGGCTCGCAGCAGAGGCTAAGGTCCGGCCAGCCACAGGGTCGTGCCGTCGCGCAGCGAGCGGGGTTGGTAGCCGTGCTCCTGGGCATAGCGGACCAGGGGCTCCTCCAGGGCGCCCTCGTGGCCGACGTGGATGGCCGCCGGGGGCTCGGCGGCGAGAAAAGCGCCCAGGTCGGCCGGGGCGACGAGGCCGGCGGCCTGGCGCTGTGCCTGGGGCACAAAGGGTGCCACCCGCCAGGCAAAGGAGCCCGTGGCGAATTCTTCATAGATGTCGGCCCCGCCCTCCAGCGGGTAGAGGGGCGCCAACGTCAGCACCCGGCCGCCGCCCACCGCGACGCCGATCTCTTGGCCGGTGCGATGGACCTGGATCGGCAACCAGTCATCAAGCGTGAACAGATCGTCTACCGTCTCGTAGCTCTTGGCGCCATAGGCCCCGGCGAGGACCACGATGAGGGCCAGGAGGGCGAGTCCCCACCGCTGGGTCTCAGCCCGGTCGCGGAGCGCGGCGAGGCCATAGAGCACGCCCAGCAGCAGGAAGGGGACCAGAGCGTAGAAATATTGGAAAAAGGCCGGGGTCGGGGCCAAGGCGCCCAGCAGCAGGAAGGGAAAGAGGGCCAGGGAGAGGCTGATTTCGAACCAGTAGGGCGGCGTGCGGCGCAGGCGCCCCAGGTTCAGGGCCAGAGGAAAGAAGAGGAAGGCGAGGAACAGGAGCAGATTGCCCGGCGCGCTGACCACGTAGCGGGCCAGGTACTGGAACTTGCCACCCAGGCTCATGGCGACGTCGCTGACGTCGCCCGGGTGAAAGCCCATCTCACGGCGGTAGAGGGTGTTGTAGCGGGCGTATTCGAGGTTGCCAAAGAGGAATTGCTCGGGGGCCAGGACAAAGAGGACGAGGGCGGGTAGCAGTGCCACGGCCGCCCCCAACGCCAACCAAGCCGCAAAGGCCCACCGCGCCCGCCAGGTGCGGGCCGCGGGATGCGCGAGGGTCATCGCCAAGAATGGCAGGAGCAGGAGGATGAAAGAGAGGCGCGTGCCGGCCGCCAGGCCCACGAGGAAACCGGTCCAAAAGAGCGACTCGCGGCCGCGGCCGCGGCCCCGCCCTCCCCGGGCGCTCCGGCTGAGCAGAAGGAAGGCGGCCAGGGCCAGGAGCAGGGGCAGATCGTGGTTCCAGGCCTTGCCGCTGGTGTAGGTAAAGAGGGGGTTGGTCGCCAGCAGGATCACGGCGCCGGCCGCGATCAAGAGGCGGACCGGCCGGCGATGGGCATGGAAGAGACGATAGGCGATGGCAAAGACGAGGATCAAGCCGAGCCAGGCGCAGACGGTGGAAAAGAGGCGGGCCGCCAGCAGGTAGTGGCGGCTGGTGCCGAAAAGGGCGGCATAGACAAAGGCCAGGTTGGGCACGTGAAAGTAGGCGTAGTCGCGGTAGGGCAGCAGTCCCCGCTCGGCGAGGAGGGCGCCGCTGGCGACGAACTGGTGCTCGTCGTGATCCAGGGGCTTTTGCACGTTCGCCGCAAAGAGCAGGACGAACAGGGCTGCAAAAAAGAGTGCGACGATTGCGCCGAGGACGAGTATTTGCCCGGTCTCGGATTTTGTTCCGCTCATGATCTACCCAGGATGCAAGTTGCCGGCATGATACCTCAAAAGTGGGGGTAAGTCAAAATGCTGCCGTTTGACAAGTTCGGGTGGTTCGGCTATATTTTGGACCGGGGAGGAAGGTCATGGTCGAGAAAAAGCGCCGTCAATTGCCAGCAGTCACGGTGGACATCGTCGTCGTTGCAAAGAGGGCTGGGCGCCAGCAGGTGCTGCTGGTCAAACGCAAGAACCCTCCCTTTGAAGGTCGCTGGGCCATCCCCGGCGGCTTTGTGGAGCCCCACGAGCCGCTGGAAGCCGCCGCCCGCCGCGAGCTGCGGGAGGAGACAGGCGCCGAGCCGCGTCACGTGGAACAGCTCCACGCCTTTGGCGCGCCGGGCCGGGACCCCCGGGGCTGGACGATCAGCATCGCCCACCTGGCCGTGTCGGCGGCAGACGAGGTCGAGCTCCGAGATCTGCGGGCGGCCAGCGACGCCGCCGAGATCGGCTGGTTCGACCTGGACGCCCCGCCGCCGTTGGCCTTCGACCACGCCGAGATCCTGGCCCACGCCCGCCGGCGGCTCGAACAATGCTGACAAGGGTAGTTGAACCACAGAGACACGGAGAACACGGAGGGTTTGAGCAAAGTCTCTCAATTCTCTGTGCTCTCCGTGTCTCCGTGGTGAGCTACTGTTGTCACTTGGCCTGACTCGGCGCCCTCAAAGCCGGGGATGTGAAAGCCGCACTTGGCAAACTGGGCCAACAGCTCGTCCGGCGATTCGAGCCACTGGCCCGTCTTGCGCGAGATGTGCTCGGTCCAACTGTAAGTGTCGTAGGTGAAGGTCTCCTCCCGGTCGCCCTCCAGGCGGATCAGGGCCTTGTGCCGCCGGTAATAGTCCTGGGCCAGGTAGCCCTCGTCCATCTGGGCCATGGCCCGCTCGACCTGCTCGTCGCTGAATTCGGGGTATTCCCCTTCAAAGAGGGTGAAATCCAGCGGATACCGGGGGCGGGGCGGGGGGGCCTCGGCAGGGTAGCCCATCGCCAGGCCCACCAGGGGAAAGACCCGGCGGGGCAGCTTGTATTGCTCGACGAACTGATCGGCGTGGTAGGGGATGCCGCCCAGGAAGCAACTGCCCAGGCCCAGGCTCTCGGCGGCGATGACCACGTTCTCGGCCATCAGGGTCGCAT
This sequence comes from uncultured Anaerolineaceae bacterium, assembly GCA_964387775.1. Taxonomy (GTDB): domain Bacteria; phylum Chloroflexota; class Anaerolineae; order JAAYZQ01; family JAAYZQ01; genus CAYLZO01. The sequence continues at coordinate 6,447 of CAYLZO010000062.1, forward strand.
CTTGAATGCCAAAGAGCAGCAGAGACAGGTCATTCTGGACCATTTTCCAGCCGCGCCGGGCCATGATCGCCTCGTGGCGGTGAGCGTCCACACAGACGATGAAAAAGAGGGGGGCCTTGAAGGGATTCTTGTCTCGATTGCGCGACAGCAGCAGGCTGCCCATCTGGTAGGCAAAGGGCGCCTGCTGCCCGGCCCGGACGATGGTCTCGACGACCTCGTCCGAAGGCACCTGATCGGTGTACTTGCGGATCGATTTACGGCTCAGCATGGCCTCGACGACGGGATTGCTCAGCATCTTTGTCACTCCTAGCCCTCCGGGGCACCCAGAATCCGGGTGGCGATCACGTCGGCCAGCGCCTCCAGCGAGTAGCTGGCCGGCACGTCGGTGTTGGACAACAGCACGATGGTCAGGTCGTCGTCGGAGAAATAGACCAGCAGCGAGCGAAAGCCCGCCGTCCCTCCGCCGTGAAGGACGGCCTGGGCATCCAGCGCCAGGCCGTAACCATAGGGCACTGTGGTGCCGTCGTTCAAATGGGTTGGCGTCGTCATTTGCAGGTAGCTCTCGGGGTCCACGACCCGGCCCTCGGCCAACGCCTGCTGCCACTTGACGAGATCGCCCGCCGTGCTGCACAGGCCCGTGGCCCCCAGCAGGCGCGAGGGATTGTAGGAGACGACCGGCACCAGGTCGCGCCCGGCGATGCGGTAGCCCTGGGCGATTCCCTCGAAACGCCTCAGGCAGTTGAGGGTCGAGTCGAGGCCCAGCGGCTCGAAAAAACGCTGTTGAAAATAGTCCTCGATGGCCAGGCCACTGACCTGCTCGACGACGCCGCTCAGCAACCCGTAGCCGGCGTTGCCGTATTGGAACTGGCTGCCCGGCTCGAAGGCAAGGGACACGTCGTGCAGGGCGGCGACCAGCTCCTCGGCCGTGTTGGGATGGTGCATCCCCGGCTCGATCATCGCCGGCGGCAGGTCCTCCGGGTGGGGGATGCCCGAGGTGTGGGTCAGCAGGTGATAGATCGTGATCCCGGACCAGGAGGCCGGCGCGTCGGGGTAGAATTCCTGTACCGGGTCGTCCACGCTGAGCTGACCCTGCTCGACCAACTGCATGATGGCCGCCGCCGTGAACTGCTTGGTCAACGACGCGATTCGAAAGACGGTCGTGGGCTCGACCGGCACCTCGTTTTCGAGGTCGGCGTAGCCATAGCCCTGGACGTAGGCCGGATTCTGGCCCCAGCGGATGGCCAGGGCGATGCCCGCCAGGGGCACGGCCTCCAGCTTGCGGGCGATGACGAAATCAAAGGCCTCCAGGTCCTCGGGCCGGAGCGCGTTGGCGGGGGGCGGCGTGCCGGTGGGTGCGGGGAGGGGCATGGCGGTCGGCGGTGCGGCTGTCGGCGATCCGCAGGTGGCGAGGCCCATCCCCACGACGAACAGGAGAACCAACCGTAGATGGGCAAGCAATCGTTTTTCCATCCCCTTTTCCCCCTCGAAAGCGATTGGCTTCCCAGCAGCCTGGCGGAGAGGTGGTTTGTAGTGCGCGCTTTAGCGCGTTTCCGTGACGCTGAAGCGCCTACTACGAACCCCTATAGTTCTCTCCGACAACCGGCTAGCGCTGCCCGGCCTTTACCCGATCCAACAAAGCTTTCTCAGCCTCCGGGGACAGGCCAAACTGCTCGATCTCGTTTTGAAGCCGACCGAGCGAACCGTGGCCGCCCACGTAGCCATTCACCTTGGCCGCCGCCGTCGAGTTCACGAAATCCTCCAAGTCGGGGTAGATGGCCTCTAACTCGGCTTCCAGCTCGCGCACGCCGCGCAGCCGGTATTTCTGGTGATAGTCCTCGGCCAGGTAGAACTTGGAGAAGGGCACGATCTCGGTATGGATCTTTTTACCCAACTCGGCGGCTACGCGATCCCGACTCTCTTTGGCCAGGCGTTTCTGCTCGGCATCGTGGTAAAAGATGACCGACGCGTATTGCTTGGACCAGGGCCGGGCCGTAGGGCTGTGGCTGCTCCAAAAGACGTCCAGCAGCGCCTCGTAGGAAATCTGGTCCGGATCATAGTCGATCTGGAGCGTCTCACTGTGATCGCCCAGGCTGCGATAGGTCGGGTTCTCCTCCGACCCGCCGGCGTAGCCGACGCGGGTGCGGATCACCCCCGGTAGACTCCCGAACCGGGAGTCGGGTCCCCAGAATCAGCCCAGGGCAAAGGTGGCGGTCTCGGTGTCGGCGGGCGCGGCCGCGTCGATGGGCGGGATCTCGCCTCTCGCCGCCGGCCGGGTTGCGACCGCCGCCTCCTCATCCTCTCCGGGTAAAGAACCTGCCAACAAAACCACGCCTCCCACCAACAGAGCGACTACAAAGCCAATGACCAACGTCCAGCCTAACATAGAACCCCCAACTTTTCTCAATGCAGCTACGATCCTTCCCCGTCCTCCGGCTCGAACTCCAGGGCCACCGAATTGATGCAGTAGCGCAGGCCCGTCGGATCGGGGCCGTCCTCGAACACGTGGCCCAGGTGGCCGCCGCAGCGGTCGCAGACGACCTCGGTCCGCACCATGCCGTGGCTGGTGTCGCGCTCGGTCTCCACGCTGTCCTCCGAGGCGGGCGCCCAAAAGCTCGGCCAGCCCGAGCCGGACTCGTACTTGGTCTCCGAGTCAAAGAGTTCATTTCCGCAGGCCGCACAGAGATAGGTGCCCTCTTTTTTGTGACGGTAGTGCTCGCCCGTAAAGGGCCGTTCCGTGCCCTTCTGCCGGAGCACGCGATACTGCTCGGGGGTCAGTTCCTCCCGCCATTCCTCTTCGCTTTTGACAACTTTATCCGCCATTTTCCACTTTTGCCTTTCTAGATACGGTGGATCGTAACCCAGAATCGACCAGATGGTATCTTTTCAAAGGCATTGTACCAGCGCTTGCCTGGCTCGTCTGCAAGCCAGGCCACATTGCTGCCCATCCCCCTCAGCCCAGCGCTACGTCGAGGGTCATCATCGTCGCAAAGCCCAGCATGGCGCCCACCGTCGCCACGTCGGTGATCGTCTCCAACTGGGCCTCGGGGATCAGCTCCTCGACGACGACGTAGATCATGGCCCCGGCGGCAAAGGCCAGCGCGTAGGGCAGGATGGGCCGCATGAGCAACACCGCCGCCGCACCCAGGACCCCAGCCACCGGCTCGACCATGCCCGAAAGCTGCCCGTACCAGAAGCTCTTGAGGCGGGAAAACCCTTCCCGGCGCAGGGGAACCGAGACCGCCGTGCCCTCGGGAAAGTTCTGGATGCCGATGCCCAGGGCCAGGGCCACCGCCGTCGCCAGGGAGGCCGCCGGCAGGTCGGCGGCCACGGCACCAAAAGCCACCCCCACGGCCAGCCCCTCCGGGATGTTGTGCAGGGTGATGGCCAGGACCAGAAGGATGCTCCGCTGCAAGTTCGTCGGCAAGCCCTCCGCCTCCTCGATGGGCATGCCCAGGTGCAGGTGAGGCAAAACCTTGTCTAACCCCCACAGAAAGGCCCCACCCAGCAAAAAGCCAACGGTGGCCGGCAGCCAGGCCGGGACCGGACCATTCTCGGCCATTTCGATGGCCGGCGCCAGCAGCGACCAGTAACTGGCGGCGATCATCACCCCGGCCGCAAAGCCGAGCATCCCGTCAAGCACCTTGCGCTCGATGGTCCGAAAGAAAAAGACCGCCCCAGAGCCCAGCGCGGTCAATCCCCAGGTGAACAACGTCGCCAGCAAGGCTTGGGTGATGGGGCTCAGCGATACAAACCAATCGGTGACCACGGTAGTTTCCTCTCCGTTGTTTGTTGTACGGCGCCTCCCATCTCAGGGCGCCGGTCTGGCGAACAGAAAATAGCCGTATCCCGTCGCAATCGCCAGGTCGGTAACGACAAAGGTCCAGCCCAGGGTGTTCATCACGTGGGACAGTACCCCGACGAGGTCCACCCCGGCATAGAGCACAAAGACGACAAACAGCACGAACACGAGCGGCTGCCGGGCCCCGGTGTCCACCATCCGCCTGCCCATCCAGCCGAGGGAGGCCACACCCACCGTCGTAGCACCAAAGTATTGGGCCATGAGCCTGCCCGCCGGGCTGACCTCGAAGCCAAAGGAGGCCATCGTCATCGCCGGGGCCAGCAAATAGCTGCCTCCGTTGACCAACGCGATCACGCTCGTAATCGTGAGCAAGGTCTTGAGTTTCAAAGGGCGACTCCTATCGAGGGCAGGTGAGATCATTGGCTCAAGGCAGCCAAATCGGGAAACGCCGTCGCCCGTTTCCCTGCCCGCGCACCGGTGGAATTATACCACAGCCCGCTCAGGTGTCCAAAGCAGCGAGCATAAGCACAGCCGGCCTGGCAAAACAATCGGTTCAGGATGGGGGTGTCGCCACGCCCTGCTATTTGCGGACGATGTAGGGGAGGTAGACCCCGTGGTTGCCCGTAATGGCGGGTGCCCTGCGGCGCACCGCGATGAACTCGGTCCGAGTCGCCGAACTCTCGCCCGCCGGCCCGCTCACCGTCAGCGTCACCGTGTAAACCCCCGGCTCTTGGAAGGTATGGGTCGGACTCTTTGCCTCGCTCTCTCCCCCGTCGCCAAACTGCCACCGGCTCCGGCCATACTCGCCCGTGGACTTGTTGATGAACATGACCGCCAGCGGGGCCTCGCCCTCCCGCGGCGAGGCAGTAAAATCGGCCACCACCGGCCCATAGACCCGCACCGATCGCTTGACGACAGCCGAGCCGGCTGCGTTCGTCGCGGTGACGACGACCTGCCGCTCGCCGGGCGTGTCCCAGCTCAATTCGTAGGTGTCGCTCAAGCCCGCGCTGTGGGTGACGGCCACCTGGCCGCTGACCCACCACGTGTACGTGATGGGCGCCGTCGCCGCGGCCGGGCCGACCGTCGCCGTAAAGGCGGCCGTCACGCCCAGGGCCACACCCTCCGGCCCGGCGATGGTCACCTGGTCGGGCGCCAAGACCCGGGCCAGGCGGAAGCGGTAGGTGGCCTCGCAGCCGCGGGCACTGCCTTCTGCCGGGCGGACGCGCACCAGGTACATGCCGTCGGCCGGGGCCTGCCAGGCCAGGTAGGAGGCACCGCCGGCCCGCCCCTCCCCCTGGGCCAGCGGGGAGGCGCTGTCGGCGTCGTAGAGGCGCAGGGTCGCGCCGACGCCCGTGCCCAGCGGCTCGGTCTCGGCCACGTACACCGCCCCGGCCTCGGCCTCAAAACGGAACCAATCGACGTCGGAGGCGATGTCAAAGAGGCGAGTCACCGGGGCCCCGTTGGCAGCAACTGCCAGCGCCGCGCCGGGGTCGTCGTCGGGCTCGTGGTCGTCGGCGGGGCAGAGCAGTGGCGCGTGGAGGTCAAAGCGACCCAGATCGCTCGTCTCGGCGCTGACCCGGTGGTGCGCCTGGTCGACCGTGGTCGGCAGCGAGTCCCAGGCGTTGCGCCCCGCGTCCCAGCGGAAGAGCGTCAGCCCCCCGGCGTCCAGGTGGACCAGGTCCTTGTCGCGGTAGCTCACGCTCAGGGCCAGGGGCCGGGCCAGGCTCGGCGCGGCGCCTGCTTCTCCCACCGGCAGGCGCTCGCCGCGCAGCCAAAAGCCGCGGCCGGTCGCGTGCCAATCGGCCTCCGGACGGCCGCCGGGCGGCAGGTCCGCCAGCTCCACCACGGCCGCGCCGGTCACGGCACCGGCCGGCAGCGTCGCCGTCACGTAGCCGGCGGGGCTGTGCAGGACGGCATCCCCGGACATCCCCGGCACGACGAGCTGCCGGACCGTCAGTGGCTCGGCCCACAGGTACCAGCCGGGGCCGCCGGCCGGGTCGCGGCCCGCGCCGGCCCAGCCGTAGGGATCGACCACCTCGTCGCTCGTCCAGCGGCCGTCGCGATCCTCGTCGAAATAGAGGGCAAAGTGGAGGTGGGTGCCCAGGCTCCGCCCCGTATTGCCCATGATGCCCAGGGCCTGGGCCGCCGGATCGGCGACGCGGTCGCCCACCGCCACCGAGACCGACTTGAGGTGGGCGTACACCGTGGCGTAGCCGTTGCCGTGGTCGAGCCAGACGCGGTTGCCGAAATAGGCGCCGCAGGCCGTCTGGCCCACCTGGCAGGTCGTCACCGTGTCGATGACCGTGCCGGGCGCGGCGGCATAGATGGCCTCGTCCCAGCCGTCGCGGCGAAAGTCGGTGCCCCCGTGGCCGTCGTACCAGCTCTCGCCGATGCGCGACGGCGACGCGGCGGTGAAGGGGATGTCCACACCGTCCCAGCGGGCCAGCTTTTGATTCTGGCTGTGGTTGGGGAAGCGGTGGTCAAACCAGGAGTTGACCCGGCCCGGCCCCCGGTCGCCGACGTTGCCCAGGGCGGCCCGGGCGAAATTGCCCCCATCGTCCACCGGCAGCCGGAGGAAGGGGGTGCCAACCACGAGCTTGGCGGCGTAGGCGTCCCACCAACCGGCCGAGGGGCCGACGCCGGCCACGTAGACGCTGCCCAGGCGGTCCACGGCCACGGCCTGCCCCAGCCCGACCCGCAGCGTCTCGGCGTGGGCCAGGCGGGTGCCCAGCTCGTCCACCCGCGCCACAAAGACGCCCAGCCCACCCCCACCGACCCTCGGGGAGCCGACGGCCGAAAGGGAGGGGCTGGCCCCGGTCAGATAGGCGTACCCGGCGCCATCCACGGCCACGGCCTGCCCCCAATCGTCGCCGCTGCCGCCCAGGAAGGCGCCATAATCCAGACCGGCCCCGGTCTCGTTCAAACGCACGAGGAAGGCGTCGAGCCCGCCATCGTGGGCCACGTCAAAGGCGCCGGGCGTGGTGGGGAAATCGGCCGAGCGGGTCGAGCCGGCGACGGTGGCCCGCCCGGCGCCGTCCACGGCCACCGACCGGCCATAGTCCGCGGCCGAGCCGCCCAGGAACGTGGCGTAGGCCAGGCCGGAGCCATCGGCGTTGAACTTGGCGACAAAGGCGTCGGCGTCGCCCCCCGGTGCCCCGGTGAGCCCCGTCGAACCGGCGCGGTCAAAGGCGCCCTCGGTGGTGGGAAAATCGGGCGAGTGGGTGGTGCCGACCACGTAGGCGTTGCCCACACCGCCCACGGCCAGGCCCAGGCCCTCATCGGCGCCGCCGCCGCCCAGGAGCGTGGCGTAGGCCAGGCGCCCGCCGCCGGCGTCGATCTTGACCACAAAGGCGTCGCGGCCGTCGAGGGCGGTGTCCCAGCTCCCCCCGGTGATGGGAAAGTCGGCCGAGTCGGTGGTGCCCGCCGCGTAGGCGTGGCCCAGGGCGTCGACGGCCACGGCCCAGGCCCGGTCAAAGCCGCTCCCGCCCAGGTACCCGGCATAATCCAGCCCCGCGCCGGAGGCGTCGAGGCGGGCGACAAAGGCGTCCAGGCCGCCGCCATAGCCGGTGTCAAAGCTGCCGGCCGTCACCGGCAGGTCGGGCGAGTCGGTCACGCCGGCGACGATGGCCCGGCCCCAGCCGTCCACGGCGATGGCGCCGCCGGCCTCGTCGCCGCTGCCGCCCAGGAACGTAGCGTAAACCATCTCCCGGCCCCCGGCCCCGATCTTGGCCACAAAGGCGTCGTAACTGCCGGCGGCCGAGGTCTGAAAGAGCCCGGGCGCGGAGAAGGCCGCCGGCTGGTAGGCGTAGCCGATCACGTAGGCGTCGCCCAGCCCGCCCGCTCCGTCCACGGCGACGCCCAGGCTGCCGGCGTTGCCCCCGGCGCCCAGCAGCGAGGTGTAGACGACGTTGCCGGCCGCCGTCCCCGCTTCGTCGGCCGGAACAGAGAAGGGAGCCTCGACGCTGGCGCCGTCGCCGAGCAGGCGCGGCGCGGGCAGGGCGGGCGCCTCGCCATCCTCCCCGGCCACTTCCAGGCGAAAGAGGGGCAGCGTCACCTCGCCCAGGCCCGTCTGCAGCCGCAGGAGATAGGCCATGGCCGGAGCCGCTTGGTCCTCACCGCTGGCGGGCAAGGGCAGCGATTCCAGGGCGACGTCGTCGGCGCCTTCGACGCGCAAGCGCACGGCGCCCAACAGATCGGCGACCTCGGCCGAGCCGTCGGTCCGGGGATGAACGACAAAGCGCTGGACGAAATCCTCGTCCTGGCCCGTCAGCTCCAGGTCCACGCCGGGATAGACGTCCACGTAACGCACCCCGCCCCAGACCGGCACGCCGCTCTGCCAGTTGGCCGGCTCGTCGCCGTGCAGGTAGGTGACGCGGGTGTCGAGGGGCTCAAAGGGCACGATCTCGGGGTTGGGGTTGGCCCCCTCGAAGCTGAGCTTGAGGAGGACGCCCTGCTGGCCGTCGCGGGCCTTCCAATAGGGCGCCGACGCCTCGCCGGGCGGCGGCTGGCCAAAGGCCGGCACGCCCTCCATGAGCGTCAGCCAGATGGCGCCGGGGGCCAGCCACACGCCGCCACCGGCCCGCCCCCGGGCCTGGTAGCGGACGCCGTCGGGGAACTGGCCCACGTTCTCGACGAAAATCACCGAGGAGAGGGTCAGTTGGGTGGTGGGGGTCAGCTCCAGGGAGGCGGGTGGCCCGGACTGGCTCATGTACTGGACCAGGGCGCTGGCGGGCGATGCCCCGGCCGCCTCCACGGGCTGGGGCGGTGGCGGCGCGCCCTCCGGTGGCGAGGCATCGCCCTCAGGCGAGGTGCCGCCGGCCTGGGGCGTTCCGGTCAGGACGGGCGTCGCCGTCGGCTCGGCCGGCGGGGCATCTTGCGGCGTTTCCCGCAGTTGGACGGCGGCCGTCGGCTGGGGAGGTTGCGCTTCTCCAGCCTCCTGGCGAGCTGCCGGGGGCGCAAGGGCCGTCTCGGCCGCCTGCGCTGCGGCCTGGCTGGTCCCGGTCCCTGGGACGCCAGCGGCAACCGTGGCTTGTTCCCCCCGGCCCAAATAGGCGCCGGCGACTGCCCCGGCGATGAGCAGACCCACGCACGCGACAGCGACCAGCGTCAGGATGGCGGCGGCGAGGGCGGCGAACACTATCGTGGTCGGCCCAAATCCTTGTCTTTTCAGCCAGCGTTCTAGGTCTTGCACGTCAATATTCCCAAGTTTCTCGGCTCCTCGAGCCACAAAGCAGGCAGGACCCCGGTTGAGAAGTGTGGGATAAAGTCTGTGGCTCAACTGCTACGAAGGGAGCCATTTACTCACGGTCAGCGTCGAGGTCCGTGTTGCCTGCTGCGAGCGGTGAACTGGATGATCGAGTTCAAGCCGTCGTCGCTCCGGTGCTTGGCCCTATTGTACCCCAGATTCGGTTTTTGCGCCACTTTTCGGCCCCGGCCGTCAAAGGACAGGACCTCATTTGATGAGCAAGCCGGTGACCCACAGCAGCAGCATCCCGGCCAGGACCCCGCCAAAGACGGTCAGGGGCATCGGCTCCTCGGCGGTGTCCTGGCGGATCAACTGGGCGATCTCGTAGACGACTTCAAAGATGGCGCCGGTGCCGATGCCAAAAAAGAGCACGGCCAGCGTCGGCGAGGGGCTGAGGCCCCCGATCCAGGTGCCGAGGATGGCCGGCGCGCCGCCCAGGAGCCCCAGGAGGGCCAGCCGCCCGAGGCCGGGCCGGTCGCGCAGCAGGGGCGCGACGATGCCCAGCCCCTCGGTGATGTTCTGGATGATAAAGCCGACGACGAGAAAGCTGCTGAGGGCGATCTCGCCCACGTTGTAGGCGGCGCCGATGGCCAGCCCCTCGCCCAGGTTGTGCAGGCCGATGCCCAGGGCGATCATCGTCGCGACAGTCAGCCGGCGCGCGCTGCCTTCCCCGCCGGCGGCCTTCTGGCGGCGGCTGATGGCGTCCAGCAGCAGGAACGTCCCCACGGCGCCGATGCCGACGAGGCCCACCCCCTGGAAGGGATCGGGCACGCCCTCGAGCGGCTCGAATGCCTCGGCCAGGGTGTCCAGGCCGAGAAAGATGAGCAGCCCGGCGGTGACGGCCAGCAGGAGCACCATCCAGCGGCGCTCCAGGCGGCGCAGGGCCGGGAACCAGAGGATGCCCAGGTAGACGGGGATGATGCCCACGTAGAGACCGATGAGGGCAAAGCTGCCAAAGGTGCGGGCCGTGGGCTCGGGCGTGGCAAAGGCGACGGGGATCTCGACGTCGGTGGCAATGGCGTTGGCCGAGAGGATGGTGAGGGCGTAGGCTTCGGCCTCGACCCACTGGTAGTCGAGGTGGATGGTGGCCGTGCCCAGGCGGGGCACCGTGGGGCCGGGCTCGACCGTCATGGGCCAGATGGCCTCGTTGATGATCACCTGGGCGATGGTCAGCGGCTCGGGGCCGGCGTTGCGCACGTGGAGATCGATGCGGCCTGGCCGGAGCACCGTGCGCTCGACGACCAGGTCCTCGACGGGGGCCGGGGGCCGGAGCTGCAAGCCGCCGCCCGTCGTCACAAAGAGGGCGATGACGCCGCCCAGCAGTACCAGGGGCAGGATGAGCAGCAGGGCCATCTTCCAATCGAACGATTTCTCGTCGCTCATGGCCTATCCCTCCCTCGGCTGGACGTCAAAGAGGCCGGCCCAGCCCAGCTCGGCGAACTCGGTCTTGTGGGCGTGGAACATGAACAGGCCCGGGAACTTGTAGGAGAATTCGAGGATGCCGCGCTGGGCCTGGGCCTGCATGATGGTGTCGGTGTACTCGCTGGGCGTGCGCATCGTGCCCGTGGGACAGTAGTAGAAAAAGTTGGCGTGGAGGTGAAAGGAGTTGATGGGGTCGAATTCGAGGATGTTGACGAGAAAGATGCGCACCGTCTCGCCCACGCCGATGGGGATGGGGTGCTTCTGGTAGTGGAAGGGGATGGTGTTGACGGCGTAAAAGTCGTTCTCGTCGTCGAAATCGACGTCGATGCCGTTCATGACCATGATGAACTCGTGGTCCACGGGCGACCAGCCGTCCGCCGGCTCGACGATGAAGGCGCCGTAGAGGCCCTTGGCGATGTGGCGCGCCAGCGGAAAGGCGTGGCAATGGTAGAGGTGCAGGCCAAAGGGCTCGGCGTCGAACTCGTAGGTAAAGCTGTCGCCGGGGTGAATGAGGCCCGGTCCGGCGCCCGGCACGCCGTCCATCTCGTAGGGGTGGATGCCGTGGAAGTGGATGGTGTGGGGATGGGTGCTGACGTTGCGAAAGTGGATGCGGATGCGGTCGCCCTCGGTGCAGCGCAGCGTGGGGCCGGGGATGCGGCCGTTGTAGGTCCAGGCCGGGTAGTCGATGCCGGGCGCCACCTCGATGGTCTGGTCCCTGGCGATTATGTCGTATTCGCGCAGCGTCTGGCCGCTCTCCAGGGTCGAGACCCGGCCATAGTCGAAATCGGTCAGGACGTCGGTCGGGTCAAAGCCGTTGCGGGCGTGGTCCACCTCGCCGACGGTGGTCGGCATGGGGCCTTCTTCGTGCCCGGCGTGGGCCGGCGGCGCGGCGCGGACCGGGCGCCCCTCCGCCTGGGTGCGGGCCAGGGCCGCCGCCCCTCCCGCACCGAGGGCGGTGAGGGCCCCGGCGCGGATAAATGCTCGTCTCGATAGGTTTTCTGTCATGTCTGTGCGTCCTCCATTTCAAACCCGGTCTCGTGCGAGCCGGGGCTGTCTTCTTTGGGTGTGTTTCATCTCTGTTGAGCGGGGTTCGTAGTCGGCGATTCATCGCCGAAAAAGCGCGCTGGAGCGCGCACTACGAGCGTCTCACAACCCACTTGAGACACACCCGCTTGCTCTATACTTTCTCCACAAGAATCTGAGCGGCGACCGGACGCGTCAGGGTCCACTCGTTGCCATCCACCTCGATGGTCAGTGGGCCGTCGGGCAGGTCCGAGGCGACGACCCGGACCCCGACCTGGGGACGCAGGCCCAGGTCGGCCAGGTGGCGCAGCAGGTCGGCGTCGTCGTCGGGCACCTCGGCGACGTGGGCGCGCTGACCAACCGCCACCTCGATCAGCGGCCGGACCGCACGGCGCGGAAGTGTACCATCGCGGGCCGGGATCGGCTGGCCGTGGGGGTCGGCCTGGGGCTCGCCCAGGAAGGCAGCCAGCCGGTCGGCCACCCGCTGTGACGTGGCGTGCTCCAGGCGGTGGGCCTCGGCGTGGACTTTGTCCCACGACAGGCCCAGGACGTCGGTCAGGAACAGCTCCCACAGCCGGTGGCGGCGCAGCAGGCGCAGGGCCTCCTGCTCGCCCGCCCCGGTGAGCACGACGCCGTGGTAGGGCCGGTAGGCCACCAGGCCGTCGCGGTGCAGTTTGCGCATCATGCCCGTTACCGACGGCGGGGCGACACCCAATTGGGCCGCCAGCGCCGTGGTGCTGACCGGCGAGTCGCTGCCTTGCAGACGATAGATGGTCAGCAAGTAGTCCTGGACCGATACGCTGCTCATGGCCTGCTCCCGTATTTAGGCATGGCTAAATTATATCCCGGCGCGGCGGGTCTGTCAAGGCCGGGCGCGTTAGAATCGCGTTAAAATCGACCCTTGACAAAAGGGGAGCGCTGTGGTAAACTTTTCGTGAGGATGATGATAGAAATCAGCGTGTCTTCCGCTAGCGTTGCCGGGCACATCGTTGACAGATGAAGTGAGCGATGCTATAATCGCCGCAATAGCAGGCGTGAGGAGGTTGAACATGGCGATAGACTTGGCTCACTTGCAGGAACGGCTCGTTGAGCTAGAGTCGGAAGTGCACGATATGCAAGTGCAACTCAGGGAACAAGGGGTACTGCCCGATGCAAAGCCACGGTTGGAGGTTGGCAACAGTGGAGAGCGGGTCCTTGCATCCTTGCGAGCGAAGGGACTGATCAGCGAACCCACGCCCGACATGCTGAAACTGGCAGATGAGTGGGAAAAGACCCCGGATCTAGAGAAAAGACGATTACGCGAGAAATTGGACTCGTTAGAACTGGATCCTCCCCTCTCCCAGTGGATCCACGAAAATCGACCGTAGCCTGGAACATGGCGATCTACTACTTGGATTCGAGTGCGGTTGTCAAGAAGTACGTCCGCGAACCTGGCAGTGCGTGGCTTCGTGCCCTAATAGCTCGACACGAAGGGCTACTCACAGAAGATCCCTTCGAGCACACCGACCTAGATACGGCCCTTTGAAAATGCTTGAATTATTACCCAAGCTCCCGCTCTACTGGAGCTTTTATCACTTTGGCTGGCCCAAGATGCTGCCGTTCAGCATCGTGATCAGCGTCAGCTTTCGCTGCAATAGCAAGTGCAAGACGTGCGACGTGTGGCGCAAGCCCAACGACGACATGAGCGTCGAGGAGTGGCGCCGGGTCTTTGCCCACCTGGGCCACGCGCCTTTTTACCTGACCTTCACCGGCGGCGAGCCCTTCCTGCGTGCCGACCTGCACGAGATGGTCATCGCCGGGGCCGAGCTGTGCCGGCCCGGCGTCGTCACCATCCCGACCAACGGCCTACTGACGCGGCGCATCCTGGATCGCGTGGACCAGATCTGCGCCGCCGCGCCCAAGTCGCAGATCGGCATCAACCTCTCGCTGGACGGCATCGGCGAGGAGCACGACGAGATCCGCCGGGTGCCGGGCAACTGGAAGCGGGCGATGGAGACGTGGCAGGGGCTGAAGGCGCTCCAGGGGACGCACAGCAACCTGGTGCTCAGCGTGCACACGGTCGTCAGCAAGTTCAACACGGCGCGCATCCGCGACATCGTGGAGGGGCTCGAATTCCTGGAGCCCGACTCGTACATCACCGAGGTGGCCGAGGAGCGGGTCGAGCTGGACACGGTGGGCTGGGACATCACCCCCGCCCCCGACGAGTACGCGCCCATCGCCGACTATTTGTCGGCGCGGGCTGAAGCGGTGCCAGCAACCCAGCGTCGCGGTGCACCGCGAAAGCCGTTGGCCCGCTTTACCCAAGCCTTCCGGGCGCACTACTACCAGCTCGCCAAGCGGGTGTTGCAGGAGCAGACGCAGGTCATCCCCTGCCAGGCGGGCTGGGCCAGCGGCCACATCGCGCCCAACGGCGACGTGTGGACCTGCTGCATCCGCGCCGAGCCGGTGGGCAACCTGCGCCAGACCGGCTACGACCTGCGGCCCATCTGGTACGAAAAGATCGGCGAGATGCGCCGCCTGCGGGCCAGCATCGCCAACAAGGAATGCGCCTGCCCCATGGCCAACGCCAGTTATGCCAACATGCTGCTCCACGCCCCCACGGTCGCCCGCGTTAGCAAGTCGGTAGTGGACAGTGGACAGTGGATAGTGGACAGTGGGTAGTGGGTAGTGGGCAGCGAGTAGGCTCTTTCTGGCTTCCAATCCCCCACCGACAACCTCCAACCTTCAATCTCCAAACGGCAACCATTTGCCAAGGTCAGAAAATGGTGGTATCATGGACCAAGTCTGTGCAGGGGGTTGTGTGTGTTCCGTAGATTGATCCTAGCCATTCTGGTCGTTTTCCTGCTCCTGGCCGCCGCCCTGATGACGACGCTTTTTGTCTTTCGCCACCCCACACCTGCCCGGTTCCAGAGTGCAACGACCGGCCAGAGCATCAGCTTGCCTCGGGACGAGGCTGCTCATTTCGACGTACAAACCGAGTGGTGGTATTATACCGGCTTTGTGACAGGGGAGGGCGATCAGCGGCACAGCTTTGAGCTGGTCTTTTTCAAGGCCTACGTTCCGGAACAAGTCCAGATTGGGGGCGTTCTGCCCATCTCGTGGATCGCCAATCCCCTCTACTTTGCGCACCTGGCCGTGAGTGACCTGTCGGCGCAGGAGCACGTCTTTTTTGAACGGGCCAACGTGCCCCGGTTCTGGGACGCCGGCGCCAGAACCGACCACTTTGAGGTGTGGAACGGGGGCTGGCGGGCCTGGGCCGAGGACGATCAGCACCACCTGCGGGCCGCTACCGGCTGCGGCTGGACCTGGCCCCGGCCAAGCCGCCGGCTCTGCACGGTCCCGAGGGCCTGGGCGTCGTGGACATGGGCCAGGCGGGCCAGTCCTACTACTACTCCTACACGGATTTGGAGGGCGTGGGCTTTTTGTGGGTGGACGGCGTGCGGTATCCCGTCCGGTGGCACCTGACTATCCCGGGTCACGACGTGGACGCGACGGTGGCTGCCACTTTTCCCGAGCAAGAGATGACGATCGAGCTGGGGCCGATCTACTGGGAGGGCAGCGTGACGGTCGAGGGGAGCGTCGGCGGGGTCGGCTTTGTGGAGATGACGGGCTATGCGCCATAGGCCGGGGCTCCTACCCGGCTGAAAAGGCGCGTTTGGAAACGCGCCCTACGATTTGAGAGAATGTCAAAGAACCTCGTCGAAGCGGTGAAAGAAGCGGGTGTGATCGGCGCCGGGGGTGCCGGCTTTCCGGCCCACGTCAAGCTCGACGCCCGGGTGGACACGGTGATTGCCAACGGCGTCGAGTGCGATCCCCTGCTCCAGTGCGACCAGCGGCTGATGGAGAGCCGCGCCGCCGAGATGGTGCGCGGCGTCGAGTTGGCCATGGAGGCCACCGGCGCGACGCAGGCCATCCTGGCCCTCAAGCAGGGGTACAAGGCAGCCACCGCCGCCTTGCAGCGGGCCATCGGCCCGCGGCGCGACGTGCGCCTCTTTCCGATGGAGAGCCGCTATCCGGCCGGCGACGAGTTTGTGCTGGTCTACGAGGCCACCGGGCGGCTGGTGCCCGAGACCGGCCTGCCGCTGGACGTCGGCTGCCTGGTGCAGAACGTGCAGACGCTCTTTAACATCGCCCGCGCCGAGCGGGGCACGCCGGTGACCCACCGCCTCTTGACCGTGGCCGGAGCGGTGGCCCGGCCAGTGACGCTCTGGGCGCCGGTGGGCGCGCCGATCCGCGACGTGTTGGGCTGGGCCGGCGGCGTGCAGCCCCGCCGCTGGTCGGAGCGCACGGCCGAC